>JBASRM010000400.1:0-15328 GCA_049273835.1 Blastocatellia bacterium | reverse complement strand
TTCCTCCTGTATGTCGAGACTAGGTAACAAAGAGCCCTAGCATTCTAATGTCTTATGGAATCAGATGCACGTTCAAGAATGAACCTGGGCGCAGCCGTCGCGAGCGGTCAAACCGGCTCAAGAAGCGGCCCCCTCCGCGAACTGCTTCCTCGAACGCAGATAACGCGTCTTCTCGTTAAGTCAAAGGAACCAGCGAAAGAAACCTGTATGAGCGAAAAAGAGACGAGTCAGCTACAAAGCATGAGGGCGCCTTCACTAGAAGGCGCCCTCATTGTTCTGGGAGGATTGAAAGCTTACGTGTGCTTGATCCTCATCACGGTGCTACGTAAGCCGAAGGCACGGGGATATCTCCGTTTATTCCCCACACAACAGTGGTCGTGGAGCTATTGGAGCTATTGATGATGAACCATGTCCCGCTCGACGGCCTCCATACCGCGATGTCCGTCTTGTTATCCATGTCATAATCACCGGGCACCGGCACATCTGTGCTCAACCCCCAGCCTGTATTGACAGGGGTGCTATCCGAACTCCTGATGATGAACCATACACCGGTTGAAGGACGCCATATGGCTATGTCAGCCTTTCCGTCGCCATCGTAATCGGCGGGAACAACCTTGTCGCCGCTGACGCCCCAACCTTGATTCACGATCGAGCCGTTCGTGCTCCGGACGATGAACCACGTACCCGTCGATTGTCGCCATACAGCTATGTCAGCTTTTCCATCTCCGTCGTAGTCGGCGGGCACCGGCAGGTCTCCGTTTTCACCCCAAACGAAGGTGGTCACCGAGCTGTTTGAGCTGTTGATGATGAACCACGTTCCGGTCGAAGGCCGCCACACAGCGATGTCGGTCTTGCCGTCCATGTCGTAATCGGCAGGAACCGGCACGTCGGTGCTCAAACCCCACCCGGTCGATAGCGTCATGCTGTCTGAACTCTTGATGATGAACCATACACCGGTGGATGGTCTCCACACCGCGACATCGGCTTTACCGTCCGCGTCGTAGTCGCCCGGCACGATCCGATCGGTCGAGACGCCCCAGCCAACGGTAGTAGTGCTTGAGTTCGAGCTGTTTTGTATGAACCAGACACCCGTTGAAGGACGCCACACCGAGACGTCAGCTTTTTTGTCGCCATCAAAATCAAAAGGCGTCTTCGTCGCAGGCGGCGACCCACCATTGATGGTCAGGCTCCAGCCGCCGGAGATCGAGCCTTGATCGCCCGCCGAATCATCGATTACATACAAACTCCACACGCCGTTTGGAGAGGTTCCGTTGAAAACGGACAATGACGTGCCGTACGGCCCGGCGGGAGCGGGACTCGGAAAGTCGGTTGGGACGCTATTGTCAGGCGCGCCCAGGCTGGTGCCTTTGGTCGGTTTCACGGTGTAAGAGCCATCCACCAGCCAGGTGGTGTCCGGTAACGAATTAGCTGCGGCATCGTCAAAAGTGAGCGTCACAGTCGAAGGTGGGAACTCGCCGCTTCCGCCGCAATCCGCCATCAACAAACACTTCGCTCCAGTCGGTCCTACCAGCAGGAAATCTACGTCGTCGGGAAAAGTATGCCCGTAATTTGTAACCTTAACCGTGACCTTCGTTACCGTAGCTTCACCGGCAACGTTGATGGCTGCGGGATAGGGCACCGCCTTGGTTGGAGGGGTGATGGTGTCCTCGATGCTGATTGCATTGCTATTGGAGAACGTACCGTTTGACTCAGTAGGTTTCGCCACCATGGCCGACACGCTGCCCAGCGGGCCACTAAACCACACTTGCTGTGATCCGGATAAAGATCTGCCCTCGAAAGTAGCCGCCATCAGCATGGCTTCAGAGGTGCCGGCCTGCAGACCAAGCGAATATGACGACACATATACAATAAGATCAGCTCTCGCATCCCCGTTGACATCGGCCACATACCCTCTGAACTGGCCATCCTTGCCCTTTGTAATCGGAGCGCCGGCAAGCCTCACCGAGCCGGGGTTCACAGTTGTAGCATCGAAGTCCAATGTACTCAGTATTGCTACGGGAACGAACCCGCGAGCCGACGCATCTATGACTTTCGATTTTTTACCAGGCAGAATCTCGATGTTGACTCGATCGGACTGTGATGCTACGGCTGGATTACGATCGTACTTCATTCCTATTAAAGCAAACAGTATGAAGAGTGCAAATCCGCCAATAAGGGGTCTGGTTACGCTACTATCCTTGCCAAAAACTAGTCTCATCTTGCCTCCTTGTTGAACTTGCTAAAGGCTGCGCGGGTACTTCTTGACGACGTCAATCACAGCGATGTGGCCATCATTCGACGATCTTTCCATCTTTGAGTAACTCTCGAGGCTCAAAGATCGCAGGGCGTATCCAAATCCCGCGCTGCATCGATTTCGGGAACTCGTCAGGTGCCCTAACCTGCCCAACCTGCAATTGTTCAGGACTATATCAGTCTTTCCGCGCAAAAGTCGAACCGAGTCGGTTCAATCACCTAGTCCAGATCGACAGGCCAACTTGCGTTATCACGGGATCAACGCCCCCGGCACCGGGGTGTCATTCGAACTTCCGTGATCGATCGTTCGCACCGCGCCGCTCGAGCTGTTGATGATGTACCATGCCGAAGTCCCGCCGGTGTTCGGGCGATATGTCGCCAGGTCCGTCTTCCCGTCTCCGTCAAAGTCTCCGGTCAACGGCTTGTCAGTGCTTAAGCCCCAATGGACCACGGTGACCGCGCTATTGGAACTATTAATCACATACCAAACTCCGGTTGACGGCCTCCACACGGCCACATCCGTCCTGCCGTCGCCATCGTAGTCTCCCTGCACGACCTTATCGGTGCTGACTCCCCAACCAACAACGCTCACCATGCCGTTCGAGCTATTCACGATGAACCATGTCCCGGTTGACGGACGCCAGGCAGTGATGTCTGTTTTTCCATCTCCATCGTAGTCGCCCGGGACGGGCACATCTCCACTGACACCCCAGCGAAAAGTCATCAGCGAGCCGTCAGAACTCTTGCGTATGTGCCAGAAGCCTGTTGATGGACGCCAAACGGCTACGTCAGTTTCTCCATCACCGTCGTAGTCACCGGGCGCAGGAACATCGCCGTTGACCCCCCAACCGATCACGGTTTGGGCGCCGTCAGAGCTCTTGATGATGTACCACGTGCCATTCGAAGGTCGCCACACTGCGATGTCGGTCTTCCAATCGCCGTCGTAATCTCCGGGCACGGGCTGATCGCCAGGCACGCCCCAAAACCTTTGCTTGGGATTGCCGCTGGAGCTATCAATCATCATCCACTCCGAGGACGGCGTAGGCCGCCACTCGGCTATGTCGGTCTTCGCATCGCCATCGAAGTCAAACAGGTTTTGTTTAGCACTTTGAACGACGGTTACAGTCTGACCTGCAATCGTCAAGGTTCCCGTGCGATCGGTGGACGCGTTAGGTGCTATTGAATAGGTGACCGCACCCGTGCCCGTCCCGCTTGAACCCGAATTAATAACGATAAAGCTATCGTTGCTAACAGCGGACCAATTGCAACTAACTGGAGCCGTAACAACTACGCTTCCCGTGCCTCCTGTTGCCCGAAACGACGGGTTGGCGGGCGATACAAAGAAGGAGCAAGAGGCGTTGGGATTGACGATTCGGTAAACTGCATTTCCGAGCGCAACGACGTAGATCTCTCCGGCTTCGTCTTCCCCAAACGAGCTGATGTTGATGGGGGCATCCAACAGCAAATTCTGTTGGCCACCTTCCAGCGAGAAGATTTCACCGGTGCAGAAGTCCCCGTAGACGTATGTTCCGGGAGGAAACGTTGAGATCGGTCCACGGTAGGCATAGCCTCCGGTTATCGAACAACGGCCTCCCGAGTGAGCGTATTCCGCTATCGGAAAAAGAAAGTTTTGCGGCACGCATAAATCGGTATCCAGGTTTGTGCAGTGATTTCCTTCGTAAACGCGCCAGCCGTAGTTGCCTCCGAGGGTGACGATGTCAATCTCCTCCCAGGCGCCTTGGCCGACGTCTCCGACATAAAGTTGACCCGTGGTGCGATCAAACGAAAAACGCCACGGGTTGCGCATTCCAACGGCATAGATCTCATCAGCCCCGTCAACGCCCACGAAAGGATTCGTCGGAGGCGAAGAATATGCTACCTGTCCGTTTGGGTGATCGATGTCTATCCGAAGAATCTTGCCGAGAAGATTGTTGATGTTCTGCGCTCGTTTTCCGGGATCATTGCCGTCTCCCCCATCGCCCATCGCAATATAAAGAAACCCATCGGGCCCGAACTCAATCATTCCGCCGTTGTGGTTTGCAAAGGGCTGGGGGATCGTCAGAAAAGTGGTTACCTCGGTCGGGGGTGCGAAGTTCGGGTTGGTGGGCGATACGCGATATTCCGCGATTACGGTCGCGCCATCAGGCTTACGGGTATAGTTTACAAAGAAGCGGCCATTGTTCTTAAACTGCGGGTGGAAAGCTAACCCCAGCAGACCTTGTTCACCGCCCGACATTACTCGTGTCTGGATATCGAGAAAGGGCGTGACGACAGTCTGGCCCGGCTGAAGGAGTTGAATGGTACCGCGCAAATCCAAGGTAAAAAGCCGATTGCTCCCATCGTGCGCGTTGGTAACATAAACCGGAGAAGTCAGCCCACTAGTAATTACCGGCTGAAGCTGTATGGTCGTCGCAACCGGGGCTGCAGACCTCGCGCGCGACGGATGCGGGTCCGCCACAAACGCAATTAGTGCGAATGCGCTGAGTGAAAAGATAAACGGTCGGAGATTTCTTATCCATGGTCCGGCCATGCGGTGATTCCTCCTACATCTCGGTGGATCGGCAAGCAAGCGACGGGGTTCAATGGTGAGGAGCTGCGAGCGCTCATTGTTGTTCTTCTATTCGGGAAGCGAGTCCCGGGCGCTCAGCGATGTTTGTTTGGGACTACCTGCTCTCGTGGCATTCTAACAGAGAAGAATTAGAAGTATATAGATCGATTGGAATCAGGTAGGTTCATGCACGACGCCGTAATCGGCGCAGGTGCCCATTATTGATTCGATCGGCTCGAAGACTCCGCAACCAGAAGCTCAAGCACCGGTAACGTGGTTGGCCTCAGCGCATTCGGAATTCTTTCGCTGCTTCCGGCTAAGGCAAGACAAAAGCCGACGGCACCGGTACGTCTCCGCTCACACCCCAGACAACAGACGTCGTCGAACCGTTCGAGCTTCTGATGATGAACCACGTCCCGCTCCCCGGTCTCCACACCGCTATATCAGTCCTACCGTCCCCGTCGTAGTCGCCCGGCGCCGCCGTATCTGTGTTCACTCCCCACCCGGTCGTTATCGTGGAACTGTCCGAGCTCTTGATGATGAACCACACGCCTGTCGATGGCCGCCATACTGCTATATCGGCTTTCCCGTCTCCGTCGTAATCCGCCGGTACAACCTTGTCACCACTCACTCCCCATCCTTGCGTTATCATCCCTCCATTTGAGCTCTTGAAGATAAACCACGTGCCCGTTGATGGTCTCCACACCGCAACGTCCGTCCTGCCATCTCCATCGTAGTCCCCGGCAACAGGCAAATCTCCGCTGGTTCCCCATACCACATTGGTTACCAATCCCGTCGAGCTGTTGATGATAAACCACGTCCCGGTTGAGGGCCGCCACACTGCAATGTCCGTCTTGCCGTCTCCGTCGTAGTCTCCGGGGACAGGTATGTCTGAGCTCAATCCCCAACCTGTAGTCTGTGTCATTCCATTCGAACTCTTGATGATGAACCAGACCCCACTTGACGGACGCCACACCGCTATATCGGCCATGGCGTCTCCGTCGTAGTCACCGGGAACGATTAGATCGCCGGAAACGCCCCAGCCCACGCTGGTCGTCGTGGAGGTCGAACTGTTGGTGATAAACCACACGCCTGAGGACGACCGCCACACAGAGATGCCGGCCTTGGTGTCACCGTCAAAATCGTATTGAGTTGGACGGGCCAGAAGTGAGATCTCCCAGATGCCGCGCCCGTGAGTGGCGATGCGCAGAACCTTGAAGGTTGGTTGAATTGCCATGTCGAACACGGCCACGCGCGGTAGCCCGTTGCTGAATGCACCCCAGGTCGCGCCGCCGTCCGTCGATCTGAAGACGCCGATGTCTGTTCCGGCGTACAGATGATTGGCGTTGGCCGGGTTCACTACAAACGCATTTACCGGAACGTCGGGAATGCCGCCTCCGGAGGCGGTCCAGGTCGGAACTCCGGCGTTCAAGTTCGTCGTCTTCCACACGTGCTGTCCCGCTGGCAGCCCGAAGCCCGCAAGCGTGACATAAGCGGTATTGGCATTGGTGGGATCAATCACGGCCTTCCCGACATACTTTGCAGGGATAGGACCTGTCACGTTGGTTAGCATCAACGATCCGGTGGTGGTCGCGTATACATGGCCGTTAAGCAGCCCCACTATTCGAACGTTGTCGTTCTGCGGCGAGATGCCGATAGCGGTGACCGTCATGCCTGCTTCAATCGGCGCCTGGCTCACAACAGTCATTACGTCGCCTTTGGTAATGGAGCGATAAAGCCGATCGGTACCGAAATACAAAGTGTTGGGGGTTCCCGGGCCCAGGGCCATCGGCGCATAGAACTCAACATCCTCATTGAGTCCTATGCCGTTGAGCACTTCTGCCGGTGACCCATCGCACAGAGGAGTGGGATCAGGCGGCGGCGGCACTGAAAAACTACCCCTAAACGCCCAGTTTCCTTCTGTCGCGCAAGGCGTGGTGTTGACGCGGGCGAAGCCGATTAGTGTACCGGTTAGATTAAAGTAGGTGTGATACATGGTCACACTGTTGGTGTCGGTTGCGCCTTGGTCGATCAGCGCAAAGCCACCATCTCCAAAGTCAGTCCGTGTCCAGACTCCATTCGCTTGCTTGAACTCGGTGCCATTGTCCTGAGTGCCGCCGATCATGAATTCCCGGTCAAGCGGGTGTAGGGCCAGGCTTTGGAATTGCGTCGCATTGAACCCGGTGTTGTTCAGGCTGGTCCATGTTGCGCCGCTGTCTGTTGATTTATAGATGCCGCCGTCGGTTCCCATGTAAACGATTGTGGGGTTTGACGGCGCGAACACCGCGACGTGGTTATCGGCGTGGACTCCCGCTGAGCCGTTTGTGAAATTAGTGCCGCCGTTCGTCGAGCGGGCAACAAGCCTCGAGCAAGTGCCGTTAACATTTCCTCCAAGGATCACGTTGTTGGCGTTTGCCGGATCGACCGCCAGAGAAATGTTGTAAGAGCATTGACCTCCGCAAAAACCATTAGCCGCCGAGAGGGCCGCCGACCAGGTTGACCCACCGTCGGTTGATTTCTTCAACGTTCCCGATTGCCCGACGTTGTTGCAACTCACACTCGATGAAGGCTCGCCGATCGCGGCAAACACCGTCACCACCATGCCGACCTTGTTGATTGCGAGCTCGGTCCTGAACGTAAGCACGGCGGTCCCGACGGTCAGCGTCCGGCTGAAGGTCGGATTCGCCGCCAGCGCGTTCGCCGTCCGATAGATACCCCCATCACCCGCGCCGCTGAATCCAACCACCGCGCACACAACCACGTTTGGATCTCCGGGGTCCATTACCACATCGGTGATCGAGCGGTTGCCGCCGTTGGCCGTAGCCACGTTGAGCTTTGAAAAGGTGGGCGAAGCTACCAGGGCATTTGTACACCTGTACAGACCGCGGGATGGTTGAGCCGACGGAAAATCGCAGCCAACTCCGCCGATCCCACTTGTCGTTGAGACGAAGATGGTATTGGGGTCGGTAGGATGAACGACTATTTTTCCTACCGAACGCCCGGTCATAACGTCAACGGCACTGCCGTCCAGGTTAAATGGCCCGGCGACCACCGGCGTCGTATCCGCGGTTGAAATTCGGTAGACACCTACGCCAAAGAAACTATCGCAGGAAAAGTTGGGCTCGCCTGTGCCGACAAAAACCGTGGTCGGGTCGGACGGTGCAATAGCAATCGCGCCAATTGCCAGGGATAATGCGCTGTCTAATATCGCTACCCAGGTCGTTCCGCCGTCTGTGGTTCGATAGACGCCGCCTTGCGCGGTTCCCACGTAGGCGATGTCGGGATTTGTTGGATGAATTGCGATTGAAATGGTCCGTCCGCTCACTGGAGTCTGCGGGCTCGTCTGACCGTTGGGGATGGGAGCCGGTCCGATCGAGGCCCAGGTAGCGGTGGTAATAGTTGGGGCATTTGCTTCTTGTCTTTCCATCTCCTGAATGGCCCTCACACGAGC
Source organism: Blastocatellia bacterium (assembly GCA_049273835.1). Taxonomy (GTDB): domain Bacteria; phylum Acidobacteriota; class Blastocatellia; order UBA7656; family UBA7656; genus Onstottus_A. The sequence goes on along the minus strand of JBASRM010000400.1, from coordinate 7,076 downwards.
ATCTCGTTTGTCATAAGGAAGGCCGCGCAATCGATTGATGTGCGAGTCGCGGAGACGTAAGTACTCATCCTTTTCAATTCTGCCGCGTGCGATACGCGGCAAATCTGCGTCATCATCATCACCGGCTGCCGCAGCCGCCTGAGCCTTCACCGGCGCGGGGGCAGCGCCAATCAACGCAATACCCAAAAACAGCGCTGCAATTAGCGACAACATTAATAGTGCATGTGTTGTTCTTCTCATTACTCCACTCCGATTAGATTCAGTAATTATTGTGGGGGATCAACCTTGAGCACCGGCTATCATGTCGCGTCCAAATTAATCTGTCAAACACCGTCAAAGAGAAGAGGTTTATCACTTCCCGTGACATTAGCCTGTGCGCGCGAACTCGCCGCAATCGGTTCAAAGCGTTACGGACCTTCCAAGGGGATCGCCCGGTGTTTCGCATATCTGTTTGGTTCATGATAGAAAAATCGCATGACGTACCTCGCCGTTTTTCTATCCCTCTCCTGTTTCTTTCCCGCGACAAGTGATCCGTTTCAGCGCTGTCTCCCCTCGGGCATCAAGTTATCTAACGTCGTCTCCGCTCGACTCACTCGGTCTAACGCGACTGGTGCTTCGGTCGAGAGAGTTACGGTGGAGGAGAAGTTGATTCAGCTAAAAGCGCGCTGTAGAAAAGGCAGGTTAGTTGATTTGGGCGGCAAGCAGATCCGTTTCTACCGGCTAATTGGTTGCTGGGGAAACCCACCGGCTGATTATCGCGAGATGCTGGAGCATCAGCGAACCGAGTTGGAAAAGCTTAAGAAGCGATACACCGTGATTGAAATGACCTGCAATCCTGATGGCGATGTCAGGCGCATACAATAGCCTGATATCTGTTCTACGCTTGAAGCCAAGGTAATTGAACAAGTCGGAAATGAAGCAGGCTCACGTCATACCCAGCATCGCGATCGTAAAACACGTGAGCCCGGCTACCTTCGTTTAGTTCCCGCCCGCAACAGGGAGATCGCCGGATTGCCCCCATCCCAAGTTGTTGGGTGAACCGATGAGGCTTTGCATGATAAACCACATTCCGCTCAACGGCCGATACAGGGCCAGATCTCCTCTCCCGTCACCGTCATAGTCTGCTGGTACCGGCATATCGCCGTTTATTCCCCAACTCGAATTGCTGACCGAGTTATTTGAGCTGTTGATGATGTACCACACACCGTTGGACGGGCGGTAAACAGCGATATCGATTCTGCCGTCCCCGTCAAAATCACCACAAACCGGCTTGTCTCCGCTTATGCCCCAACCCACCGATCGGGTTGAGCCGTTAGAGCTATTGACGATATACCAGACGCCATTTGATGGTCGGTAGACGGCTACATCGGTCCTCCCGTCCCCGTCAAAGTCTCCGGGAACTGGTATGTCACCTGGGATTCCCCAACCGACGCTGCTTGGCGACCCCGTTGAGCTTTGAATGATGTACCAGACGCCGTTTGATGGGCGATAGACAGCGATATCAGACTTTCCATCTCCGTCATAATCTCCCGGCACCGGCAGATCTCCGTTAACTCCCCAACCTGTGCTGGTGGTTGAGCCGTTGGTGCTTCTTATGATGTACCAGACTCCATTCGACGGTCGAAACACCGCAACGTCAGTCCTTCCGTCGCCGTCGTAGTCTCCGGCTGCGGGCTTGTCTTCGTTGATTCCCCATCCTACAAATTGTGGCTGACCGGTGGAACTGTTGACGATATACCAACCGCCGTTTGAAGGACGGAAAACGCCGACATCCGCGCGATTGTCGCCATCAAAATCGAATAGCGTCTTCTTGGCGAAGACGTTGACAGAGACGTTGGTCGAAAGAGCTCCGAAATATCCGGCGCCGTCTTTCGCCATCTGCCACTGGAAATTGTATGAGCCCGGCGTGGACGGTGCTGTGATATTGAAGGTCACCGTTGCCTGACCCCCAGGCGCGATCGGTGCGGCCAAATTCACACGGTTCGATCCCCAGGTGGTGTTGCCCTGCGCGTTCTGCGAACCGAGGTAGTAGGTCCCGGCTGCCCAGGTCGTCGAGCCAGAGTTGTTCATTGTTACCGTAACAGAACGCACTCCATTTGCGGAGATTGATGCGGGTACTGACTGCGTTGTAAAGCTTGAATTGTCCACGGCGGTGCCAACTAGTATCGCCACGTTTGGCGACATCTGGCCGAAGAATCCGGAGCCGCCGTTTTGATACAACTGCCATTGAAAATTGTAGGTTCCGGGAGTTGTCGGCGCGAAAGCGTCGAAGGTTAAGTCAAGTTGCTGCCCGGGATTCACCGTGAAGGAACTCAGCGGTACGCCGTTACCCCCCCAAATCTGGTTGAGCGCCGGGTTCTGGGATACCAGCCAATACGGAGAACCGGTCCAGGTCACTGTTCCGATGTTTAGAAACTTTATGTTCACCGTGAATTGCTGACCTGGGGTAAGAGTGCTCGGAACCGATTGCGAAACAAACTGCGAATCAAGCGGGGCCGCTCCTGCCGCGACCACGACGATAGACAACGCCTTTTGCGCCGTGCCCGATGCTGCGTCGGTCACCTGTACGGTGAAGTTATATGTTCCAATTGAACCCGGGGTCCCGCTGATCGTGCCGGCGTTCAAGTTCAACCCCGGCGGCAGCGACCCCAACCCTTGAACGATGCTCCATGAGTATGGCGATGTGCCTCCCGAAGCCGAAAGCGACTGGCTGTAGGACGTATTCAACGTCCCGTTCGCCAGGGAAGAGGTCGCGACTGTCAACGGGCCGGGGCCGCCCCCCGAACCAGGATACAGAAAAGTGATTCCAGCAACGTCGTCCGGTCTGATTGACGCACAGCGTCCATCGAAGTGTGCGAACGCATACATTGTCGCGCTGGAGTCAGTGCTGTGCCCCAAACCCAGAGTGTGCCCTAGTTCGTGGGTCAGTATTTCCTGCGTATTGCACGCGTTACTAAAATTGCACGCCGCATAAGGATTGCAAGTTATGAAGCCGGCAGTTGCTTGATGAAACGTCGTGCCGTTTATTACTTTCGTAACGCCGGTCCAACTGAGCCCTCCCAATGCCAACGTGCTGGCGCAAGCGCTTGGCGACCACCGCCCGTCACAGTTATTAAAGATAATAGTATTCAACCCAACTGCCGGGTTACAGGCGCCGGTTGTCCCTCCATTTGCAACACGCAATGCACAGTTCGGAACCACTGACCACGCGTTCATCGCTGCGTTGACGTCATTTATTATCGTTGCGCTGGGTGGAGAATCGGTGTTCACCATGAAAACCACAGACTGTCCAGTATCAGGCTCAAACCAACGCGGGTTCGCGGAGCTTATCAGCGTGTATTGAGGGCTGAGTTCTCCGTCTTCGCTGAGTCTAGCAAACTCGAGCGGCCGGCTTAGGAGCGGCGCATTGCGGTAATAGGTCTCTTCAAATTGCCGGGATCGATCCCAGTTCGCCGTTAGTCTGTTTCGAACCATCCGGGTGTAGGCTGACAGCTCCATACGATCGGTGATTGGACCCTTCGAGTGGCCATTCGACGAAGGGACAACGTCAACGTTTTCACCCGACTCGCTGCGTACGGCAAACTCCTGGCCGGTCTTCGGGTCTTGAATGATGTCAAATTTCCCCAGAAATATCTCGTGGACTCTTAGACTCCCATCGTTCCACGTGTCCAGGTATAAGAGCACTTTCTCGCCGGGCTTGAACTGAGGCGTGCCGAAAACGATGCTGCCTTGCTCACCAACCTGTCCGCCAGGCTCCTTGATCACGATGCGGCGTTCGGAGATCTGCCCTTTCAGGACTTCCTGCACTTTTATCGTTATGTAGGTATAAATATTGTTATGTTGTTCGTCAAAGCTGCTTGCGACAGAGAGGACCTTGCCACGCACAATTGCCCTCGCCTCGACTATCATTGTGTCGTCGAGTGGGCGAACCACAGTGGTCCCCAGTGCGACCTGCACCGAAGCCAATAAGCAAATTACTAATATGCAGGATTTGAAAGAAATTCGATTCAGAACCCGCTCCATACTTGCCTCCGCTGGAAGACCCGCTTTTTGCGTGCCTCCACTCAAAACTCAACAAGCTCGGACTGCTTTAGGACTTGACGCGTTCCCACGCTAGGCGCGGCTCTGAGATCGTGAAACAGTGGTGCGACGGGAGCCAACCTTCTAGCATCGCCTCTTGTCACAGACAGTAACTGCTTGATCAAAATGTACGCGAGGGCTTGAATTCAATTGTGCCGCAAAAAGATGTAGTTTCGGGAAAACACCGGGTCACGAGTCTGTAGCTCGTAAGCCTCAAATTGTTCAACCTGGCAACCCACTGAATTCACTAGTAAGGGGCGTAGCGAGCTTCAGTAGCGGCATTCAAACATAACCCCATTCCCTTGTCAATAATTATTGCCTGCCTGCGGTTAGCAAAAATAGGCTCAATCGACGTGCTCAGTACTACGGCCGCGTCCCCGTTCCCGCCGAGAAGCGACCCACTTCAACAACACGCCTGAACTGACCTGCTAATCGTGTTAAAAGTTTCGCCGCGGCTGGTATATGATGTCTCTCAAAAAGGGAAGCCGACGGCTGTTTGCAAACGATGCGCAGAGTAAGCGTTGTCTCGACAGCTTGACTTGCTTGACGGTTGGCGGAGCGCGCTGATGACGGACTCATTATGATCGCCATAGTAGATTATGGAGTTGGTAACCTCCGAAGCGTTGAGAAGGCATTCGAGGCGGTCGGCGCGCGCGCGCTTGTGACCGGCGACCCAGCAACGATTCGCGACGCCGGCCACCTGGTGCTTCCTGGAGTGGGCGCGTTCGGCGAGTGCGCTCGACGACTGCGCGAGTCGGGGCTCGATCAACTTGTTCAGGAAGCTGCTGAGCATAGCAAACCGGTTCTTGGATTGTGCGTCGGTCTACAGTTAATGTTCGATGAAGGTCACGAGTTTGGGGTTCATAAGGGGCTGGGCCTTTTGCCGGGACGAGTCGTTCGTTTTCCCGCCGGGGGCCCTAATGTGCCGCAAATCGGTTGGAACCAAATTGAAGCCGTAAAATCGCACCCTATCGCGCGGGGCTTGCCAGACGGGACTTATTTTTACTTCGTTCACTCATATCACGTTCAGTCCGAAGATCCCGATATCGTTGTCGCCGAAACCGAGTACGGAATCCGTTATCCGTCGATCTGCGCGCGTGACAGCGTCTGCGGCGTGCAGTTTCATCCGGAAAAAAGTCAGAACGCGGGCTTGAGATTGCTCGCCAACTTCGCAAGCCTTTAGGTCAAGCGCTACAACGCCGAGGGACGAGCTCAATCCGCAAATGGTTGTTTGTCGCGTGCGGTGAATTGGTGATATTGTGCCTGTCGTTTGGTGCGTTTGAGATGCAAACGGAGGATACCCGCCAGTGTACTTCAGACAGTTTTACCTCGCCTGTCTTGCTCATGCTTCTTACCTGATTGGATCTGGAGATGAAGCTGTTGTTGTAGATCCTCAACGCGACGTAGATCAATACGTGGCCGAAGCCGAGGCCCGGGGCTTCAAGATCAAGCACGTGATCGAAACACACCTGCACGCTGATTTCGTGAGCGGGCATCGCGAACTGGCAGCGCGCACTGGCGCCGAGATCATTTTCGGACCACGATCCGGCGCGACCTTTCCTCATCGAGCTGTCGCCGACGGCGACGAAATCAACGTCGGCGGCGTGACGCTGCGTTTTCTCGAGACACCGGGCCATACGCCCGAGAGCGTTTCGATCCTCGTCATTGATAACGCAGTCTCTCCGGCGCCTCAGAAAGTTCTGACCGGCGACGCGATGTTCATTGGCGACGTAGGCCGGCCGGATCTGGCAGGCGGACGTGGATTTACCGCCGAGCAGATGGCCGGAATGCTTTATGACAGCCTACACGAAAAACTGATGAAGCTGGACGATGCGGTAGAAGTTTATCCGGCTCATGGTGCAGGCTCGATGTGCGGAAGGAATATTTCGAAGGAGACATCATCAACCATCGGTGAGCAGCGCTCCTTCAACTACGCCCTGAAGCCGATGTCCAAAGGCGAATTTGTTCGAATGATGACCGTCGACTTGCCTGAAGCGCCCGCTTATTTTCCGCGCGACGCCGAGATCAATAGAACCGGAGCGGCGGCGCTCAAAGAGTTGCCTCCGCCGAAAGCGCTTACGGCGCAAGAAGTGAAGGTGCTTGCCGAAAGGGGTCACCTGGTCCTCGACGTACGTTCATCGGCAGCGTTTGGTAACGCTCACGTGCCTGGAGCGCTCAACATCGCGTTGAGTGGTCAGTTTGCAACCTGGTGCGGCACATTGATCGCGACAAGCACCCCGATCATTCTGGTAGCCGACGACGTGGGCGCCGTAGATGAAGCCGTGACCCGGCTTGCCCGAGTGGGTATTGAAGGCGTTAGCGGATATCTGGACGGCGGAATGCAGTCCTGGGATCTGGCGGGACTGACGTCCAACGCAATCTCTCAAATGCCGGTCGACGAGCTTTATCAACTTATCGCGGACAGCGCGACTCTTTCTATCGTCGACGTGCGCCGTCCGGGAGAATACACCAACGCTCACGTGCCGGGCGCGATCAATGTGCCACTCCCGCATCTGGAGGAGCAAGTCTCCACCCTCGATCCGACCTTGGCTACCGCGGTGATTTGCGCTAGCGGGTATCGATCGAGCGCCGCAACGGCCATCCTGGCGCGCCGGGGATTCGCAGATCTATACAACGTGGTTGGGGGAACCAACGGCTGGATAAACGCCGGCTATCCGGTTTCGAAATCGCAAGATGCTCACACCGAATGAGAATGATTTTTAGCGCCGTTGTTCCGGCCGGTTGGCCTGGGTGGATTTAGCCTTCAGCTTATCGAGCGCTCGCAACGTTGCTTGCCAATCATTCTTTTCCTTCTTAGTTGCGTTAGGCCCGCTCAAATCACTGTAGAAACCGAGTATGTTTTGACGAAGGCTGGGTGTAATGTTCTCGAAATCCTTGTCAGCCAACCGTTCCAACAATTTCCCATAAGTCACATCGGCGAGTGCGTATTCGCCGGCCCGGGTCGGTTCCCCGGTGTCGAAGTCCTTGTTCTGCAA
>JBASRM010000389.1:0-2380 GCA_049273835.1 Blastocatellia bacterium | reverse complement strand
GTTCAACGCTCAATACGTGTTGGATTTTCTCGGAGTTGTCGGCACCGATGAAGTGCTATTCGAGTTCAAGGATGAACAGAGTCCTGCCTTGTTGAGACCCTCGGGCGAGGGAGAATCCGATTACAAGTATGTGGTCATGCCAATGCGGCTGCTTTGATTCTGAAGCGAACCTATGCCCAGAACTCCCGGCAAGAAAATCCTGATAGTCGATGACAATAAATCGATCCGCACAACGGTTGCGGATTACCTCGGCGCGAAGGGATACGAGGTACTGCAAGCGTCAGATGGAATAAAGGGTCTTGAAAGCGGTCTCTCGGCAGGCGCGAACCTCATAATCCTTGACGTTGTCATGCCCGGGATCGACGGTGTTAGATTATGTCAGCTTCTCAGAGAAAAGGGGGTGACCACCCCGATCATAATGCTAACCGAAAAGGCTACGATTGGGGACAAGGAGGCCGGCTACGGCGTCGGCGTTGACGACTATCTGGCGAAGCCGTTCAGTCCGCGTGAACTCGAGCTCAGGATCGAAGCCTTGCAGAAAAGAGCGCCAAGGGCTGCCCAGCAGCAAAAAATACTTAATCACGGTGAAATAGAGATCGATCTAACCAAGCATCAGGTCAGGGTAGCAGGTAAGCAAGTGACGCTGACCCCAATCGAGTTCAAAATCCTGGAATTGCTCGCATCCGCGCCCGGTCACGTCTATTCGCGTCAAGATCTGCTCAATGCTATATGGGACACCGGTTACGAAGGCTACAAACGGAATATAGATCCGCACGTAAATCGGCTTAGAACCAAGATAGAAGGAAGCCCAAAGAGACCAAAGTATATCCTTACAGTTTGGGGTATTGGTTACAAGTTTAACGACAACTTGTCTTGAGAGAGCGGAGCGCCCCAACCGATTCCTGTGTCCGCCTTGCAGCTTTTTACACCGCGTGCGCGCTGGACCGAACCAAGGCCCGCGCATTGTTGCCCCCCTTCAAGCGATATTGTATTCTTAGTCCTAGCATTTGAGTCGCCCGGGTCCGGCTAATACAACACTCTCGAGAAACCCGGAACCGGAAAGATTAATCGACGGAATTTGAGCCCGGGCAGTGAGAGCACACGGAAAATGTTCAGCGAGAGCAATTCCAGTCAACTCGGCATCGGCGATCAGGATGTGAAGGATGGCGCCGTGGCCCTGACGAAGGGCTCTGCTGGAGATATGTCCGCGGCTTCGCGGACGGCCCCATCTAAGCCGATTGACCCCATGGCAGAGGTCACCACTACGACGATCGCGGAGTACGAAGGCTCTGACACAGAGGCGCCCGGTCCGGAGATCAGCATTCCGCGAACGCCAGATCCGCGCGAGGGCACTCGCTGGTGGTTGCTTGCGGCGGCGGCGGCCGTGCTGTTAACGGCGATGACCGTAGCCGCTGTTTATCTCGTCACCAAAAAGCCTTCAACCGTCGACCAGCTTGTCATACTCACCGTGCCGTCTGGCGCAGAGATCAAACTGGACTCAAAAGACTACGGGCATTCGCCGGTTAAGCTCGAGCGATTGGCCATCGGAACATATACGGTGACGATTTCAAAGGAGGGATTTGAAACCATCGTGGAGCCGCTGACCGTTTCCGATTCCGCTCCGGTGGAATACAAGCTAACGCCGGTGCCACCCTCAGAAGTGGCGGGGCTGCCCGTTGAAGAAGCTATCAAGCAGTATCAGCAGCGGGCCGAAGAGGCTTTCGCGCGCGGCGACTACGGATTGGTTTACGAGGGGAGTGCGCGCCGCTATGCGGATCTCATTCTCAATCACGACCCCAACAACAGCTTTGCGCTTGAGATGCGCGAGCGAATCCGAAAAGCGGCACACCAGTCGGCTGAGTCCTCCATCTCACGCGGGGACCTTGCTCAGGCTCAGGAAATATACAGTTTCCTGATGGATTACTATCCACACGACGAAGAGGCGCACGCGGCCGCTGCGAGGCTTGAAAACCAACTCTCGGCGAGGCGCGGTGAAATGCGGGAACTGCTGCGCCGGGCAGATGAAGCCCTACAAGCCGGCCGCCTGACCGAACCCGTGCGGTCGAGTGCATACTTCTATTCGAAGCAAGCTCTGGCCATCGATCGCCAGAACGATAAGGCACGCCAGATTCGCAACCAGGTAAAGGACAGGTTGGCGGCGGCCGGTGAGCAGGCCTATGCCCGGGGCGAACTCGAGACCGGAATAAAGGAACTGGAGCAGGTAGCGCAACTCTTTCCTGAGGACAAGCAGGTTCGTGCCCGGGTCCGCGAGCTGCAGGCAAACCGCGTAGTGGAAGTTGCCAAACCTGATGCCAACACTCGTAGACTTCGGGGACTCGACCTGTACCTCAAAGAGAACTTCAACGAGGCGATTCATGAC
>JBASRM010000388.1:0-3826 GCA_049273835.1 Blastocatellia bacterium | reverse complement strand
CGTAGGTTGAAACTGAAGCACCACGCGGCTGAAGCCGGTGGTGTCCAGGGCATCCCAGTCTTCACGCGGGCCAGACCAGAGGCCGATCCTGAAACACAATGCGCCAGTCGAGCACCTCGTTATACATCAAGCGGGTGGTCTGCTCGACCGCCTGTTGCAGCAACTGGGAGTTCAGCTCGTTTGGTCGCGTCGGAATATTCGCGACTGCATCCTTGAGTTGCTCGAGCTCGTCGCTCATTGCTCGCGACCGCTGAACCACGCGATGAAACTCGCCCTGGCTGCGGATGGCCGCCATCGCCGCTCCAAGCGCCGGGAGAAAAGCTGCGCAAAAAATCAACCAGCGGTCCCAGGCTTCCGCCGATTCCCCGAACCGTTCCCAGCGAAGTCCAACGATCAAATGGACGACGCAACCAATGAGAGTCGCAATGAAAAGCCATTCGCCAAATCGGTGGAGCCGCCGGTCCGTCGAGCCCAGCCGCTTGACGTTCTCTTCGTGGTAGTTCTCTTGCCCCTCAATCAACGCCTCAAGAAGCAGTTCTTTGCAAGCGGACAAGTAGTCCGTCCGCACGGCAATCCTGGGGAGACCCACGGCACGCTCAACCGCCCGCGCGTGCCACTGCATCCACGTCGCGGCCGGATTGCCATACGTGGCCAAATGCGACGGAACGTTTGCGTTCTGCCAGAGTCCGCCGAGTAAACAGTAGAAATGTACAAGTCTCAAGCGCTCTGCCAGAGTCCGGTAATCTATCCAGCGCTCATGCCACCGACGGCGACGACCGTACCCGGTGAGTCCGATGATGATGCAGATCACAATAACCTCTGCGGCGATTAGAATAACTTCGACGGTATGTGAGGCATGCGCGGTCTTGCCGATCAACGCCAGGAGCACCGCCATAGTTCCCAGCAGGTATATCCAAACAAACGAGCTTCGGTAATGATTCGCATAATAAATCGAGAGATGATTGGCCCAGGCATAGTGCGGGATGATGCTGTGTTCGACCCAGTCGATGACCGGCCGGGGCAGCTTGTGTTGACGCTTTTCTCCCGGCCCGCCGTGCCAGTCCTTGTGCCAGGACGCCCGGGTTGCCGGAATGAACTCAGGCACGCGTATCGTCAATGGCGCGGGCCTTCCGCGGAGCAGATCGCGAAAGAAATTCCACCAACCGCCCAACAACGTCCAGGATCGGCGGCGCTCGCGGAAATAAGCTTCGCCCGCTTGCCTGTCGTTCGGCTCCCTGCCGTTGTGATTCGCGTACAGCGGCACAAGCAACTCGGTCACCTGCTCGGCAAGCAAACGCATGTCGCCTTGAACGTCTATCGGCTGCTGGATCAGCCGCCAGGCCGGGCGCATTAGATGCCAACTGCTCGGCGTTCCCCAGTTCACCCAGAGCGTGGGAATGCCTCGTTGCAATGCCTCACGCACGATCTGTCCGGTTCCGCCAATCCCATGCGAATCTTTCCCGTCCCAGAGAGCGACGAGCAGGTCCGTTTGATTCAAGATCACGCGCCCGGCCGCCAGATACGATTCGCCGGAGCGTTCGCGACAGCCGTCCATCTCGAACAAAGCAGTTGCCAGGCCGCGCAGCCGCCGGAACTCGCTCAGGATTCTCGAATCTTGAAAATCTTGTTCGTACTCCGATTGCTCGAAAGGCAGCACGGCCTGAAGCTCGTAGCCAAGCTCGGCAGCCTTTGAAGCCACCCACTGGTCCGCACCTTCAGCCAGAGCGCTAATGAGTCTCAACCCTGCGGGCTTACCGTCGGGGCGTTTGGGCGGGGCAGAGAATAGATCACGATGCGCGTCGGCCACTCCCGCGAATGTGTCCTGGATATGCAGCAGCAACTTGCCGCTGATGTTCTGAAGGGCCCTTGTATCGGGCATCGCGCGCTTTTTCGGATCAGGGCGGTGGCCCACAACCCCAACTCTGAGGACAAGCGGCGCGCGCGGAGGATTCGTCAATCGCTCGTCGAGACCGGGCATGGATGTTGACGACTCTGTAGTGGGGCTCACAATTGGAGAAGCAGAACCGGTCTCGGTTTGGCTGGAGGAGTTGCGCATCTAATTGTTCACCGTGAAGAACGAAGAAAAACCTAAGCTGCTCCTCTCCCGCGAGAAAAATTCAGTACTTTTCGGCAAATGCGCTGCGCTTGAGGAACTGCCCATCGCCGGGTTTTCCGACATACTCTGCATCGTCGATCACCACACGCCCGCGCGATAACACGGTCCTGGTAACGCCCTTCACTTTCATTCCTTCATACGCGCTGTAGTCCACGTTCATATGATGAGTTGCCGCCGAGATGGTCGTCTCCGCGTTTGGATCAAAGATCACAATATCGGCGTCGGACCCGACGGCGATCGTGCCCTTTCGCGGGAACAAACCGAACAGCTTCGCCGCCGATGTCGAGGTCAGCTCGACGAAACGATTCAAGCTGATTCGCCCGCCCCCAACACCGCCGTTGTAGATCAAGCTCATCCGATGCTCGACACCGGGCCCGCCGTTTGGAATCTTTGTGAAATCGTCGCGCCCCAATTCCTTCTGCTCCTTCATGCAAAACGGACAGTGATCCGTTGAGATGACTTGCAGGTCGTTTCCTTGAAGCCCCTGCCACAACTTGTCCTGGTTCCACTTCTCGCGAAGCGGGGGAGTCATCACCCACTTTGCCCCCTCGAAGCCTTCGCGTTCGTAAAGCGAGTAATCCAGGAACAAGTACTGCGGACAAGTCTCGGCATAAGCCGGCAGCCCGATATCGCGCGCTTCGCGGACTTCCTCCAGCGCGTCCGCGCAGCTCAGATGAACGATGTACACCGGAGCGCCGGCCATCTCGGCGATCGCGATCGCTCGGTGCACGCCTTCGGCTTCGGCTTTGGTTGGGCGAGTCAGCGCGTGATACTTCGGCGCGGTTTTGCCTTCGGCAAGCGCGTGCTTGATGATCTCGTTGATTACCACTCCATTCTCGGCGTGCATGCAGATCAAGCCGCCGGCCTGGCCCGCGTTCTTCATTGCTCGAAAAATAGTCGCATCGTCGACCAGGAAAACACCCGGGTAAGCCATGAAAAGCTTGAAGCTGATCACCCCTTCGCCGATGAGCTGGCGCATCTCAGGCACCCGCTCATCCGGCAAATCGGTGGTAATCAGATGGAAGCCATAGTCGATAGCGGTCTTGCCTTCGGCCTTTTTGTGCCAGTTATCGACTGCTTCGATGAGCGATTGGCCATGATACTGAACAGCAAAGTCGATAATTGTAGTCGTGCCGCCATGCGCCGCCGCAATGGTGCCTGTGCGGAAATCGTCAGAGGCGAACGTCCCGCCAAACGGCAGCTCCATGTGCGTGTGAGGATCGATGCCGCCGGGAATGACCAGCTTGCCTGATGCGTCGATGGTGCGATCGGCTTCCATCGAAAGAGAGTTGCCGATGACGGCAACCTTGTCGCCTTCGATCAGAATGTCCGCATGGTAGTTATCAACCGCGGTTACGACGTTACCGTTCTTGATCAAGACCCTCATAGCTTCACCTCCTGCCCTTGTCTCAGTTGCGAAGATTCCCGCCACAAAGCCGCCAAGACAGGAAGCCGCACAAAAAAAACCTATAGACTTTCACCCATTTTGTGGAACTTCGTGTCCTCGTGTCTTAGTGGCGAAGATTCCCGCCACAAAGCCGCCAAGACAGGAAGCCGCACAAAAAAACCCTATATACTTTCACCCATTTTGTGGAACTTCGTGTCCTCGTGTCCTAGTGGCGGCAAAGATTCCCGCCACAAAGCCGCCAAGACAGGAAGCCGCACAAAAAAAACCTATATACTTTCACTCATTTTGTGGAACTTCGTGTC
>JBASRM010000579.1:0-8756 GCA_049273835.1 Blastocatellia bacterium | reverse complement strand
GTCTCAGATTGGGAACAACTGATCTTCAAGATATCAGCCAATGTCGTAGTCTCTAGACAGCCGGACCGAGTCCTTGACGCACGACGGTGCGCGCCTTTCGGCAGCGCCTCACCGCATCCTTGCCATCAACGCAGGTCGCCGATATCCCGGGATACCGAAACGTGACCGCGAATGTGCTAAGTACAGTGAGGTCCGCAGCCAGTGCTTCGCAGGGTCCATCTCCTATTACATGAAGTGAACGCCGTCCAGTTGTCCGATGTCATAAAGCGTACGGATGTTCGGGTGATAGAGACTAGACACCGCCTTGCTTCGCGCTCGAATCGCTGTCTCGGTTCTGTGCTTGTCGCAAGATGATCTGGCAGGACCTTGATGGCGACATTTCGATCGAGCCTCATGTCGCGCGCACGATAGACCTCGCCCATCCCGCCTGCGCCGAGCTGCGAGATTATTTTACGCGAGCTTCGTCCGTGGGGTGATGCTCATCGGCGTTAGTCCTATCCGAGTCCGATCGGTGCTGTTTGCGAATCTGTGTTTCTGTGACCCCGGAGTGTCTGCCCGTGGAAGAGGGTAAGCAACAACGCGTCTCTCGCGATGACTTCCTCGATCTGGCGATATATCGAAAGTCGAGCCGCTGGCCAAGCTTTACTATGGCCTTCGACTACTCGTCTGCGCCGTGCAGGGTGGCTGTCCAGACACAATCAAACGGCACTTCTGCCTGCCGATTAGCGTTCCGAACCGATTCAGCGTCTGGAGCCTCGTAGACGCAGATCATTCGCTTTTTGTCCGATGACAAATAGCTTCTTAGAAAGCGGATCCGGTGCTGCTCCAGGCACCACGAAATCTTGTCCCCTTGGGCTTGCAGAGCTTCGAACTCAACCGCCTCGTCAAACGATCTCTCTACTATTACCTGCTCCACTTGACTCTCCTCCTATTTCCCTCTTCGTTCCCGAAGCGCGCGGTTCTAGTTCCTCCAGGACAGCTTGTGCGGCCTCCCGGGCGTGTGTAGAGACGCCGGCCATTGATTGGCAGCGCAGGTTATCGAGGTGCAACAGCAAAGCTGTCTCATCATTCAATGCGGCCGCCGCTCGCGCCAACGCGACCCTGGCGAACACGATCTCACTGGACCGCTCGAGCTGTTCTGCGACCGCCAGTGCTTCCGAGGCTCGCCTGCGAGCCAAATCGGCATGGCCGCTTCGCAAGTCCACATTGGCAATCCGAGTCAGTGCGTAGGCAAGCCGGTGCTTGGCATCCGCGATTCGCAGCTCGTCGAGGGCTTGCTCCAACTCAGGCTGAACCTGCTCTTCTCCGATCGAATAGCAAGTGGTTGCGCGGAGTACGCGAGCAAACGACGACTCGCTCCCCTCTCGCAGCTTTTCTCCGATCGAAACCAGCTCATTGCTCACCGCGCGCGCGCGAGCATAACTGTCACACTGAAGCTCAACCATCAGAAGATGCTCCAGCGCTTGAAACTCATCCAGCCGGCTGCCTTCGGCCCGAGCGCGAGTGCGAGCCTCCTCGAATAACGCGGCAGCCTCGTCAAGATGCCCTTCGTGGAGTCTGAGCATGCCTTGCGCATCGGGGATAGCCGCGGGCTTGATGTCGAGCCTCGTCGACAGCGCGCTTGCTTCGAAGATCATTGCCTCAGCCTTTTCGAGATCGCGTTCCAGCAAGGCGAGACAACGCGCCGCCTCAGCCATCGCAATCACCTGCTCCTTCTGGCCGGCATACTGACTCACCTGATGCGCCCGCAATGTATCCCGTTCGGCATCGGACCAATCACCCCGCTCCCAGTGCAGATAGCTAAGCACGTGAAAAGCAAGCCGGGCATGTTCAGCACAACCGTAGTCAAGCGCGCGCTCCGCAAATGCCTCGATCTTGCGGGCCGCTTCATCAGCGGGGTCGGGTCGCCTGGCTGCAAAGCTAATGTGAGTCAGCTCGATCATCCGCTGAACTTGCTCCGGCTCCATCAGTTGTTCGGCGTAGGACATTCCCCTGCGGGCGAATGCTGCCGCCTCCGTGTTTGCAAACAGGCGCAGGCAATGACGGCCGGCCGCGACACAGGCCCGCGCTGCCATGCCCGCGTCTCCTCCAAGCGCGGCGTGATGTGCTATATCCAGCGCGATCGCATCATCGGGCCGCCCGAGGTCATTTAGTACCTGAGCTAACCGCTTATGCATGAGTTGTCTTCGAGGCTGTGAGAGGTCGGAATAGACGGCCTCGCGAACCAGCTTATGCGCAAAGGTATACGCCCCCGCCTGACCGCTGTTATCGGGCGCTTCTCGCAGCAGCACGTGCCGCTCGAGTGTTTCAAGTGCTGAGGCGAGTTCATCGACGTCCAGGGAGGTTAGTTCGGCGAGCCTGCTCACGTTGAAGGAGTAGCCAACGACTGCGCACCAGCGCAGAACGTGACCCGCATTGACAGGCAGTCGCTCCACGCGAGCCCGCACTAGTTGCGTAAGCGTTGCCGGGACGTCCGGCTCGTCGCGGAGTGCGCGCGCGAGTTCGAGCGCCAGCAGCGGATTCCCCTCGCTCTGTTCAAACACACGTTCGGCGAACGACTCCGGTGCGACTTCGCGGATTAGTAGTGTAGTCTCGTCTTTGTTCAGGGGCCCCAAAATAATATCTTCAACCAGGCCGTCGCGGCGAAGGCTGCTCAACACTCGAAGGATCGGAACATTGTCCGCAAGTTCGCCTCCGCGGGCGGCTAGCACTACCATGACGGGACGGTGACGATTCATCCGAGTCACATAGTGCAACAACTCGGCAGAGGCTTCGTCACACCACTGGACGTCGTCCAGAACCAGAAGCACGGGAGGAGCGCTGTGCGCACGCGCAGCGACCAGATCTACAACCGCCCCGAACAACCGATCGCGACTGGGTTCGGCAGCCGAATCAAAGGGTAGCTCCGGCAGGAGGACAGCCAGATCCACTCCAATCGTCTGCCCCATCGCCAAAACCGGCACGCGTCGCAGGGCATCCATCCAGGGCACGTAAGGCCTCCCTCGTTCGGCTTCGTGTGCGCGGCCGTTCATCACGGTCCCTCCGCGCTTCTGTACTTCGGAGATCAGCTCTCTCAGGAGCCGAGTGCGGCCGACGCCCGGGTCTCCGGTCATCAGCACCACCAGCTCCCGGCGCCGGGTTACGGTTTCAGCGAGCGCCGAGAGCAGACGATCTCGCTCGGCCTTTCGACCTACGAGATCTGGCGGCGTCAGAGGCCCAGTCTCCCTCAGCTCGCCCGTGTTAGCCTGCCGTTGAACGTGAGGAGAAAGCTCAGGTGCTGACTGCTCGCGCAGTGATCTGCGAGCCTCATCGAGTTCTCCCGACAGGCGGGTCCCAAGCTCCTTAAGAAGCCGCGTTGCTGCTTCGGCCTGCTCTTCGGCCTCTTGCCGATGGCCAGTCAGCGCAAGCAACCGAACCAGCCTGGCCCAAGCCGATTCAGTGAGCGGATCGATCTGCACAAGCGCGCGTGAATGGATAAGCGCCGCACCAGGCTGAGAAGCAAGACGGGCCACAAGCTCGTTCAGCACTGCCACCTGCTCGGTCCTGGCTTGCTCCCGCTCGGCTATGCACCAGCTGTGAAAATCATGAAGGTCGGGAAGCTCGAGCCCTTCCAGGAACTCCCCATCGAATTCTCCCGCAAGCTTTTCCAGTTCCTCTGTGGATGCTTGAGCGATTCCTTTACAAATCTGATCTCTAATCGCAAACAGATCCACTCGTACTTCCAGAGGATTGAAACCAACAGTCTCTCTGTCTGCCACGATCCGTTGTTTGTCGGACCCATCGACCAGCGCCCGAAGTTTGCTCAGGCTCCAGCGAAGCGCGCCTCGCGGGTCGTCAGTAACATCCCAAAGCAGCGAACAGAGCCGTTCTCGCCTGTGCCGCCGGGCGGTAACGACGAGGTAGGCCAGCAAAGCGCGGGTCTTCTTCGACTGCGGGAGCGGCACGCTGATGGCGCCACGGCGGAGTTCAATCCCTCCCAACAGTTTGATGTTCAGCAAGTTACGCTTCGACATATGCCTTCCGTGTGAGACAGTCGCCTGGCGATCGAGGAAATCCACCGTGATTAGGCCGCATTCTATTGCATTTTCCACGCTGATTCAAACGCTGGCTCAAACCATACGGCTGCACAATCCCGATCGTAGACAACGGATCGAAAGCCGAATGGAAGGAGAAAACTGAGATGAATCACCAATTCACATATCAAGCGACGCTCGCAGCGTCAGAGAAAATCAACTGGAGAGTAGAAGACATTATCGGCGGAGAGAGAAGGCTGAATTTCACCAAGCCGTTTCTGGCAGAGTCGCTGGCTCGCATCGAGCCGCTCTCGTTTCTGAGCCCGAGCGAGAAGCTGACTTTGAATCAGATAAGAGGGCACGGTTACCTCTACACCTTCGGCCTGGTGGAGGAGTTCATCCTTCCCTTCGTGTTGGATCACGCAAGGCCGCTGCTACACGGGGACGACCACCGGGTTCGCGCGCTGCTTCGCTTTGCGAGCGAAGAAGCCAAGCACATACATCTGTTCAAGCGATTTCGCGAGGAGTTCGAATCGGGCTTTTCCACGGTCTGCGCAGTCATCGGCCCGCCCCAGGAAATCGGCCGAGCCGTCCTGTCGCATCACCCGCTAGCTGTCGCGCTGACAATCGCGCACATCGAATGGATGACCCAGCGCCACTACACGGACAGCGTGGTGGATGATCAGAATCTTGATCCACAGTTTACGAGCCTGCTCAAACACCACTGGATGGAGGAGGCCCAGCACGCCAAGCTCGACACCTTAATGGTGGAAGCGCTGGGAGCGGCTTGCAGCGACGCCGATATCGACCGCGCTATCGAAGAGTATCTCCAAATTGGAGGGCTTCTCGACGGTGGGCTGCAGCAACAGGTTCAGTTCGACCTGGAGAGCTTCGTGCGGGCTACGGGCCGCGAGCTCGACGATAGCGAGCGTGAGATGTTCATCAGGGTTCAGCAGCAGGCTGTTCGCTGGACCTTCCTCGGATCTGGCATGACTCACCCAAACTTCCTGGCCATCTTGGAAGGCCTGCGGCCAGGAGCCCGGGAAAAGGTCGAACAGATCGCGCCCGTCTTTAGCTAAAAAGGCAATTACTTCAGATCAAGAACGAAAAAAGGAGAACTACAATGTCAAAAGCAACTGTAAGAGCCGAAAACAGAGTGAACGGCATCGATGTAGATGCACTTCAAAACGTGATTCAACAGGTCGGGGAGGATCCCGCAAAAGGGATTGTCGAGTTTCGCGTAAAGTCGCAGTGGGCCGGGCAGGCTCGCAGCGAGGCATCGGTCGAGTCGTACACCATCGGAGGCCAGACCATCCGTCGCGGTTTCAAGGTCGCCGTGGATGAGCCGTTTGAGCTGTTGGGCGAAAACACCGCGCCAAATCCGCAGGAGCTGCTGATGGCCGCGCTCAACGCCTGCGTTATGGTGGGTTACGTTGCGGTCGCCGCCGCCAGGGGGATAAAGCTCGAAAAGGTGGAGATCGAAACGAAGGGCGAGCTCGACCTGCGTGGCTTTCTGGGCATCGACGAAACGGTAAGGGCGGGCTACGAGAGCATTCAATACGTCGTGCGTGTCAAAGGCAGTGGCACTCCCGAACAGTTCCGCGAGATTCACGAGACAGTGATGAAGACTTCGCCAAACTATTTCAATATCGCGAAGCCGATTCGGATAGACGCCAGCCTTGAAGTGGAGCAGTAGGCTGGTAACTCAACATCGTGGGCCACGCGCCGAGGCGGTCCTTGAGCCCGTTGGAATCAGCGGGCTTCAGGGATCGCCTCTCCTGGTTGGTTGGCACGAGTCGTCGCCGCGACTCACCGGGTGGAGCGTTTCCTCACGAGCGCTACTGTCCATGACCTCGGATCCGTCGGCGAGCTTGCGTGAGTTCAGGATTGACACCCTGGGTCAGGGTTTGCTCTTACGGTTCCCGCCTGTCACAGGCTATCGTGTCCAGCTTTCATAGGCTGGAAATTGGGTAACTTGCCTGCGGAGAATAGATCAAAGGTCCGTTTACCAATCTTGCTTTACGGATGATAAGCGCATCCGGATACCGACCTCTATACCGCAACGCCTAGATCTGATTCAACTGCGCGTTTAATTTAACGACCGGGGGCTACCGCGCTCCACGTTGTAACTAATGAGACACTGCTTCGTATGCCGCTCGACGTGCTCGTCATTGCCGATATCCGTCGTCCCGGACCATACTGATGGCACCTATGCGCGCTCTCGTCTCGTGTCTTGCCTGTTGCCTGAGCGTCCTCATCGCGCCTGCCGCGATGGCGCAGGATCCAGGGCTCGCGATCGAGTACACGGTCAAGGTCGCCGACATCCCGGGGCAGCTCTTTCACGTGAACACCGACATCAGGAACATCAACCAGCCGGCGCTCGACCTCTCGCTGCCGGTATGGTCGCCCGGCTGGTACGTGATCGAGAACTACGCGAAGAACATCTTCCGCTTTCGAGTCACCGAACCGGGCGGCCGGCAACTGCGGCCTGCACTGGTGCGTAAGCAGACCTGGCGAATCGACACGAGAGGGATCTCGCGCATCACCGTCGCGTTTGACTATCGGGCGGTCGTTCTCTCCGCCAATCAGGCGCGCATCGCGCCGGACTACGCGTTCTTCACCGGCACGCAGCTCTTCCTTCTGCCCGAGGGTCATCGATCGAGGCCGAGCGTGGTGCGCTTCGATGTTCCGAGCGGCTGGAGAATCGCCAGCGGACTCGACGACACGGCCGAGCCGACGGTGTTCACGGCGCCCGAGTACGACACGCTCGTCGATCAGCCGACGATCATGGGGCAGTTCGACGTGACCCGGTTCGTGCTCGACGGCAAGCCGCACGACTTCGTCGCCAACCCCGCGGGTGTGTTCTCGGCGGAGAAGACCCGCACGTTGATCGGCCACCTCACGAAGCTGGCGGAAACGCAGGGCAGGATCTTCGGTGGCCTGCCGTATCGGAAGTTCGTCTACTTCTATCTCTTTCGGTCCGCGGAAGCGAGGGCAACCGTGCTGGAGCACCAGAACTCGTACGTCGCCCTCGTGAACGCTGGGGCGCAGCCCGACGACCTGGTGGCGCAGGCCTCGCACGAGTTCTTTCACGTCTGGAACGTCAAGCGCATCCGTCCGGCGCAGATGTGGCCTTACGACTACGCGCGGGAAAACGAGACGCCGCTGCTGTGGGTGTCCGAGGGCTTCACGAATTACTACAGCAGCCTGGCGTCGTATCGCGCCGGGTTAAAGGACGCCCGGAGCTTCGTCGACGAGGTCGCGAGGACGATCGCGGAAGTCGAGGGCAACGAGGCACGCCGCTACATATCGGCGTCGGACGCGTCCACGTCCACGTGGATCGGCTATGCCGATCCGCCTCCGTTCAGCATTTCCTATTACACACAGGGCGGAAACCTGGCCGCACTCCTGGACCTCTCCATTCGTCACGACACCCGCGGCGCCTCGGGTCTCGACGACGTCATGCGGACGCTCTTCACGGACTTCTACCAGCGTGGCCGCGGATTCAGCACCGAGGATCTGATTCGAGTCATCAACCGAATCACCAGGAACTCGTACGAGGGCTTCTTCAGCCGGTACATCTCTGGTACCGACGTTCCACCCTACGAGACGATTTTCGGCTACGCCGGCTATCAGGTCGAACGAACTACACGAAAATTTCCCAACCTGGGTGTCAACCTGAATGAGAGGGGCCGCGTCACCGGCGCGCATGACCGCTCCGATGCTGCAACGATCCCTCTGCAGCAGGGCGATTTCATATTGAGCATCGACGGCCAGACTCTCGAGGGTCAGGGCGGTGGGGCCGTGTTCCGTATGCTCACCGAAAAGTTGGGTCAGGACATCATGCTCAGGATTCGACGCCGAGGCGAGGAACGGGAGCTGAAAATTGCCGTCGGGTCGGTCGAAATCGTCACGTATCGCATCGTCGATGGCAAGTCGCCAACGCCGGAACAACTGAAGATCCGGGAAAGCTGGCTCAAGCGCTAAGTGCAGTCCGTCATAAAGACTGTAACGTATCGAGCTTTGTACGAGCCCGTTTAACTTTCTCCAAGATGTCGGAGGCTGAGGCTGTCCAGATGAAGGGTTTGGGATCTTTGTTGTGATTGGCGACATAGTCGGTTATCGCAGCAATGAGATCGTTAACGGATCGGAAGACTCCGTTGCGGAGTCTTTGCTCGGAGATATCACGAAAGAAGCGTTCGACCATGTTAAGCCACGATGCACTGGTAGGAGTGAAGTTAACGTGGAAGCGCTTGTTGCGTTTCATCCACGCTTTGACTTTGGCGTGCTTATGCGTCGCGTAATGTCACATATGATGTGAATCCCTTGTCGGGCGGCGTATTCCGTTTGATGAGGTTTAAGAACTTGATCCATTCCTGACGGCGATGTCTTGGCATGCAGGTCTCCAAGACTGTTCCATCGAGCGTATTGTGTGCTGCAAAAAGCGTGGTCGTGCCGTTGCGCTTGTAATCGTGAGTCATTGTCCCGCAGCGGCCTTTTTTCATAGGCAGTCCAGGTTGAGTACGGTCCAGAGCCTGGATCTGACTCTTCTCGTCACAAGAAAACACGATCGCATTTTCGGGAGGGTTCAAATAGAGACCGACAACATCCTCGAGTTTTTCCGGAAATCGTTTGTCGTTGGAAAGCCTGAACGTTCGGTTCAGATGAGGCTTCAGTTCGTGTTCTTTCCAGATGCGCCCAACCGGGGAGGGACTGACAGCAGCTTTCGAAGACATCAACGTT
>JBASRM010000374.1:0-1711 GCA_049273835.1 Blastocatellia bacterium | reverse complement strand
CCCTAGAGCTGAGTGTGCCTGAAGCTCAGACTTCGCAGCTTCCGCGATCGACTACAAGGGACCGAGAAACTAAATAACCTTGTCGAAGGCTTACTAATGGAGACTCTATTTCAAGACATTCGATACGGCTTTCGAGTTTTGCAGGCGAGCCCCGGATTCGCCGCGGTGGCCGTTCTCTCGCTCGCGCTGGGAATCGGCGCCAACACGTCGATCTTTAGCGTGGTGAACGCGGCTTTGATCCGCCCGCTACCGGTGACCGAGCCTGGGCGTCTGATGTTTGTGTTCAACGGAACCCGCACTGCTCCCTACGGAGTTTCCTCCTATCCTGACTACGTTGATTATCGCGACAAGAACGAAGTTTTCAGCGATCTGGTCACCTACTCCAGCATCACCACCAGCGCTCGCGCCGATGATCAAACCGATTTGATCACGGGCTCGATCGTCTCGGGCAACTTCTTCGAAGGACTGGGTGTGAGAGCCGCGTTGGGCCGAACCTTCTTACCCGAAGAAGACAGCACACCAAACACCCACCCCGTTTCGATGATCAGCCACGGTTTGTGGGAGCGTCGATTCGGCCGCGACCCGAAGGTGATCGGTCAACAACTGGCCTTGAATGGACACGCATTCACGATAGTCGGAGTCACTCCCGCCGGATTCAACGGGCCTGAGGTTCTCGAGAATAACGACATCTACGTGCCGATGATGATGCAGGCATTGGTGCGTCCCCCGCGCGGCGGATTTTCGGGCGATATGAATCCCGACCTTCTGAAGCGGCGCGGCTCGCGATGGCTGAGAATCATCGGACGTCTCAAGCCCGGCGTTACCGTCGAACAGGCTCAAGCGGCGATGACACAGTTGGCGGCAGGGCTCGAGCAAGCCTATCCGGAGCAAAACCGAAACCTGATCGCCACGCTGTTTCCCATCAACAAGGTTGATCCCCAGGCCTACACTCAACTGATTTCGGTGGCCGGTCTTCTGCTTGCCGTAGTCGCCATCGTTCTTCTCATCGCTTGCGCGAACGTAGCGAACTTACTGCTCGCTCGAGCTTCGGCGCGGCGAAAAGAAATCGCGGTGAGGCTTGCAATGGGAGCGAGTCGCTCGCGACTCGTAAGGCAGTTGCTGACCGAGAGCATCCTGCTGTCGCTGGGTGGTGGCGTCGTCGGGTTGCTGCTGGCCTTGTGGACTATCGATCTGCTGAAGACCGCGACGCCGCCGTCCGGAATCTTTTCGTTCACTCTCGACTACCGGCTGGATGGCCGAGTGCTCGCGTTCACTTTCGCGTTGTCGCTTGCAACCGGAGTCGTCTTCGGACTGCTGCCTGCCCTGCAAGCTTCGCGGCCTGATCTGGTGCCTGCACTCAAGGATGAAACATCAGCGATTGTGCAAGGCGGCCGCCGGCTTAACCTTCGCAACCTGTTGGTTGTGGCGCAGGTCGCTTTGTCGCTGGTGCTGTTGATTGGAGCCGGTTTGTTTTTGCGAAGCTTGAAGAACGCGCAAGACATTGATCCCGGCTTCGAGGCTGACCGAGTCCTGAACGCGCAGCTCAATATCAATCTTTTGCGCTACACAAAAACTCAAGGACAGGATTTCTACCGGCAGATCATCGAGCGCGTCGAATCGCTGCCCGGGGTCGAGTCGGCCAGCCTCGCGCGCGTGGTCCCTATGAGCGGTTCCGGACGCTCCACCAGCTTCCAGATCGAAGGGCGCGAGC
>JBASRM010000359.1:0-14059 GCA_049273835.1 Blastocatellia bacterium | reverse complement strand
GACCCCGACATCGTCGGCAAGACCATAACGTTAAGCGATCAAAAATACACCGTAGTTGGGGTCATGCAGCGCCAGGGTGTGGGAGCCTGGCTCAATTCCGACCCCGACGTATGGATTCCAATTGACTTGTCCGGTGAAGCTCAAAGAGTTGGCCGGCACGGCAACAACGTGATAGGCCGTCTCAAGGAAGGAGCGACACTGGACCAGGCTCGCGCGGAGATGTCTGAGATCGCCGGCCGGCTTGAACGGCAGTATCCCGATAATAATGTTGGTCACGGTGTTCAGGTGAACTCTCTGCGCGAAGACTCCGTTGGGGGTGTTCGTCCCGCCCTGGTCGTGTTGTTCGGGGCCGTGGGGTTTGTATTACTCATTGCTTGCGCGAATGTAGCCAACCTGTTGCTTACCCGGGCCGCCGCGCGCCAAAAGGAGATCGCGATAAGAACCGCGCTGGGCGCCAGCCGGCTTCGACTCATTCGACAGATGCTCACCGAAAGTTGCCTGCTGTCGGTGATGGGCGGAGGAGTGGGAGTGCTGCTGGCGCTGTGGATCGTCGACCTGTTGCCGAAAATCAAGGCTGTCAATATTCCTCGCATCGAACAGATCGGAATTGATGGACGGGTGCTGGCGGTTACGCTCGGTCTATCGTTGTTGACCGGAATCATCACCGGGCTGCTCCCGGCCTTGCGAAGCTCAAAGCTCAACTTGACTCAGTCGTTGAATGAAGGAACGCGAGCGTCAGCAGGCGTCAGCCGCCGAAAGATCGGAAGCCTGCTGGTGGTTCTCGAGGTAGCGCTGGCGCTGGTGTTATTGACGGGAGGCGGGTTGATGCTCAAGAGCTTTGTGCGATTGGTCAATGTCGATCCGGGGTTTGATCCGCGGAATGTCTTGAGGCTGGATCTCTCGCTGCCCGCTCCCAGATACGCGACGCCTCAACAGCGGCTGAGATTCTACGAAGAATTAATGGAGCGGCTAAAAGGATTGCCCGGTGTCGAAGCGGTGGGTGCAACGACTCAGACTCCGTTGAGCCCGGGTGACAACTGGGGTCCGGTATCTATCGAAGGCCGTCCGGTCCTGCCTCAGGGTCAGCAGGCTGCCGCGGCAATGCGCTGCGTCAGCTCGGACTACTTTAGCGTGCTGAGAGTTCCATTGCGAAAGGGAAGATACTTCACCGCGGCGGATGCCCGGATAGCTCTGCCGGTGATGCGATGGTTTGATCAACAGCCATATCCTCAACGCTACGACGAGCCGCAACCCGTGCCCGCGATCATCATCAATGAAACGATGGCGCGCAGGTTCTTCCCTGATGAAGACCCGCTTGGGAAGCGGATACGCATCATCTCCAGCCCGTGGCTGACGGTCGTTGGCGTGGTCGGAGATATTCGCCACGGCGGCTTGAATACGCAGCCAAACCCGGAAATGTATTTGTCGGATCTACAGGAGCCGCGGAACTCAATGGCGGTGATGGTTCGAACTACGGTTGATCCGTTGACCCTGGCGACCCCCGCTCGCGAACAGGTGATGGCGATTGACAAGGATCAGCCCGTCGCCATCACGACGATGGATCAGATCTTTTCTAACTCGGTTGGCGGCCAGCGATTCAACATGCTGTTGCTAAGCGTATTTGGCGCCCTGGCGTTGATCATGGCAGTGGTGGGAGTGTTTGGTGTGATCAATTACTCCGTGGCGCAACGCACCCACGAGATGGGGGTGCGGTTGGCGTTGGGTGCGCAGTGGACAGACATTTTGAGGCTGGTCGTCGGTCACGGCATGCTGCTGGCGCTGCTGGGTGTGGGCATAGGTCTGGCAGGGGCGTTTGCGTTGACGCGGTTGATATCTGGCTTGCTGTTTGGGGTGAGCCCGACGGACCCGGCTACGTTCGCGGTGGTCGCGTTTCTGCTGACCGGCGTCGCGTTATTGGCGAGTTACATTCCGGCGCGGCGAGCAATGAGGCTGGACCCGATGATCGCGTTGAGATGCGAGTGAGCGGGTTTCAGGTTCAGATTTGGAGCTCAGAGTTCAGAGTAAAGTTCATAGTTTCATTTTTAATTTATCATTTGTCATTTTCCATAGTCTTCATTTTTTCGTCAGGCAATCCCTCGCCCCAGAAATGACAAATGATAAATGGAAAATGATACTTGGAACTGATAAGCGGAAATAACATAAGGAAATGACGAAAGTAAGACGGACCCTGAACCCTGAAATCTGAACTGGAGTCAATCATGCAAACTCTATTGCAAGACCTTCGGTACGGGGCGCGAACGCTGATGAGGACGCCCGCGTTTTCCGTCATTGCAGTCGTTACGCTCGCTTTGGGAATCGGCGCAAACACGGCGATCTTTAGCGTGACCGACAAACTGCTCATCAAGTCATTGCCGGTCCGAGAGCCGCAACAACTCGTCCGGGTGACCTTCGTGAGTGTGAGCCCGCATTTTGTCAGCAACGCGTTCTCTTATCCCGAGTTCAACGATTACAACACGCAGAACCAAGTCTTTTCCGGGCTGCTTGCCTTCACCAAGACGCAGTTGGAAATGAATACCAACGATCTGCTCGAAAGGGTGGAGAGCGAATATGTGTCGGGCAACTACTTTGACGTTCTCGGCGTCCAGGCGGCGCGCGGTCGAACGTTCTCGCTCGAAGAGAATCAGACGCCGGGGACCCAGCCGGTCGTGGTCATAAGCGACTCCTTTTGGCGTAAACGATTCGGTGCGGACCCAAATCTGATCGGTCAAACGATAATGCTGAACGGCTTTCCTCTTACTGTAATCGGGATCGCTCCGCCGGAGTTCAACGGAATGGTTCTCGAGCAACCAACTGAGCTGTGGGTCCCGGTGCTGATGCATCCACAACTGGCTCAATCGAAGTTCATCGAGAACCGCACCGACCGCTGGCTGTT
Source organism: Blastocatellia bacterium (assembly GCA_049273835.1). Lineage (GTDB taxonomy): Bacteria > Acidobacteriota > Blastocatellia > UBA7656 > UBA7656 > Onstottus_A. The sequence continues at coordinate 11,166 of JBASRM010000359.1, read as the reverse complement.
GCTGCTTGGCCGAGTCAAGAACGGTCTTACTCCTTCAGAAGCAGAAGCAGGGATGGATGCGCTCGCCTTACAGATCAAAGAAGCGCACACCCCAGCCGGAGTGACGACCAAAGGCCTGCCGTTCAGCGAACAGCACATCAAATTCGAGGCGGGCGGAAAAGGCATTTCGGTTCTGCGGAAACGCTTTGCATCCCCGCTCCAGCTTCTTATGGCGGCCGTCGGACTGGTCTTGCTGATCGCCTGCACCAATGTTGCCGGTCTGCTGCTGTCGCGCGGGGTGGCGCGTCGTAAAGAGATGGCGATCAGGTTGGCGCTGGGCGCGAGCGGATGGCGGTTGGCGCGGCAACTCCTTACCGAGAGCTTGCTGCTTGCGACCGTCGGAGGAGCTCTGGGGTTGTTGCTTGCGCCGTGGCTAGTGACGTTACTCGTCAAGACACAGAGCCGGCTAAGCATCGCGCAGGGATTGTTCGGAGAAGCTCTGGATTCGCGCGTCCTAGCATTCACCGCGCTCACAACACTCCTGGCCGGAGTTGTGTTTGGCGTGGTTCCAGCCTGGCAGGGCCGGAGAGCCGATCTCGTTCCCGCGTTGAAAGCCGAAGGGCTTGTCTCAAATCAGCGCGAGCGCCGGTTTGGTGTTCGCAGCGCTCTGGTTGTTGCCCAATTAGCGCTGGCGGTTATTGTGCTGATCGGAGCTGGTCTGTGCATAAGAAGTCTGAGCAATCTGCTCGCAATTGATCCCGGGTATCAGGCCGAGCGTCTGCTGCTCGTGCCGCTGGAACTGGACAAGAAGAAGTACGACGAGACGCGGGGACGTGCGGTGCAGCAGGAGATTCTCGCGCGATTGACGTCGCTTCCAGGGGTCGAGGCGGTCAGTTACGGACTGGTGACGCCGCTGAGCGGCAGCCGCTACATGAGCAGCATCTTTGTCGAAGGGCGCCAGCCTCTGCCTGATGAGCAGATGGCTTTTGATGCAAGCAGCGTTGGGCCGCGCTACCACGAAACGATGGGCATCCGCATCGTTCAGGGTCGCGGCTTCACCGAGCAGGATCGCGCGGGCGCGCCCGGTGTGGTGATCATCAACGAGGCGATGGCGCTGCGGCTCTTTCCCGGTGAGAATGCGCTCGGAAAAAGACTGATGCTGCGCACCAACTCACCTTCGCTCGAGATCGTCGGGATCGCGGGCGATATCAAACATCACGATCTGACCGAGACGCCGATTCCTCATTTTGACTTGCCGGCCTTGCAGCGTGGATACGACAGCTACACCACGTTCGTCGTGCGCGCGGAGGGACGGGCGGCGGATTTGATTTCAGCCGCGCGAAGTGAGTTACGGTCGATCGATCCTTCGCTGCCGGTCTACGACATCACTGCGATGTCGGAGCAGTTAGGGAATGCACTGGCGGCTATGCGACTTGCTTCGACGCTCATTGGGGTCTTAGGTTTGATGGCCCTGCTGCTGGCGTCGGTCGGGCTCTATGGGGTTATGGCTTACACGGTGGCCCAGCGCACACGAGAGATCGGCGTTCGAATGGCGCTTGGCGCGCAAGTGAACGACGTTTTGAAGCTGGTCATCAAGCAAGGGATGACGCTGACGATGATCGGGATCGTTCTAGGGCTTTTTGCTGCCTACGCATTGACGCGCGTGGTCGCCGGGCTCCTGTACGGTGTCAGCCCGATCGATCCGCTGACCTTTGCGAGCATTGCGCTCATCCTGGCAGCTGTGGCTCTGGGAGCCTGTTTCGTGCCGGCGCGCAGGGCCGCAAAGGTAGATCCGATTGTTGCGTTGAGATACGAATAGAATGAGGTTCGGGGTTTCTAGTTTGTGGTTTGTGGTCTCTGGTTAGTGGCCGATCTTGCTGGAGTCAAGATTCGAAAGCAGAATCAAAAGCGATAACCAGAAGCGAGAACCAGAAACCACAAATCACAAACAGAAACCACAAACCAGAAACGCGGACCCCCAAACCGTCCTGGGAGGGCTGTCAAGATGCTGAACGATCTCCGTTATGGTGTTCGCACGCTAATCAAGCGGCCCGGCTTCACTGCGGTCGCGGTTATCACGTTGGCGCTCGGCATTGGCGCGAACACCGCAATCTTCAGCTTCGTCAATGCCGTCTTTCTGCAGAGGCCTAGTCAGATCGCCCAGCCTGATCGGATTGCAACCGTCATCGGGGTGCGAGAGGGGCGGTTGGGATCGTATTGGTTCTCCTACCCGGACTACGTTGACTATCGTGATCGCAATACGGTGTTTGAAGACCTGGCCGCAAAGGCGCAGGTATGGCTGTTCATGTCTTCCGGTGACGGTTCCATCGAAGTTGATGGGTGCGCCGTCTCATCAAATTATTTTTCGCTCCTCGGTGTGAACCCGCTCATTGGACGTTTTTTTCTGCCGGACGACGATGCTAAAGCTGCCGGCCAATCCGTTGTTGTGCTCGGATACCGCATTTGGCAAAAGCAATTCCGCGGGGATCCGGACATCGTTGGCAAGACAATCCGAATGAACAGGGCGCCGTTTTCTGTAATAGGTGTGGCGCCTGAAGGGTTCAGCGGGCTCCATGCTGCTTCGCCGGAGAAGATTTGGGTGCCAAGTGTGTTTGCATCGTTGGATAAGTCACCGAACGCAACCTTGAACCGCGCGAATGGGTGGTTCGATCTGGTTGGACGACTCAAGCCCGAACGTACTATTGAGGAAGCGAGGGCCGAACTTACAACCGTAGCCGCACAGCTTGAAGCCGCCTATCCCGACTCGAACAAGAGCCTCACCGTCTCCGTTGCTCCGGTCATGGGCATCTATCCTTTCGCGAGAGACAAGGAGGTCGCACAGACTTCGCTGCTCATCGCAGTTGTGTCGTGCGTGTTGTTGATCGCGTGCGCGAACCTGGCTGGTCTTCTTTTGGTCCGCGGCGCCGCACGCCGCAAGGAGATCGCGATTCGGCTGGCGTTGGGTGCCAGCCGCTTCAGATTGGTTCGCCAGTTGTTAACCGAGAGTTTGATTCTGGCCATCACCGGCTGCGCGGCCGGACTGATTTTTGCGGCGTGGGCGACCGATCTGATCGCTAGCTTCTATTCATATCATTTTCGCGAGCTGGAGCTTCGACTTGACCCGCTGGTGCTTGGATACGCGCTAATGCTGGCAATCTTGACGGGGTTCATGTTCGGCCTCGTCCCCGCTCTGGAAGCGACCCGTTTCAGTCTTATTCCCGCACTCAAAGACTCCGGCCCTACGAGCGGCTGTCGCCAGTCCAGGTTTCGCGCGGCGCTGGTTGTCGGGCAGGTTGCGCTGTCACTGGTGCTACTGGTTGGTGCGGGGTTGCTTATTCAAAGTCTTCGAGCAGTTCTTGCGAGTCCGCGGTACGATCAGAGTGGGATTGCGCAATTCAGGTTGCGGCCGAGCAGGCTTGGTTACAACACGCAAAGAGCTCACGCATATCATCGCGAGCTTATTCGTCGTTTGGAAGCGCAACCCGGCGTTGAGTCTGTCTTTGTGGCCAGGGTACCGCCCGGCAGGGACTGGGGCTGGGTCGCGGTTTCATTGCCGGGACAGGGCGCGATCCGGCCCGACGACGTTCTTAGAGTTGATAGCAACGAGGTCAGCCCGCGCTTTTTCGAGGGGCTCAAGATCCCGCTGCTCAACGGGCGGGCCTTCGACGAAGGCGATCGTAGCGGCGCGCCGCTTGTGGCGATCGTCAACGAAACTCTTGCGCGGCGGTTGTGGCCGGAGTCCGAGGCCATCGGTATGCCGATGGTAATCGAGAACAAAGAATATCGCGTGACCGGAGTTGCCCAGGACATCCAGCCGAAAAGAGCTGATGAAGAACCGCGGCCCTATGTTTACCGCGCTTATTGGCAGAGCAACCAAGTTGATTCGCGTGCGTTTGTGCGGGTCGCCGGCGATCCAAGAACGATGCTGCCTTCGCTGCGTCGCGAGATAGCGGCGGTCGATCCGGATGTTCACATCGGTCAGGAGATGCCGCTTGCCGATAGAACTGCGCTTTCTTTTGAGTCGGAGCGATTGATGGGCAACGTGCTCATCGGCACGGGAGTGCTGGCTCTTTTCCTCAGCGTGCTCGGGCTGTACGGAGTTCTTGCCCAAGCCGTGAGCCAGCGAACGAGAGAGATTGGCATACGCATGGCGCTTGGTGCTCAGGTCAACGACGTGCTGGCACTGGTAGTCGGTCACGGAGTCAAGCTGGCGTTTCTAGGGATCGCGATCGGGCTGGCGGCCGCGCTGGCGTTGACTCGCGTCCTGGCGAGTTATCTTTATGGAATCACTCCGCGGGATCCGCTCACGTTCGTCATCGTTTCCTTATCGCTTATGGGGGTCGCGTTGTTCGCTTGTTATCTTCCAGCGCGTCGCGCTGCCAAAGTAGACCCGATGCTCGCGTTGCGATACGAATAGGCGCGTTCAGGTTAGGAGGTTTCTGCAAACCAGAAACCAGGAGCCAGAACCCCCAACCAGAAACCCCAAACCAGAAACCCTGAACTGTGAATCCATCCTCACGCCTTGAACCCACGTTCGTGTGCGAACACAATTGCCTGCGCGCGGGTCCACACTCCGAGCTTGTCGAAGACATTCGAGACGTGATTGCGAACCGTCTTTTCACTTATCGACAGCCGCTCCGCTATCCCGGCGTTGCCGAGGCCTTCTGTGATCAACACCAGCACTTCCCGCTCTCGAGGTGAGAGCGATGCAAACGCGGGATCATCCCCGCCGGCGCCGCGCCCTCGGCCAGTGAACTCCAGCACCGCCTCCCGGAAACGCGGCCACGCGGGCTCGCTCTCGAGCAGGATGTGATTCCTGGAGTCGAGCTCCACAAACTGAGCGTTTGGGATTTCAGCCGCGAGCATGTGTCCCTCCGACATTGGGACCACTCCGTCTTCACGGGCGTGCAACACAAGCGTCGGTGTTTGCACCCTTTTGATCAGATCAGTGATGTCTACCGCGGCGCGCGCGTCCAGCAGTGCGGCCGCGTTCTCCGCTGACGTGGTCTTGCGGCACAGATCGTTGAACCAGTCTATCTGTTCGTCGGTCGCCCCAGGCACGAACCTGGAGGTGAACACCTGGCGAAAAGCCGGGTTGTCTTGGCCCCATCTGAGACGCGCCAGATCAATGATCGCCCGGTACACACGCGAACCATCCGGGTCGCCGCGATTCCAAACTCCTCGCGCGTATGCACCATAAAGGATTAGCTGCGATACGCGCTCAGGGTGTTTCACCGCATACGCGACGCAGGGGGCGGCTCCCTGCGAGATGCCGAGTAAAGCGAAGGGCTGTTGCGGATCGGCCGCTGTTACGACTGTCTCCAGATCATTAACCCAACGCTCGAACGAAAGGTCGCCGACGTTCCAATCAGTCATACCGCACCCTCGCTCGTCGTATCGCACAAACCGAAAGTGGTCACTGAAGAACCGTATCCAGTGGCGCCAGATCGGACTTTCCCATTCGTATTCGAGATGAGTCAGCCAGTTCGCGGCTTTGATCAACAGCGGCCCCGAGCCGGCGTCGGCCCAGGCCAGTTGCAAATTGTCGGAAGTGCGCAGATAGCGAATTCGCTGGCGCGCTGTCTTATCCATAGTCGACCCTGTGGCTGCGGTCCAGGAGATTAGTCCGGATGATTGGCTGAATTGTAAACCAATCGGGACGAAACTCCTATGGCGTGGTCACGCCGCAAGACCATAGCGTGAAGCAATCTGCTTCGCGTGTGGCATGCCGGCGTCGGCTTCGCTTCAAGTAGGTTGGAACATCAGCGACCCACCTCTTTCGAGGTGGAACCCACCTCTTTCGAGGTGGATATGCGCGAAAAGCTGACGCGCACCCACAGAGCGGGAAGATAATGCTGTAATAGCGAGGAGTCGGGGAGAGTTGATCCGATGAATGCATTGGAGTATAACTTCGCGGTTCAGAGATCGGGGTTCGTGTTCAGGCTGGATGAAGTGAGGTTCCGGGTTCTGGGTTCAGAAGGAACCTTTGCTTTAAGAACCCTTAACCGTGAACCTGCACGCTGAACCCTGAACCCGAAACTCTGAACCGAACCTGAACCACTAATCCCTATGCCGAACCTATCTTACATTTCTCCAAAAGCTGCGGTGAAGGAAAGCTCAATTCAGGGAAGAGGGCTTTTCGCGATAGAGATGATCTCGAAGGGAGAGATTGTGTGTATCAAGGGAGGGAATATCTTCGACCGCCGCACTCTTCTCGAGGTATCGAAGACACTCGGACCTGCCGAAATTCAAATCGGGGATGACTTCTTTATAGGTCCATTGAGTGAAGAAGAGAGAGAAGGCAGCATGATCTTCAGCAATCACTCCTGCGAGCCAAACATTGGCGTTCAGGGACAGATTGTTTTTGTCGCGATGCGCGACATACGAGCCGGTGAAGAGCTCACTCACGATTGGGCAACCACAGACAATGACACTTATGAGATGGAATGTCAGTGCGGAGCCGCGACCTGCCGCAAAGTGATCACCGGGCAGGATTGGCGAAGGAGAGATTTGCAACAGAAGTATGCGGGCTACATGTCGTGGTACTTGGTGGAAAAGATAAGAACAAGCTCTTCGTAACCCGGCGATCTGTGAAAAAAAACGCACGGGCTGCGCATCGATTCGCAGGGCCCTCGGACTCGCCCTCGAGCTACATGCTGGCCCTGCTGCGCGGGGCTCGACTGCGCCCACCCGCGCCGGCTCGATTGCGCACCCTCGCGGGTCACGTGGTGGATCGGTTGACTCAAGCGATTCTCGTTTCTGGGAAATGCCGTCACAAACGCGAACACCAATCGCGACTCTCTCACATTGAACACACTTTATTAAACGGCGAAATAGGACAAGTTTTCGAGTAACCGCCCACTAAACTTTCTGGCACGCGGATTGGCTTAAGGCGCGGAATCATTCCGTAACGACACAAAGTTTATGTGGTGTCCTTCACGCGAACGACGATCTCGTTCCGATCTCTCGTTGCGCCACAGACACCACCCGATGTCTCGGCTTGGTCAGGCGTTACTAGTTCGGCAGCGCTGGAGGTGAAAACGTGGAAAACCTATTTCAAGATGTACGATACGGGTTTCGCATGCTCCTCAAACGCCCCGGCTTCACGACCATCGCTGTAGTAACTCTGGCGTTGGGCATCGGTGCGAACACGGCTATTTTCAGCGTTGTGAACGCGGTCCTGCTTCGGCCGCTGCCGTACGCTGATCCTGACCGGCTAGTGCTCTTCTACGGAACGAATCGGCAGATGGGATTCTCGGGTCAGTGGGCGGTGTGTGATCCAGATTATCCGGACTGGAAAAGCCAAAGCGGAGTGTTCGGAGACATAGCGGCTTATCAGCGACAGTTCTTCACGCTGACAGACCCCGGCGATCCGGAGCGGCTGCTGGCCTCGGCGGTGGACGCCGATCTATTCCCGCTGTTGGGTGTCCAGCCCGCATTGGGCCGCACGTTCAACGCCGACGAGGAACAGCCCGGTCGCGAGGACGTCGCGGTGATCAGCCACAAGCTCTGGCAACGTCGCTTCGGTTCAGACAGCGGGACCATTGGCAGAGTCGTTCGCCTGGACGGCAAGAGCCACACCGTCGTCGGAGTGATGCCCGCCGGTTTCGAGTTCCCTAATCAAACAGAAGTGTGGACTCCGCTCGTTCTCACCTCGGACTGTTCCAACTCTTTCAATCAAGTGATTGCTCGTCTAAAGCCCGGTGTTCAACTGAACCAGGCACAACAGGATGCGGGCGCGATCTCCATCAGGATGAGCGAGCGACACCCGCAGCGTGATGCCTCGAGCGAAATGACGCTAATTCCGTTGAAGGAATTTGTAGTTGCGAATACGCGACCTGTGCTGCTGGTCCTTCTGGGAGCGGTCGCCCTCGTATTGCTCATTGCATGCGTGAACGTCGCCAATCTGTTGCTCGCGCGTGCAGCCGGGCGGCAGCGCGAAATGTCGATTCGCAGGGCACTGGGAGCAAGTCGCTGGCGAATAGTTCGACAGCTGCTGGTCGAGAGCATGATTCTTTCTGTTTCCGGAGGCGCCCTCGGCGTTTTGTTTGCCGTGTGGGGGCTGGAAGGCTTGCTGGTTTTTCTGCCGGCCGGGGTCCCGCGCGCCGAAACGATCCGAATCGATTTGTGGGTGATGGCCTTTGCTCTTGCGGCGTCGCTTGTAAGCGCGATGATCTTTGGACTAGCTCCCGCGTTGCACTCATCCAAAACCGATCTGAGCCGCTCGCTCAAGGAAGGCGAGCGCTCGGTGTCCGAGGGGCGAAGCCGGCGCCGAGTGCGAGCACTGCTGGTGATATCCGAGTTTGCGCTTGCAATGGTGTTGCTGATCTCCGCCGGGTTGCTGATCCAAAGTTTTATTCGCCTGATTCAGGTGAGACCGGGATTCGACGCCGCCAATGTCCTCACAATGAATGTGATCTTGCCTCCCAAGCGATATGAGAAGCCTTCAGATACGGCGAACTTCTATAGAACCGTCATCCAGCGTTTTCAAAACGTGCCTGGGGTTCGCGCGGCCGGAGCAGTCTTCGGGCTTCCGTTGGGCGATATGGGCGTGAGGGGTGACTTTACGATTGAGGGACAACCGCCACCGGCCGCCGGTGTGACCGCAAGCAAGCTTGTGGTCAGCACCGATTACTTTCGGGCGATGGGAATTCCACTGGTGAGCGGCCGTTTTTTTACGGAAGCGGACACCGACAAGTCTTCTCAGGTGGTGATCATCAGCGAGAATATGGCCGAGATGTTCTGGCCGGGCGAAGACCCGATTGGTAAGCGAATGCATCCCGGATTTCGAAGCAAACCGATGTGCGTGGTCGCTGGAGTAGCCGGTGATGTTCGCCAAAATGGGTTCGCGAAAAACGCGCCGATGGCGATCTACATGCCTCAAACCCAGGCACCGGTTTTTTTGACCGGCGCAGCCGCTTTCGTCGTCCGGACTGAAGTAGAGCCTCTGACACTGGCAAGCGCGTTCCGCCGCGAATTACAGGAAGTTGACAAGGAGCTCGCGCTCTACGATGTTCGCACGATGGACCAACTCGTCTCGAATGCGGTATCGGAGCCGCGGTTCAACATGGTGTTGCTTGCGGTGTTTGCGGGCCTGGCTCTCGCGCTCGCGTCGATCGGAATGTACGGCGTGATGGCCTACTCGGTGGCGGAGCGAACTCGCGAGATCGGCATCCGAATGGCAATGGGCGCGCAACCGGAAGACGTGATGAAACTCGTTTTGAGGCAAGGGGCGATGTTGATCGTGATCGGAGTAGGTCTTGGATTGGCCGCGGCTTTCGCGCTGACGCGGGTAATCTCGAGCTTCCTGTTTGGCGTCAGCGCTTCGGACCCGGTAACCTTTGCTGCAATCGCGTTGCTGCTCGGCGGAATATCATTGCTCGCTTGTTACATCCCGGCGAGACGAGCTACAAAATTCGATCCGATGGCCGCATTGAGGTATGAATAGGTCACGAGGAGGGCAAGTTTATGATTTTGACGATCTGCATGATTTTTCTTGGGTTAACGCCATTCGTTTCTGCGGATGAGTGGAACAAAACATTTAACACGGAACGCGGCGCCAAGCTGCGCGTCGAAACCAGTGACGCAAACATTCGCGTCACTGCCTGGGATGGCTCAAGCGTCACCGCCCGAGTCACGACCCAGGGTTGGACTATCGGCGGGGACGGAATAAACATCGTCGATCGTCAAAACGGCGACCAGATCGACATAGAGGTACGATTTCCGCGCCACACATTTCAGATGAACTGGCGCAACCGGCGCGTCGATATTGAAATCAAAGTGCCTCGCAATGCCGACCTCGATCTACACACCGGCGACGGCAACGTGGACGTCCAGGGCGTGAAAGGAACAATCCTTTTGCGAAGCGGGGACGGCAACCTCAACCTCGCCGAGCTGGAGGGAACGCTGAGGGCCGGCACCGGGGACGGCAATATCGATATGAGAAATGTGCGAGGGGATTTCACCTTGCATACCGGCGACGGGCGCATTGACGTCACTGGAATCGACGGCTCGCTGCGCGCGGAAACAGGCGATGGCCGGGTTCGAATCAACGGGCGTTTCGACGTGTTGGATGTAAAGACTGGCGACGGAGGAGTAGATGCGACGGCGCACGACGGCTCGAAGGTGGAAGCGAACTGGCGATTGAACTCGGGTGACGGCGATGTGACTCTGCGGGTGCCGGCAACGATAGCGGCAGATGTGGAGTTGCATACCAACGATGGGAACATCGATTTCGATATGCCGGTCACGGTTTCGGGTGTCGCGGGAAAACGAAATGTGCGCGGTCAGATCAACGGCGGCGGCAAGCTGATTTCCTTGAAGACCGGCGACGGCTCGATCCGTTTGGAGAAACACTGAAGAGCAATTGCCAATTATAAGCAGACTGGATGGCGCGCTGGCTCTTGGCCGAACAATGAGCGGGCGAGTCATGAGTCGCGTTGGATCCGAGCAAAGATTTCTTCCAGCGTAGCGCCCGAGTCTGGATCGGCCTCGAACTCGGGGAGACAACGATCAAGCTCATCCTTTTGCCATTGGGTCAGCTCTAAGGCTTCAGGAGCAGCAGCTATGCTATCCCAGATCGCTTCAACTAAGAGCATCCTCTCGGAAGCAGGCAAGGCGAGGATTTCAGCTACTAGCTCTTGATTCATAGGGCCAGACTAGCATCGTTTTCAGGCCGACTCAACCCAGTCACAAATCACCCAGTCGCAATCCGAATTCTTCTTCCGCGGAGGCATAGGAACCAAAAGCTGGAACCAAAACCAGAGCTGATAACTGGAACTCCTAACACCGGACTCTTCGCTAACCCGGTCTGATTTGACCGAACTGCTCTTGTTCGTAAACTGCAAGTGCAAGCCTGACTAATTCTCGATGGTCAACCTGGAAAGATACATCCACCCTCCGAAAAGAGGCGATCAAGTCCTCACGAATTGGGCGGCGAGGTGAAGCGCGCGTGGGCACCAGCTCTATTGCGCTACTGCTTCGCCTTTTCTTTTTCCTTATTACTCGTCTTGGGAGTTACCGTTTCAATACCGGTGGGTACGTACTTGCGCTCATCGTCCGAGACCGCAACAGGTGCGCCAGTCACCCCGCGCAGCGCCATCAGGACCCCTCTGTAATTATCCTTGTCGGCTTGCATCAGCACGCCGCCTTTCTTGTCACCTTCGTCCTGCCATTCCATACCGATGT
>JBASRM010000356.1:0-1934 GCA_049273835.1 Blastocatellia bacterium | reverse complement strand
GAAACACAGTGCAGTGGAGCGAGGTAGCCGCGGAGAAGGTACCTGAGGTACTTACCACGCACTTCCCGGTCTGCTGGGACTGTTACACAACCGAGAGCTTCTGCCGCGAGCATCCCGAGATGATTGTGGACCGCTCAACATTAGGTGCAGGGATACATCGGCACCCGTCACCTTAGCGAACTGTTTCTCTAGCCCGCACAACCGGATTCGCGAACGCGCAGGGGGAGATCGAAGCTATGTACTCGAACCAAATCGGAGACACCGACTGGGTAAGGCTCCTGCGTTGGCTAGCGCGTGGGATGAGCGTGGTAAGCATCGCGCTGTTAGTGCTGTTCCTCTTTGGAGAGGGATTGAATCCCGCCGCCGTCAACAATCGAGAGTGGATTGGCCTCATGTTCTTTCCCGTCGGTGTAATCGTGGGATTTGCCATCGCGTGGAAACGCGAGGCACTGGGAAGCCTGCTGAGCATCGGAAGCCTGGTGGGCTTTTACGTGGTGTACGGTTTAATATTGAGCCGCAGGTTGCCAGAGGGTTGGGCGTTCATCGCATTCACGACACCTGCGTTCTTGTTCCTACTGAGCTGGTTCATGAGAAGGACGATGACCAGAGATAATGTCTCGAGTTGACCTGCTCCCAGTGGTCAGGGAGGAGATAATTGAAAAGCAAAACTGTGGATCCGTCACACTAGTCTCGCCAAGGCTGTCTTAAGACCGACACGAGCTGGGTTACGCGTTCGTCGTCCCGGCTTTAGCCGGAAGTAGATAGGCGGGCAGCGATACAACCTTCCGCCTGACTGAAGGCGGGACTCGAACCCCAATTAGACTGACACGATCGCGACTCGCACCACCCACCTCAGCGCAATGTTTCAAAACCAAACCTCAAACGACCCCAATTGCGGTTCGGAAGGAAAACACTCGCAGCTCGGCGGCGCGTGACATCGGTCACTCTGAGGTGTGACAGCGGTCATAGTTTTTCTTTTTTAAGATCTATAGGATGCTGCATAGGCAGAAACACCTGCCCGGTGCATTGATCGAGAGAGATTCTGCCGGCAGTGATGGCATTCGAGCCGGCCTGGTCATTCTACTACTCTCTCATTCACAGATCTTGATCATGCACGCGGACCACCTGTTTTGTGCCATTGGACGGAGCGCCGTCGCCCGCGTGATCAGGCTTGTACTGAACTGACGAGCCGTATCGCCCGCGAAGCGTTCCGTGTTCAGGCCACCCGCCGCCCTCCAGCCTCTGCTCCGGGACGCCGGTCGGCGGCGGGTTACTTTGTTAAAGTGGCTATCGATAGTAAGGAGGAAATGAACATGCAACCTGCAACAGCGATGGCTCCGATCAAGAGCCTTCGTAATCTCATGAATACAGACCCCTTCTACCTGCAAACCAGGTTTAACCGTCTGTTCGACTTTCCGCTCGCGCCGTTCGCAGAGGAAACCTATCCGCTCACGACCTGGGTGCCGGCCTGTGACATCTATGAGACGGACAAAGAGATCGTCGTGAAGGCCGAGATTCCCGGACTGGACAAAGACGACGTTTTTGTCAGCATCGAGAACAATATGTTGACGATCCGCGGCGAGCGAAAGTTTGAAGACAAGGTGAAGCGCGAGAACTATCATCGTGTTGAGCGCAGCTACGGCGAGTTTCTGAGAAGCTTCACACTGCCCGCATTCATCGAGCCAAACAAGATCCTCGCTGAATTCAAGGAAGGCCTGCTAACGATCTTCTTGCCGAAGCGTGAGGACGCGAAACCGAAGCAGATCGAAGTCAAGGTCATGTAGTTCATGGGCGAACCCTCCTCGCGGGGAAGTCGCCACTTACAGCCGCGGGCCATTTTCTCCTTCCGTCCCGCGGCTGTATTTCCTTATAGGAGCGGATGAAATATGTATCACGCTGCAACCCTGGCTACACAGTCGCTGTTCAATTACGCG
>JBASRM010000348.1:0-2651 GCA_049273835.1 Blastocatellia bacterium | reverse complement strand
TCGAAAAAGTACTGGTAGCAAAGCTCGGCTGATGAGAAAGAGTCAATACGTCCAGAAGTTGTCCCTCGCGATAAGCTTCTAAATCGATCACAAAAAAAGGGCAGGCTGTAACAACAGCCCGCCCTCTTGAGCTTGGCCCGTTTGATACGTTGCTAGCGCACCCTCACTGGCAGGTGCAGGTATTGTCGCTCATGTTCTTATCGGTGATAGAGCAACGGGGAACATTCGGGCCCACGGCCACGAAAGCAGTGCCCGCCCCCCTACCGTTTTTGGCTGAGGTGTTAAACGTGATCTGAACTCTGCGATCGCCCTTTTGGTCGTTGATAGTTCCCTGGCAACCTTTGATGTTGAGTACGCCGATACCCGTTGCGATCACCACGCCATTGCAGCAGAAGCGAAACTCACCGGTCGTCGTGTTAAACAGCACTACATTACCTGGATTGGTCTCGTCCTGCAGGCAAAGACTGAAGGCTGAAACTGTGAAGCTGCATGTAGCAGTGTTTCCCGACGCATCAGTGGCGGTACACGTAACGGTGGTCGTGCCCACAGGGAAGGTCGACCCTGAAGGAGGGTTGCAGACTGTCACCACGCCTGGGCAGTTATCGGAAGCCGTGGGCGGCGGGAAGGTGACGATCTGGCTTGTTGCGATTGGGCAAGACACCGCGGCCGCCGTAGCGATGTTGGCTGGGCAGGTGATCGATGGTGGCTGCGCGTCATTAACCGTTACCGTAAAGGTGCAGGTTGTCATGAATGCCGCCTCGGTGCAGGTGACTGTGGTGGTGCCTACCGGGAAGAACGAGCCGGGAGCAGGTGCGCAAGTGACGGTGCCGCAGCCGCCTTGAGCGGGTGCGGTGTAATTCACCACGGCGCCACACTGGTTCGGATCGTTAGACTGGGTAATATTGGCTGGACAAGTCAGGCTACAAAAGGCGATGGACTCGATAAACCGAGCCACAACATCTTGTACGCCGGATCTTTGAATACTGGTCGTAACTACGTTTCCAGAGCAGGTGGCCTGGTTAACGCTGCTGGTGCTGACAGACTGGCCTTGGGTGTTGTAATTGACCGCGTCACCGATTGTGTGCGCCCCGCCGTTGACGTTGATTGTCGCCGTTGGTGAGGGTGTCACATTGAACGTATCGTCGCCGTCACCGCCGTTGAGGTTAACCGTCGTCAAGGCTAGCGCGCCGGTAAGGTCTCTGACCGTGAATATGTCGTTTCCGCCGATGCCATTGACAGTCAGTACCTCTGCTCCGCCGATGTCCAAAGAAAAAAGCCCCAGATTGACGCGGTCGAAGTCAATGCGCCCGCCTGGTCCGAGTCCGACGACAAAATCATCACCGGCGGCCACCGAGCCGTTGACTTGAACCGTGTCGGTGCCCCCTACGCCATCAATAATATCGGTGCCGTCACCGTTGCTCCATGCGATGACATCGTCGTTGTCGCCTCCAAACAGGATGTCGTTGCCGCGCGAGCCAACGATGGTATCATTGCCGGAGTCCCCTACGATGAAGTTAGCTGAAAGATCGCCAACGAGACTGTCCGAGCCGCTGCCGGCCAGGATTTGTTCAATGTTGCTGATGCCTCCAGTGTTAGTTGCTGTGCCCGGGGCCGCCACCGATGCTGCCTGATATAATTGTCCGCGAATTATACCGTTCGGGCAGGCGACGGTGTGGGCGTTGACGTATGTGATGCCCCCCAAAAGCGCCGCCTCATCCAGCGGGTCCAACGAAACGCCCGTGGCCGTGAAGGTGAAACCAGAACCGGCGGGAACAAGAGGCGCCAATGGCAACAAATCTACGATGATGGCCCCGTTGACTGTAGTCGGCGCCTTGTGGATGTGGAACCCGTTTACATCGAGTGGGTTGAGATCCGTAACCGACACGGTGATGTCAAACGTGTGTGTCACGTTGTTGTAGGTCACGGTCGCGGTGCCGGAGCCGATGCTGGTATTTGGGGGCACCTCCTGAAGGCTTTCCAACTTAGCGTCAAGACTCGTAGCGCTGGAGCCGAGATTGACCGAAACGGATGTGCTGTAATTTGAGTAGTCGAGGGTGTCAGTGCCGCCGCCGCCGTCTATCGTGCCATTAAACAACGACTGGCCGTTCCGAAGATTGATAAAGTCCGCGCCGGTACCCCCAACAAGATTGGTCATGGCGGCATAAAGACTATCGCGTTGAAAGATCGTCACCACTTCGCCATCATTCCCAAAATTGATAGTGAGTGAGGTGGTTGGATTGGCGAAGATGGTCGTCTCAAATGACCCGTTCTGACTGCGTAGTTGCGAGAACCCATTTCCCGCCCCAGCGTCGTCTTCGAGTGCGGCCTGGTTATTGCCGTCGCCAGTCGGCAAGTTGATTATCAGATCGGCCGCGTTGCCCGCGAGCGTTATCGGCTCAAGCCCGCTGTAGTCGATGACAACCCCGTCATAACTGATGCTCCCACGGTGGCCATCTTGATCGGGCAGGAAGCTTGACACTATCGTGTTAACCTTGTTGCTCTTCACAACCAGAGTATCAAAGCCATCTTTTCCCCCGTCAAAATGAATGCCTCCAGGAAGCGACAATGGTCCACCGGTCAGGTCAACGGTGAGCGTGTCGTTGACCGCTCCGTCCACCCCCTTGATAACGGCTGAACTGGTCGCCGCGAGC
>JBASRM010000342.1:0-2091 GCA_049273835.1 Blastocatellia bacterium | reverse complement strand
TCGCAGGATTAGCTCGATCGCGTGCGTTAGTAAGACATCGGACCAGTAAATGAAGGGAATTGTGATTGGGTGCTCTCAGCAGTCGCGCAGTTGTGGTTGAACTGAGCCGCCTGACTCAGCTATATGGAGTTTCATCAGCAGTCCCAGAAGCGGGCACGGCAATTCCGAAGAATTCTTGAACGATTCGGAAGTGCCAGCCGGAGCTCGCAATCCGATAATGAGACGGTTACATTGACACAGAGGAGAATGCAGGTTCATAGTCATTCGGAGTTCATAAACACACCGCGAGTCAATTGTTACGATCGATCCGAGTAGCTCCAGTAGGGATTGTTATGCTGAGTGCCTGTCAACTTTAGACGGGTTTGACAAGAGACCAGCCAACTCTGTTGTAGAGGATATACATAGAGCAATTTTCAGACAAGCGGAGAGCGTCCATGAGTGAGAAAAAGGGATGGGGGTCGACCGTTGCCGGATGGTTTATCGAACGCGACGACAATAGCGAAACGACCGGCCGAGCAGAAGCCGAGGCCGACATGCTTGGTGTTGCATCGGGGCGCCGAGATTACGAAGCGCCTTCTCCCACCCAGGGGGTTTTTCAGACAACCCCGCCGCCGCCTACGGGCGGCCAGGTTGATTTCGACGCCGTGTTCGCCTCTGCCGGCGTAGACCCAGAAGAGCAGCAGCGCGTGGCTAGAACCACAGAGTTGCTGCACAGCCTGCCGGTGGGCACTGATCCGGCGGTGAAGAAACAGATCGTCGAAGCCTCACTCAAAGCCTTTGGTGTGCCGATTGAAAAAATCATCGAGGCTAGCGTCCAAGAGATACAGGCGCTGGACGGTTATGTCCGCAACGGAGCGGGGGAAAACGCCAAGCTGATTCAGGAATCGGATGCGCGAATCAGACAGTTCGAAGCAGAGATCAAAAACATTCGCGATGTAATGCAGCAGAGTGTGGAGGAACAGCAGACCTTGATTAAGGTCTGTAACGACAAAAAGCTTGAAGTGCAACAAGTGCTGGAATTTTTTGGTCAGGACGCCGTCGCGCGCGTCGTCAAAGCTTCGGCGAAACTACATGATCCTTCAGACCAAGCGGAAACTCCGACAAGTTAAGAAAAGGAAGAAGACCTATGTTCAAACGTTTGGCTAATCTTTGGAAAGGTTTCCTTTCGCTCTGGATTTCGGACATCGAAAAAGAGCATCCCGAAATCGCGTATGAGAACGCGATCAATTCGATGGTAGCCAAGTATTCAAAACTGAAAACCGCGACTGCCGGGATCATCCGTCGGCGTGAAGACCTCGACGAACGCTACAAACGCGCAACCACCGAGTTGGCCCAGACGGAAGCCGAGCTCGACACCGCCGTCTCCACCAATCAGGACGACCTGGCGGTCATCCTGATCCAGAAGAAGAATCAATTGACGGCAGACGTCACCGAGCTCAAGACCGAGATGGAGACGGCGCGCGCGGACGCCAACTCTGCCAAGACTTCTCTGCTGGGTGTGCAATCGGAGATCAGGAAATTGCAGGGCGAGCGAGATTCGATGCTGGCTAAGATGCAATCCGCGCAGGCGCGGATCAAAGTGCAGGAACAACTGGACGGCTTGTCGGTTGATGCCGAAGTCAAGGCGCTGGACAACGTGCGCCAGCACATAAAAACCACGATTGCCGAAGCGAACCTTGGCGCAGAACTGTCCGAATCCTCGCTCGACTCACGGCTCGCGGCACTCCGCAATCAAACGGGCGACGTGCAGGCCAGGCAACAACTCGCGGAACTGAAAGCAAAAAAAGCCGCACAACAGAGCCCTCAGAGCAATAAGACAATGTGAGAACGGAATAGACAGAATTAGCAAGATTAAGAACGGAATTCTTGTTTTGACTGTCCTTCTGCTTAGTGCATATATATTTGAGAGGTGACTATGAAACTGACTCCTTTTGCAAAGGCCTTTATCGGAGTGGTGGTGCTGGGCGTCATCGTTTTTGCGACCTGGTATTACAAAGGCGATGCGATCAAGCAATGGGCTGGTGGTGAAGAGAGGGCCGGCGGCGACTCTAAGGGCGACTTCGATAAGTTGAATGGCGCGCCCGGTGATCC
>JBASRM010000323.1:0-19874 GCA_049273835.1 Blastocatellia bacterium | reverse complement strand
CTTCAAGGCAGCTCGATAGTCTTCAAACAGCCCGGCGGAACCGTTGGAGACCAGTCGTCGATAATATTCGGCGCGCCAGCCTATCGGATCGGACAGCGTGTCTTGCTTTTTCTTGACACCCGGTTTGATGGAACTCTTCGAATCGCGCACCTGTTTCAAGGCAGTTACGAAGTTCTGCAAGACCCTGACGGATCGGTTCGTGTCTCAAGAAATGTTCAGCGGGGCGCCGTCAATCTTCTCGGAGCTTCTGAAGGCCCTGAGATTACAAATAGCTCGACGCTCAGGCGATTCACAAAGAAGGTCAGGAGCATTCTCCTAAAACATGCCGGCGACGATGCCGAAGCCGCGTCCATGCTGCCGATCGTTGAAATTCCTGCCGAGTACGTCGATGACCCTGGCGATGGTCAGAGTTCCGGTAACGTTTCACCTGAGTTTGTGTTCTTCAGCCCAGGGCTTCGATGGGTCCAACCGGATTCAGGGCAGCCGGTGACCTATCGAGTTAACACCAATGCGGCGCCAATTGCGGGCGGCGGTATAACGGAGATGAATCAAGCGCTCGCGGCGTGGAGCAACGTGCAAACGACGGCGCTAGTCCTACAAAACATCGGGTCGACCACTGCGTTCGGCTTTCAGGCGGATGGCGTGACGGCGATCTCATACAACGACCCGCTGGACCAGATGTCCGACCCGGTTGGCTGCTCCGGCACGCTGGCCATAGGCGGGGCATCGAGCGTAGGGGGACCCACCACCACGATCGGAGGCCAGGTTTTCAATCGCATCTACGAAGGCGACGTTGTCTTCAACAGGAACTTTCAGTGCTTCCTGGGTATCTCCGCCAATCTTGCCGAGATAGCGACACACGAGATAGGCCATTCCATCGGCTTTGATCACAGCTCGGATCAGTCAGCCATCATGTGGCCAACCGCTCACGGGAGCGGCCGTGGGGCAACGCTGGGCTCGGATGATATCGCGGCTGTAACGTTCCTCTATCCGGGCACTAAGAACCCGCCGCCCCCTCCTCCACCTCCGCCGGGTACCCGAGTGCCCTTCGACTTTGATGGAGACAGCAAAGCTGATCTCTCGATTTACCGCCCGGTATCGGGGACCTGGTTCATAAGCGGATCCGCAAGCGCCCCAACCTCCAATCAGTGGGGAGTACCCGCGCAAAACGACGTCCCCGTCCCTGCCGATTATGACGGAGATGGAAAGAACGATCTGGCTGTTTGGCGTCCGGCAAGCGGAGTCTGGTACATCATCAATAGCTCGAACCAATCTACTCGCACGGTAAGCTGGGGCAATGGCAATCCTGGATTCAATGATAGGCCGGTTCCCGGCGACTACGACGGAGATGGCAAGGCAGACATAGCGGTCTGGCGCCCAGGAACAGGTGTCTGGTACATCGTCAACAGCTCCAACGGCTCGATAAGAACAGTGACCTGGGGCATGTCGAATGCGCCCTTCAACGACGTGGCAGTTCCTGCCGACTATGACGGAGATGGAAAGACCGACGTGGCCGTTTGGCGGACCTCGACCGGCGTCTGGTTTATCGTCAATAGCCTCAATGGATCGGTCACTTCTCGCTCCTGGGGTAACGCTTCTACTGATGTGCCGGTGCCAATGGACTACGATGGCGACAAGAAAGCTGACATCTCGATTTGGCGCAAGTCCACCGGCGCCTGGTGGATAATCAATAGTTCTAACGGCTCAACCACAACCCGGGGATGGGGAATCGGCGCAACCGACGTCGCCGTGCCGGCTGACTACGATGGAGACGGTAAGGCCGACCTGGCCGTCTGGCGCAGCGCGTCTGGCGGGTGGTGGATAATCAACAGCTCGACCGGCATATCGCGCTTCAGCGGTTGGGGGATCGCAGGCGACGTGGCCGTGCCTTCAGTCTACATCAACAACTAGAAGGAGCTTTCCGGCTTTTGGGAGACCCTCGCTCATTAATGAGTGACAAATTACCGTCTGAATCGAGGGGCGCGTCTCTGCCGGCCTTTCGCCGATCAGCACCACTGATCCCATCCAAACGGTTGAGGTGGAATAAGCCAACAACCGTTTGACCACTCGAAAGAGAGTTTGCTATACGTCACTACTCCCGCCGGGGCAACATTCTGTTCGCCGGTGCTTCCTGGGAAATCAAGGTCGGATCGTTAAGGTAGTCGCTGTTTGCGCGAGCTCCCGCGCGGAGGACAGCTCTTCATTTAAGCTCTGTGTATCCGGGTTCGTGATTCAACTAATCAGCCTGTGGTTGCCCGCGGTACTCTCCGGGAAAGTCGCTTTGGAAAGCCTCTTCATTCAGCGCATGCGTGGGTTCTCGCTGTGGCAGCCGCTGGCTACGCGAGACTTCCGATTGCTTTGGTTCGGGCAGGCGGTTTCGCTTTTCGGTGATCAGTTTTATCTAGTAGCGCTGCCCTGGCTAACTCTGGCTCTAACCGGCTCGGGGTTGAAACTCGGCTCCGTGCTGATGGTTGCCGGCGGAGCGCGCGCGGTGTTTCAACTGCTCGGAGGCGCGCTTACCGACCGCATGTCGCCGCGGGTCATTATGCTCGCGTCCAATCTGGTGCGGGCCCTCGTGACTGGGATCATTACGACAATCATCCTGCTCGGCGTGATTCAGCTTTGGCATCTTTACATACTCTCGCTGGTGTTTGGAGTGGTTGATGCGTTTTTCTATCCGGCGTACATGGCGGTCATTCCCCGACTGATTGAAAAGGACCGCCTTACGGCCGGCAATGCCTTGTTGCGTGGTACGAATCGGCTCATGGGGATCGTAGGCCCTGCTGCGGCTGGAATCATAATTTCAACCAAAGGCTTTGCCACAACGCCAAGTATTGATTCAGCACTTCAATCCGCGGCCCTGGAAAACAGCAGCGGGTTCGCGGCGGCATTCGCTATAGACACGCTGAGCTTTATGTTCGCGGGGGTGATGGTCTGGGTGATGAGAGAACGAAAGCCCGAACAGCAATTAGAGCCCGGCCCCGAACGCGGAAATCGAGACAGTTTGTTGAGTTCAATCAAAGAAGGCTTTCATTATGCGTGGCGCGATCCGCTAATCCGGGCGCTGTTATTGTTCAACGTTGCCATCGAGTTCTCTTTTGTAGGCCCGGCCACCGTTGGTCTTGCTGTATTCGCCAAAAACAGATTCGGCGGCGGAGAGGCGTCGTCTCAGGGAGGAGCTGTGTTTGCTGCGATCATGGCGGCGTTTGGCGCGGGGATGCTGGTTGGAATGGTGGTGGCGGGTTCGGTACAACTGAGGCGGCGCGGAAGGCTTGTTATCGGAACGATTTTCGTGCTGGGAATACTCCTTGGAATGTTGGGATTCGCGACGCATGTAGTTATCGCATGCTTGATTTTCTTCTTTATTGGACTGGGCGGGGGGTTGTCGAACATTATCGTGCTTGCGTGGCTTCAAGCGAGAACCGATTCTCGGATGCTTGGCCGCGTGATGAGCCTGATCATGTTCTGGGTTTCGATTATCGAGCCGCTGTCGTACGCTCTTTTCGGAGCCCTCGCGGATATCAACGTCTCCATAATGTTTGGTGTCTCCGGAGTGATCTTGCTGGTCACCAGTCTGTTGTCCCTGAGGAGCTACAGCCTGAGGACAAGCGACTGACGGCGTTCAGGTTGAAACTTCCAATCTCTCGGTCTATCTTGGTGCCTCATGAAACGAGACCAGGCATGGAGTCTGCTTTGCGAATTCACGAAGAGCGAATCGCTCAGAAAGCATGCTCTCGCCGTAGAAGCGGTGATGAGGGCATATGCCCGGCGTTTGGGGGAAGATGAAGAAACGTGGGGCGTTGTTGGGATGCTGCACGACTTCGACTATGAGATGTATCCGAATCCTCCTGATCATCCAATCAAAGGTTCGGAGATACTACGTGAGCGCGGCTACAGTGAGGAAATCCGGCGCGCAATTCTCGGTCACGCGAATTACACCGGTGTTGAACGTGACACGCTGCTTGCACGGGGTCTGTACGCTTGCGATGAGCTGACGGGGTTCGTGGTCGCATGTGCATTGGTGCGTCCAAATGGAATCTGGGACCTCGAGTCAAAATCAGTAAAGAAGAAGCTCAAGGACAAAGCGTTTGCTCGAACCGTGAACCGTGACGAAGTCTACGAAGGCGCCGAGGAGTTGAAAGTCGATCTGGGAGAGCATGTTGACTTCATCATCGCGGCGCTTCGCGATGTTGCCGCTGAGGTCGGTCTTAAACCGCGGGACGCGGAGGCCAGCGTGTAGTTGCGAGTTAGGCTTGAGCTCGCTGCCTTTTGGTTGGGCCGGGATCGCGCCACATCGCCCCCTGCGCCGCGAATCTCCGCCCCCCAAGTCTGAGCACACCTGCTCGGACCAAGGTGTACGAATCAACACGGCAAAGAGAAGCAATACAGAATGCGACGAGCGCTGTTTCAATTTGTTGCTGGAGTTTTATTGCTGTTGAACACCGGCTTGTGGCCTGCTTACGCGCGGCCCATCGGACCCTCAGCCGGGGCTCGGGCGAAGTCGGCTAGCGAAGCTTTGAGACGCGGCGAAGAGCTGCGCCGCAAGGGTAATCTCGATGGCGCCGAGGCTGCATTCCTCGAAGCGAGAAGCCTCGACCCATCGAGAGTTGAATCGACGGTGGGGTTGGCTCGTGTCGCGAGAGGCAGGCTCGATTTTGCGAAGGCTATCAGCCTCCTCGAAAAGGCGTCAAACGATCATCCGAACTCCGGCGAGCTGCTGGCTGAATATGGCTGGACATACCTAGCCGCCGAAGAATCGGAGCGCGCCCGGCGCTACTTTGAAGATTCGCTCCGCATATCCGATTCGAATATCGATTCGATCATCGGGCTAGCCGGAGTTGATCTACTTGAACGGGACTATGATGGCGCGACGCGGAGCTTGCGAGAATGTCTGCGACGCGAACCCGGTAGCGCCAGTGCTCATGCGATGCTTGCACGAGCTCTCCTCGAGACCGGCAAGAACTCGGAAGCCGCTCAGGAAGCTGAACGTGCGATCGAGCTGGACGCTTACGACGTTGAAGCGCTCTACACGCTCGCTTATGTGAAAGCCATTGAACGGAAGGCAGGCGACGCGCTCTCTCTTGCACGGCGGGTAGTCTCACTCGATCCGTTCAACGCCGGGGCTCGCCGTGTTCTGTCACAATACCTGGACGGTCAAGCGGGGTACGATCAAAGAGTCGGCGCCCAGGCACGCATGCGTTATGAGCGCGCCCGCGCGCTAAAACAGGAGGGCAACCTCGAAAAGGCCGTCACCGAATTCGAGGCCGCGCTTTTGATCGAGCCGCGCTATTACCGCGCATTGATTGGTCTGGCTGACGCTTGCTTAAGGAAAGATGATTACGAGCGGGCCGCGGCGGTCGCGAAGCTTGCGGCAGAGGTTGATCCGGATGGCACGATCGCACATCTGGAGCTGAGTTGTGCATATCGCGGCCTGGGCGAACGGGCGCGCATCGAGATTGGCGCAACCGATTTCGCCACGTTGTTTTATGGACAGCCGGTTCCGCCCGCTTACGCGTTGACACGCAAGATCTTTCCAAACTATGGAGCGCTCACAAAACGGCAACAATCGGTGATTGACAAAGCAGTCGCGCCGCTCGCCGAGCTGCTGCCAAAGCTGGCGCAGTCGAAAGCCAGGCACTACTTGATGGCTTACGATCAACGGCCAGGCGATCTTCACGGGCTGACAGACGTTGCCGATCAGAGGACCTTTGACGGCCGTTACTATGCCAGCATTCGGGGCGTGGGAGGCCGGATTGCGGTCTCAGGCGCCGAGCACATTGATCAGGCAGCGAGGGGTGGGTTCAACACCATCGCTCACGAGTTCGCTCATCAGATCCACATAGCTGCTCTCGGAAAGAAGGACGTGAAGGAGATTCGCCATCTTTACGAGCGAGCGGTGCGGGAAGGACGAACACTGGACTACTATGCGTCGGCGAATGAGCACGAGTATTTTGCTCAGGGATATGAAGCCTTCATCTCAGATCGCAAGCGGCCTTCGGCGGGGGTCACGGCGCGTCATACCAGGGATGAACTGCGCGGAGTCGATCCTGATTTATACAATTTCCTCACTAAGCTAGCGCGCGATTCTCAAGCAACGAACAATGCTTTCGCCGGTGGAGGCCCGAGCAATACTGTTTGCTTGACAAGAAATATTGGTGCGTGCCACTATGCAGGCTGCGCTTTTCCCGTGATTGGTAGTCAGCAACTCCGACTGCTTCACACGCATCCCAGAGTTGCACTGAAATCAGCACAACACGACGGTATTGGCGGAAATCCCTTTGCTGAATGCATGGATTAAAAGATATCAGGAGGAGTATCGGCTGATGAAAAGATCACTAATAATAATGGCAGCGCTCACATTCACACTAGCGCTGTTTCTGCCCCTCGCCTCCGCGACGACGATAGTGCCTGCACCGGTTGCGCAGGACCCAACACCTGACGAAGCTGCGGCCTACAAGGCGTGGTTTGAAGCAAACAATCTTAAGGACTACACCAAGGCCATGGAACTGGCTAAAGCGTATTTGGAGAAGTTTCCCAACGGCAAGTACGCGGATTATCTGAAAAACAAGTGGGCCCCGGGCGTTCGCGGAATGCAGTTCAAAGAAGCGGCTACGGCCAAAAACGTGCCCGAGGTTATTAGAATCGGAAAAGAGGTTTTGGCGGCGGACCCCGATAACCTCGACTATCTTTCGGCGCTGGTGGTCCAGATCCGCACCAACGAGTTGTTTGCCAATCCACCTAATTTCTCTCACTCTGCAGAGGCGGCCGATTTCGCCGAGCGTGCCATTCGGCTTATCGAAGGAGGCAAGACTCCAACAGGGGCCGATCCGAAGACATTCAACAAGAACGTTACGCTTGCTTACATGCATCAGACATTGGGCGTGATTCACGAGCATGACAAGAACATTGACAAGGCGCTCGGTGAGTATGAAAAGGCAACTGCGCTTGAACCGGCGAATGCTACTTACTACTTTCACTGTGGCCGGCTTCACAATGACAAGTACGCTGCTGCCGCCCAGAAGTATCAGGCCATACCAGAGGCTGATCGCGATGCCGCCGAACCGAAGCCTGAAGTGAAAGCCGCCCTGGAAGAGGTTAACAAGCAAGCCGACGCGGTTATCACCTGCTGGGCGCGATTCCTGGGGCTGACCGCGGATAAGAAAGACTTCAGCGCGGACACCCGGGGGAAGATTGAGAAGGCGCTCACGGACCTCTACAAGTATCGTCACAACGATTCGACCGAGGGGCTCCAGAAGCTCATAGACCAGAATCGAACGACGCCTCCGGCAAGCACAAACAGTCCGGCTGCGGCTGCAACGAAGCCTTGATTTCGCGCGTTCGCATTTAACGCTTACAAAAGCCAGCCTCCACTTTCGAGGCTGGCTTTTTGCGTGGATGAGAAATCATCGCTTGGTAAGACTAATGTGACGGGTTCCAACTGTCGTGTGATATATTGTGAGAGCGGTTCGCGTTGCTCTAAGACGGTTATGATTCTACTCGAACGCGAAAAACTACTTTCTGAGCTCGAGCAAAAAATCGGCTACTCATTCCGGTCGCGCGCGTTGCTTGATCGCGCTCTCACCCATCGCTCGTTCGCGAATGAGCGACTCGGAGAAAATTGCCAGCACAATGAAGCGTTGGAGTTCCTCGGAGATTCGGTGCTCGGGTTTGTGGTGAGCGCCTGGCTGCTCGAGCGTTTTCCTGATCTCTCCGAAGGTAAGCTGTCGAAGATAAAGGCGCACCTCGTGAATGAGTCCAGACTCGTGGAGCTCGCTGAAACTCTGGAGCTGGGCAACTACATCCTTCTCAATCGGGGCGAGGAGAAAACCGGTGGGAGACGAAAGCGCGCGCTGCTAGCAGATGCGTACGAGGCTTTGATTGGAGTGCTCTACGTCGATGGTGGGATCAATGTTGCGGAGCGGTTCCTGCGACGTGAGCTCCGCCAGAAACTCATGAGCATTGATCCGACCTCTATGATCGGAGCCGACTACAAGTCGGCGCTGCAGGAGAGGCTGCAGGCGGCCGGTGGGCCCGGGCCCGACTACGTCGTTGTTGAAGTCCTTGGACCTGACCATCGCAGGACTTTTCGCGTACAGCTGCGCGTTGGCGGGCGCTGCGTGGCGTCGGGCGAAGGACACACGATCAAGCTCGCGCAGCAAGAGGCCGCGCGCGCGGCGCTTGACTCACCCGAGGAGCTTATCAGCATCGCCGTCCAGCAAAGGCAGAAGGCATCCTTTGAGGCGCAGGAGCGTGGTCAAACATCGGGTGAGTCTCAAGAATCAGAGACGGCAGGAGTGGCAGCGCCCTTGGTTGACGCTCAAAGCCCGGTTCTGCTCAACGACAGTGAGGAGACCGTTAGCACTTTGCAAGACGCCGAGTCTGCGGGAACCACTTTTGATGGAGAAGGAAGACTTGAGCTGAATGCGGAGTCGGAAGGCGACGTCGAAGCGCGGAGCGTGACTGGCGACCTTTGATTGTGGCCCGAGGCTCTGGGATAATCCAGCTTATGAGTGATCAGTTGGAACTGACAACACAAGAAGAGACGACGCATGACGCTGAAACCGAGATGCGGACGGGTGCCGGGCGTCTGCCTATGCCCGAAGTCAGGACTATTAATGTCGGGAAAGAAGTGGCCCACAAAAAGAGTCTTCCGCGCGAGTATTTCGAATCGGCGGTAGTTACTTTGGTAATGGCTCTTTTTGGGATGACCTTCATCGTTCAGGCCGTAAAGGTTCCCACCGGTTCGATGAAGAACACCATTTGGATACAGGACCATCTGCTGGTCAACAAATTCATTTTTGGTCCCGACCGATGGAACCTCCCGCTGCTCCCGGAGCGGGTGATCCGGCGGGGCGACATTGTGGTCTTCAAGTTTCCAAGAACGCCGGAGACGAATTTCGTGAAACGAGTAATCGGGCTGCCAGGCGAGACTGTCGAGTACGACTCACGCACGAACATCCTTTACATCAACGGCCAGCCATTGCCTGAACGACGTATCTTCGTCGAGCCGCAGTATAACAACGACGACGCCTCTCCTCTCGTGCCGGTCCAGACCGACCCCGACGAGCAAGGCGCCCAATGGACGGTTTATTATTACCAAAACGATCACGACAGCGCTGCATCGAGCTTCAACGATGAGAGCGCAAAGTACGGCACCAGACAGCCTTTCAAAATACCCCTCCGGGGTGATCCGGTCCCCGATGAGATAAAGAGCGATGCGCAGCTTCAGCGGATCTACGATTCCGACAATGACGGTCGCTATGACAGTGATCAGTACTTTTGCATGGGTGACAACCGGGATAACAGTCTTGATAGCCGGTTTTGGGGCACGGTTCCCCGCAGTACCATCGTGGGTCGCGCAATGTTCGTGTACTGGTCAATCGACCGCACGATTGACGGCGAGGGAGGTTCCAATCCAGTGATGGATTTCTTCACTAAAACTCGCTGGTCGCGTACTGGCAAGTTCATAAAGTAGCCTGGACGTTAGAGATTATGCTGACCCCGCACTATGTTTGATCCTGACAGCGTCGAGTCCATCGAAACTCGGCTTAGGAATCTGCGTTCAAGCATCAGTGACCTCGGCTACGAGGTTGACTCCTATAAAACCAAGACCGCTGCAGCGTTGGGAGTGGGAGTGTTTCTGCTGCTCTTGGCTGTCGGTGCGGCGTACGATCTGGTTTCAGGCAAGGGAGGCGTGTGGCTGACGATTGGGGTCACGCGAGATAGCCTTGTGTGGATCTCGTCGGGGTTTGGTGTCATCGCAATTGTTTTGGTAGCTTACGCGTTCATTCATGTGATACGGCGTGATCGTGGGCTCGACTCGAGACTCGAGCAGATGGAACAAGAGTATGCCGAGTTGATCGAGCTAAAGGACGCAAGGGCGGGCCACGAATGATTACGACTTATGACCGCAGCGACAGCTTTTTGATGGCGGCGACCGATCGGATAGCCTGCCTCAAACCCGCCAATCACTGTTTAAGTTTATCTTTGAGCATTTGGGCTGCCGCTTGTCTGCCGGCGGTTTTGTGGGTACTGACTATCTCGCGGGTCGTTTCCGCGACAGAGTCGTGGATGACTACACAAATCTGATAAGGACTGTAGCCTCGCTCCATGAAATGGGCGAACAACGGGCCGAGAGCCTGGTCCGCAAGTTCCTTTAGTTCAGACCCATCCTGAGTGTAGTGGTAAGGCGATTGTCTTTCTATCAGCACTTTTTCGTCTGGACTATTCATTTCTCCCTCGGCGATCAACTCACAACTAACTGCCGGGCGAATGATACACCGTTGATTCGGCATGGTCGAGATGTGCCAGATTGTGTAGGTATGAGCAGCACCGGGAAGGGCGCAACGCTGAGCGGCGTTCCATCCCGATCGTCACTTACGAGCCGCTACAGTGTTCTGTCGAGGGATCGGGTTGTGCGTTATGAAGCGTTCGACTTGAATCCCTTAAGATTGCCGCCGCCGAGCTTCCCCAACGCATCTCCGCGAATGCGCAGCGAACTCGAAAGCACACCTGCATCAGATCGGTATTCGCCTGGCCATAGTCGAGCTGACAATCATTGATACACACCGCCAGGGGAGCACCGTCCGTTGTCTCTGTCTCATGATGTCTCGTCGTGTTCATATGTCCCCTACAATTCCAGACGTAAACAATGGCCTGCCTGATTCACTTTTTTGCTGTGACCAATCGACGCCTTTTCTTGTTCGGTGCGAAAGCGATGGTGATTCGTGATTGGGTTGAGCAAGACTGCAGCCTTCTCTAAAATGATTTCTCGTTCTGAGCAAAAACGATACGCGAGTTCAATGTTTAGAAAAATAATCCACAGCTGGGAGCGTAAGCTCTCGCGCAGAGACGACAATCGGGTAGTCAGACCGTTTGATTGGGGCCTTGAGTTTCTGGGCCCTCGACGTTTCGTCGACAGTTCCCACGACACCGGGCCCCACCCGTTGGATGTTATTCATAGATTCAACGAACGCGCGATTCAAGAGAGTCCCCAGTTCTTTGCGTTGAATACGTTACCAAGTTTTGCTCTGGAAGACCGATGGCTCACCTATCGAAGCGCGGTCACCACGCCGTTCGCAGAAAATAACGTTGTATCTGCCCGATATTTTCCGGTAAACGGGCGGAACGGCGCCGGCGATGGTTCTCGTTCCGAAGAAATCTCCAGAGCCTCGGGTCGAGCGGTTGTCGTACTGCCTCACTGGAATGCTAAACCTCAAGAGCATGTAGCTCTGTGCGAACTGCTAAATCGGACCGGAATTGCGGCGCTGCGATTGAGTTTGCCGTATCATGATCGTCGGATGCTCCCAGGCTTCCAGCGGGCGGACTACATGGTGAGCGCGAACCTCGGGCGTACACTGCAAGCGAATCGGCAGGCGGCGCTGGATACAAGGGCGGCAGTGCATTGGCTGTCAGCACTAGGTTACGATCGGATTGGTATAGTCGGCACTAGCCTGGGCTCCTGCATTGCATTTTTAACCTTCATTCACGAAACGAAGATACGGGTTGGGGTCTACAACCATGTCTCGAGTTACTTCGGAGACGTTGTCTGGGAGGGCTTAACAACGGCTCATGTTAGACGGGGCCTCGAGACGGTGCTCAACGGAGATGATGTCAGAAAAGCCTGGCTCGCCATCAGTCCGAATTCGTACGTCGACAAGCTGGTCGGGGATGAACGGCGCGGACTGATGATCTCGGCCCGTTACGACTTATCATTTACGCCCGAGCTTTCAGGCCTGCTATTTGATGAGTGTGACCGTCACGGCGTCAAGTTGGATCGCGCGCTGGTGCCATGCGGCCACTATACGCTCGGCCGCGCGCCCTACAAGTACTACACCGGTTACTTGTTGGCCAGTTATTTAAGAAAATATCTTTGATATCGAAACATACTCCGCTGGTGCGTATTGGTAATCTTTAGGACAGCCCACGAAAGCTGCCCATCTTGCTGCGTTCTTTTGGCTCGTGCTACGATCTTGAGTGAGACAAACTTCGGATCTAGTCTGGTCATCAGGAGTTACGGGTCCGAGACAAACTGAAGCTTGAGATCGTGATCAACCGTGCTGGAGGTTTTGGGGCCAATGCCTATTTACCAATATGTCTGCGAGAAGTGCGGCTCCCGGATTGAGGTCCTTCAGAAAGTGAACGACCCGCCGCTAAAACGATGCACGAAATGCCGTGGCAAGCTGGCGAAGACTGTTTCCAGAACCAGCTTTCAGCTGAAGGGCTCAGGCTGGTATGCAACTGACTATTCTCAAGAGGACAAGTCTAAAGGCAAAGAAGCAACGACAGAAAAGGGCGACAAGGTTGCGGACAAGAAATCTGAGACCGTATCTCCGACGACGACGGCTTCTGGAGAGAGCGATTAGCGCGTGATAACATCCATCTTATCTTGAGGAAGGGCTGGTAGTGATACCAGCCTTTTTCGTTGTTTGAGTAGTTGAACCAGGTGGAAATGAGAACCGAATTGGGCTACCACGGGACATTGGGCGCAAGCTTGGCGGCCCGTCGTCGTTCTATTGTTGGAGCGACAAAGCTGGCCGTTGCTCCGCGTGACAATAAAACCAACTTCGATGAAGCAGAGAGCATCTTACGAGTGGACGCTAAAAACTATTTCGCAAGACGGCTCGTAGTAATAGTTAGAAAGGAGTTAAGATGGCTAGCTTTCGGGACCCCGCCAGGACATTCGAACCAATTGAAGTCATCGAGCGGCTCCTCGAGATAACGGACTACCTGGGGCACGAACCAGTGCTTTACATCTCGTCAAGCAACGATCTTGCAACATATCTGGACTCGTTCGGATTTGATATTTACAGCCTGACCGCCGATACGAATGCTGCGTTTGGTGTTGCATCCCGCAGCGTTCAGGTACTGCCTAACGGGAGTCGATCGCACGATAGCCTGACTGCCCATTGAAGAAACCACGAATATAAAGAAAAGGGCAAGGGTGAGGAACGCTCACTCTTGCCCTTTACTTTCTTGATTTAGGTCTCCCTACCCTCGCTTTTGTCCCTTTCTTACATCTGCCCCCGAATTCTGCAACTCAAGCATGTCGCTCCTGAGAAGTTCGGCCAATCGCACATCCCCGCTGCTGACCAATCTGCGCTTTGAAACTGCAGTCCGACCGAACACCGGCAGCGGTGCCAACTGGGCCGCCTTCCGTGCTCGAAGAGCAGTTCGGTAGCGAGATTCGCGCGGGTTTATCTCATAGGCTGCACGAAAATGCTGCTGAGCCAGCAGCAGGTTTTCCTGACGCAAGTAGATTAGTCCCAAATGATAAAGAGCGGCGTCGAACTTCGGATCCATCTCCACGCAGCGGCGGAAATGACGTATAGCCACCTCCGTCCGGCCTTCCTCGAGATATGCTCGGCCGACGACATAGTGCATTTCAGGCGTCGGCTTCAAGGTGAGCGCGCGTTTGAGATGTGCCAGTCCCTCTCGAACTCTCCCTTCGCTCATAAGGATTCGCCCCAACCCATAGTGCGCCGCGAACGAGTTTCGCCTGATCTTCAATGCGTGACTCAAATGCCGCTTAGCGGAATCGAGATCGCCGTCGTCACCACAGATCACCCCGAGCATCAACCGAGCAGTGAAGTTGTCGGCTTCCTTCTGTAGTGCACTCTCCAGGTAAGCGCGAGCCAGTACCGGTTTGTTAACCCGAAAAAAGTGCTCCCCCACAAAGAGCGATAGAGCTACATTTGCCGGATCCAGAACCAGGGCCTTTTCAAAATACCTAATACCGCGCTTTGCATTGCCTTCGACGAACAGATCGGCGCCGGTATCGAGCAAACGCGCGAACAGATCGAAGTTTTCGCCGCCGAACCCTCCAAGCATTTGCTCGATGCGCTTATCAAACTGCTCCTGCTCGCTGGCTTCTTCGTAGTGCTCGGCGATGCGATCGCGCCATAGTGTCTCCAGCTTGCCGCCTTCAACGGCGCCTCGCTCCGAGAGATGCTCGACCAAAGCGTCCAGCATAGCGTGATCATAGAGCCCGCTGGTCGCCTGGCGATGGACGAGATCGAGTAGTAACTCAAGCCGCTCCTGCGCGCGTTCAAGTTGAGACTCGAGGGAACTGATCCGTTCGAGCAGATGCTCTTCGAGGGTTGGTCTGAGGAGGCTCTCGACTCCTCCATAAGCAGCGGCAGTTGGTGTGTTGGTGATTATCAAAAGACGAACCCCGCAAGCGCCGCACGTTTCGCGGCTATAGGGATTCGGATGAGTGCATTGCTGACAAAGTATCATTATCTTATCTAAACTTATGAAACCGAGTTGATTAAGTACTGCTTCCTCGAAACTGGCTCCAGCAGCCGTTTCCACGACAGCGCCTTTTCTCAGTAGTCATAAAATCCCTTGCCGGCCTTACGCCCCAGCCATCCCGCATCGACATATTTCTTTAGCAGCGGACAGGGCCGGTATTTCGAATCATCGAAGCCATCATATAACACATTCATAATCGCCAGGCAAACATCCAGTCCGATGAAGTCTGCCAGCTGAAGGGGACCCATGGGATGATTCATGCCGAGCTTCATTATCTGGTCAATTCCTTCGGTCGTTGCTACCCCTTCGTACAGCGCGAAGATCGCTTCATTTATCATCGGCATCAACACCCGGTTTGAGATAAACCCTGGCGAATCGTTTACCTCGACCGGAGTTTTGCCTACCGCTTCGGCCAATTGCCGCGTAGCCGAATAGGTTGCGTCCGAAGTGGCCATCCCCCGAATAATCTCAACCAACTTCATGACCGGAACCGGATTCATGAAGTGCATGCCAATAAACCGATCGGGTCGCGACGTTGCTCCTGCAAGCTTTGTTATTGATATCGAGCTTGTGTTGCTCGCAAGTATCACTTCGGGCTTAACGATCCGATCAAGTTGCCGGAACAGATCGGACTTCACCGTAAGATTCTCTGTCACTGCTTCCACCACAAAGTCCACATCGCCGATATCAGACAGTTCTTTTGAAGGGTTGATTCGCGAGATTATCTGCTGCTTTTCGTTGAGAGCGAGGCGCTGTTTATCGACATCCCGATTGAGGCTGCTGTCGATGGCTGAAAGCCCGCGGTTCAAAAACTCATCAGTTACGTCGTGGAGCACCACAGGGAGTCCGGCACGTGCCGCCACCTGTGCGATCCCGTTTCCCATCGTGCCGGCCCCAACGATTCCGATCGATTTGATCACGCTAACCTCCCGGTGCGCAGAAAGCTCTGGAGATTATAACTGACCGGTCTGAAGCGTAGAATGCTTTTGCATTGGCGACGCGCTGATAAATTGCATTCGATTGAACCCGGTGTGCGTATGATAAGAGTGGCGAAGCTACGCACGAGATCATTCTAAGCAGACGGATTGTAGCGTAGCAAGATTAGCAACGACCAGCCGGGTGCTCGACCGATCGGCAAGTTGCTTCGCATGCAATGGGCGGTTCTTTTCAGGACCATTTGAGCCTATAATTGGAACCAGTCTTTGATTGAAAAAGACTGAGTGAGTCTAAATTGAAGCCGGCAGGAAAGGATCTCATAATGAGGAAAGTAACTCTCTTAGGAATAATGATAGCGGTTACTCTAAGCCTGGGCCCAAGGTGGAGCTCAGCCCAGACAGCCGCTCCAACCGATCGCCTACTCGACGTACTCCCCGACGGTAGCGGAGCGGCGGTGATAGATTTTCAGAGGATCATGGGAAGCAGCCTGTGGGCAGCCCTCAACACCCCGGAAAAACTCAAGGGTGCAATAGACAAAGCGCAGACTGAGATTTCCGAACTGGGAGTTCAATTGAGCGATGTGAATTCCGTGGCGGTGGTTTTTCCCGCGGCTGGCATGGATAACCCCACCATAGCGGTGTCTGGCCGATTCGAGCAAAACGCTTTGATCGCGCGCCTGCGGGCCAGCGGCAAGGTAAAGCTCACGGTTGAAAAATACAAAGATTTCGATATCTACAGGGCACAGGCAACTGCATCGTCAAAGGAGTCGTCGCCGGCCAAACCCGCAGCCGGAATCGTGACCCCAGTCAAGAAAAACGAAGGGTCATTCGTCTTCATTGATCCCAACACGATCGTAACCGGCAGCGCCGAGGCAGTGCGCGCTTCGGTGGATGTGAAGACGGGGTCGAGACCGGGGATCTTGCAGAACGCAAAACTTGCGGAGGCGCTGGTACAGAATCCAACTGCCGCGATCCGATTTGCTGTTTCGCTTACGCCCGCGATGACTAGCGGACTGCAATCGAGTGAGCTTCCGATTCCCGACTTTTCTTCAGTGAGCTTGATATTTGGAGCAATCGACCTCGCATCCAGTATAGAACTTACCGCCACGTTGCGCAGCGACACGGCTGATCATGCGAAGGCGATTGCTGAAAGACTGACAGGATTGCTTGCGATGGCGACCGGTTATCTGGGCGCCATGAGCGATCCTAAAATGGCTTCGATTGCCGGCGCGCTCAAAACGATTAATATCACCCCGAACGATGTAGATGTTAGGATCACCGGCAGCGTCTCAATGGATCTGCTGGGCCGTCTGTTTCCTTCATCGACTGAGAAGAAGTAGCAGGTGCGCACGCGCGATTACCAGCGGCCTTGCCAAACGCCCATCAGAGATGAGCGACTGGCGAGGCCGTTTTAGCTTGTAGCGTTTTCGCAGTCACCGATTGGATCCCTCATCTTTGATCCCGCCAGCAGCTCTCGGATCGCCGCGATCAGTGCTTCAAACTGGATGGGTTTGGTGGCCGCGCGATCGGCTCCAGCCGCGATGGCTTCTTTGGCGACGCCATTTCCGAAAGCGGTTATCGCCATAATGGGAACGCGGCCACCCTCAGGATCCTTGTCGCGCAACCGCTTGATCATCTCGATCCCGTTCATGTTGGGCATGTTTATGTCGGTTATGATCAGGTCGGGCAGCTCGCTGGCGGCCGCGGCGAGCCCTTTCTGGCCGTCATCGGCGGTGACTACGCTGAAGGCCTCGAGCTCAAGCAGCTTTGACATCATTTCCCGAGTATCATCGCTGTCATCAACAATGAGTATTTTGTCTGACACTGTAGCGTTCCCCCTCAAAAGCTTCTACGCGGCTCCAAAGTCCGCCGCGCACGCAGCAACGCAAAACTTTGAAATATCGCGGTAGCGTGATGTTCGGTATTGGGGACAGCTCTCTTCCGAGCAGACCGGTCACAGGAAAGACTCGTGGGCGGTCGGATCGACCTCTGGAATCGGGGAACTGCATTGAGATTGGAAGGGTCGTCCGGGAACCTTGCCGGTGAAGCGCACTGCAGTTTATCAATGACCCGAAGCCTCCTCAGGTTGTTCACTCTCACTCTCCTTCATGTTCGACCATCCAACCTAAGGGTTGCACGGATTATATTTGAATCGGTTTACAGTGTCTACGGTAAACTAACACACCGGCGCCCCGAATGTTTGTCGGGCGATAATGCCTAAAGATTTAGAGCCGAAGCGACGCTTTGACGCTGACTTGAATTCCCTGCTGACTGCGGTATAGTCTTGGCCCGCGCATGAGCAGCCAATCCAGAATCTCGGTAGAAGAAGCCAACACGGCGTTTTATCGCGCGCTTGAATCGGGTTTGCTAGATCGAATGGACGAGGTGTGGGCGCACGAAGACTGGGTGAGGTGCGTGCATCCTGGATGGGACCTGCTGACTGGATGGCAGCGGGTACGAGAAAGCTGGGAAATGATATTTGAAAGCGGCCAGAAGCTCCGGGCCACCCCTTCCGATGTATGGGTGCGCACCGATGGTGATTTTGCCTGGGTGACCTGCACCGAGAACATAACCGTCTTCAATGACTCGAGCTTTGACTCGGCCCTTGCTGCAGCGACTAATCTCTTCATCCTCCAGAACGGCCGCTGGCTCATGGTTCATCACCACGCCTCACCGATCCCAATTGTGGTTCCCGACAATTCTTCGGACACCATTCAGTAATCTACATTCCACGTAGAAGGGGCTGGCTCCAAAAATTTGAATACAGGCTTTGCGTCCAGCGATGCCCGGCTTGCGCAGAAATTTCATTCCGAGCTTTCGGAAGAAAATCCAGAAATTCATCTACAATAAATTGAATTGAGAGGAACGTTACCAACTTGCCGCTGATAAATTTTGTAATGGCGGAAGGTTAATGGTTGCGCCGTTAGGGCTCCGCTGGCGGAATCCGGGTTGCGTTCCACTGTTTGATACCCGGATGCAACACCGCCAATAGGATCATCACCGGGATCAACGAGTTACGAAAAGGAGAGAACCCGGTATGACAAGACGTTTTATAAGTCTACTGACGCTGTGTGCGATGCTGATGACGCCGGTTGCGGCCGGCTACGCGCAAACCGCGACTGCGACGATTGTCGGGACTCTGCTCGATTCCCAGGGCGCCGTTGTGTCGGATGCCAACGTGGTGGCCCGCAACGTGGACACCGGAATTGAACGCACCACAAAATCAACCTCGGAAGGGTTGTATAGATTCGCGAACCTGCCGCCTGGAGTTTATGACGTGAGGGTCGATGCGCCGGGCTTTTCCAAGGCAGAAGCCAAAGCCGTCAAATTACAGGTAGGCGAACAGAGGGATGTCAACTTCAGTCTTGTCGTCTCTGGCGCAACCGCGACGGTGGATATTACTTCCGCCGAACCGCTCGTTGAGACAGGCAAGACCGACGTATCCAGCGTCATCGATAGTAAACAAGTGGCGACTCTTCCAACCACCACCAGCTTCAATGGGATTGGGGGAGTGGCAAATGACTACCAGGGCCTGGCCACAATTGCGCCGGGTGTTAAGTATGATTTCACAACCGTCTCCAGTGATCTCATCGGCCCGGGCGCGGTGAACAACCGGGGCGTTCAGGTTAACGTAGACGGGGGCACCATCTCTGACCAGGTTGTTTCCTCGCGCGATTCGCTTGGAGCATCGGTAGAGGAAGTCAAGGAATTCCAGGTGCTGACCAATAGTTACAACGCCGAGTACGGTCAATCCGGAGGCGTTGTCCTAAACGTGATTACAAAGTCAGGTACCAACAGTTTCCACGGTGATGGTCATTACTATACCCGCGGACGCAACCTGACCGCCTCGAATTTCTTCTACAACACCAGCGACGCGGCCCTGTTTCGTCGCGCGCCATTCCACAAGTACGAAGGCGGCTTCACCGCCGGCGGACCTCTTGTAAAAGATCGCACCTTTTGGTTTGGAAGTTACGAGCAGACCCGGCAGGCCACGCCTCTGCAGCTGACTCCGCCGGGAGGCTCGATCAGTCTCACCCAGCCGACCAAGGAATTGATGTGGTCGGCAAGAGTCGACCACAAGCTGTCGACAAACAACAATCTGACTGCCCGCTTCAACGTGCAGCGGGATCTCTCAGACAACCTGCTGGTGCAAATTGCCGCGATCGCCGCGCCCGAATCGTTGGTGTCGACTTTTGTCCATGACCACACGCTGAACGTCTCGATGACGTCCACGCCGACTACCCACATAGTGAACGAAGCGCGGTTCTTCTGGCACCGTCTCCTGAGCGGAACGCCGACCAAGACCGAGCTACCCGGTCAGCAAGGTCCGAACTTCTACCGGGGCGCGGCGTTTTGCTGCCCGCAGGGAGCGGATCAGAATCGCTATCAGTACATCGATAATTTGTCGTGGACGCACGGTTCGCACACGGTGAAGACCGGTCTGAACATAAGCCACTTTCCATATTTCTCGCTGTTCACGCAATTCGCCTTCGGCCTCTACCGAGGCTTTGCTCCCGCGCCTAACCCGGGACTGCCGACCCAGTTTCAAGTTGGTATCGGGCCGGCGCAAGTCCGAGCTACGGACAACATCTACGGTTTCTACGTTCAGGATTCGTGGAAGCCAACGCCGAACCTGACCCTCAACTACGGGGTGCGCTATGACGTCGAGGATGGCGCGTTCAAGGG
>JBASRM010000319.1:0-5945 GCA_049273835.1 Blastocatellia bacterium | reverse complement strand
CCTCGCTGCTGAAGAGCGGGAAGCCGAAGCGAAACGCCTCTCAGTCGAAGAGGCACAAACCCCGTTCGACCTGGTTCGCGGACCGCTTATGCGAACCTCATTGCTGCGATTGGGAGAAGAGGATCACATAATCCTTTTTACCACCCATCACATCATCAGCGATGGCTGGTCGACAGGAATAATCGCGCGCGAAATGACCGCACTCTATGAAGCTTTCCGCGAAGACCGTCCATCTCCGCTCAAGGAACTTGCGATTCAATACGCCGACTTCGCGCACTGGCAAAGAGAGTGGCTGCAAGGAGACGTGCTTGAATCGCACCTTGCGTATTGGAAGGAAGCGGTAGGAGATCAAATCCAGGCGCTGGACCTGCCGACCGACCGCGGCCGATCCGACAGCCAGGATTTCCGGGTCAACTCTCAATCCATGTTCCTGCCGCGGGAGCTATCGGAAGCGATATGGGCGTTGAGCCGTGAGCAGAATTGCACGTTGACGATGACGTTGCTGGCAGCGTTTGACCTGCTGCTTGGGCGACTGTCGGGCGCAGAAGATGTCATTGTCGGGATGACCATTGCAAATCGCACACGGTCGGAGATCGAGAACCTGGTCGGTTTCTTCGTCAACACGTTACCTCTTCGCGTCGACCTGTCTGGCAATCCGAGCTTCCGCGAGCTGATGCGCCGGGTGCGCGAATCATCGCTTGAAGCATATGCGCATCAGGATTTGCCGTTTGAAAAGCTGGTCGAAGAGCTTCAGCCCGAACGCGATCTCTCGAGGCATCCGCTGTTCGATGTGCTTGTCAACAACGTAAATACTCCCGACAACAGCGACCGCGATTCGGCGGGTGACCGACGCGGTTCCGCGGGACTCACGCAGCGACCCCTTGAACAGATCAAACTCGAATGGCATTACGCGTTGACGCTGAACATCGCTGAATCGCCTGACGAGGTTGGCTTCGCGCTCTTCTACCGGCTGGCCCTGTTTTCAGAGGAGCGTGTTGAATTGATGATGAATCAATTTCGCTACCTGCTCGAACAGATCGTCGCCGAGCCTGACGATCCCATCGGGACTCACTCGTTGGTGACTCCCCGGACGAAACACCTGCTTCCCGACCCGACTTCACCGCTGCCCGAACCCGAGTACGCTCCGGTCACACAGCTCTTTTCGGGTTGGGCAACGCAGGCGCCGCAGCGACCTGCGCTTTGGCAGGACGGCAAGTTCTTAACCTACTCCGAACTCGCCGGCAAGTCTGAAGCGCTGGCACTAACCCTGTTGGCGCGTGGGGTCGGGCGCCGAGACGTTGTGGCGGTAGTCGGTCCGCGAAGCTTTGGATTGATGGCCAGCCTGATCGCGGTCTTCCAAAGCGGAGGCGTGTTGCTCACCATAGACAAAGATCTGCCGGCAGGCAGACAGCGTTTGCTCCTTGAACAAGCGCGGGCTAAACATCTCGTGCACATCGGTGATCGTCATTCAGGCGAAGAGCTGCTTAAGCGGATCGGTCCGATTCCGTTGACGTTGGTGCATAAATCCGGCGACCTCGCGGAGTGCGATGACGTCGATAGGTCAGGCTTCGCTCTGCCAGAGCTCTCACCCGACGACCCTGCGTACATCGTCTTCACTTCCGGCACGACCGGGGTGCCAAAGGGAGTGATTGGGTGCCACAAAGGGCTCAGCCACTTTTTGAGCTGGCAGCGAGATGAATTTCATTTCGGCTTCGAAGATCGCTGCCTGCAACTGGCGACGCCTTCCGTCGATGTGATCTTGCGAGAATCCTTTCTGCCTTTGACAACCGGCGCTTGCCTTTTCCTGCTGAACGAAGACGACGACCTTGGCGCCGATAGGATCCTTCCGCTCGTCGAGCGCGAAAAGATCACTGTCTTGCACACTGTTCCAGCAGTATTCCAATCGTGGCTTGCTGACGCTCCTCCCGGCGCAGACCTGCATTCTCTGAGATGGGTATTCCTGGTAGGAGAGCCCCTCACCGCGACGCTCGTGCAACGGTGGCGCAAAGCATTTTCCAATACCGGCCAAATTGTCAATCTGTACGGCTCGACAGAAACGAATCTCGCAAAAAGCTTCTACGTTGTGCCTCACGACGTGACTGCCGATATCCAGCCCGTAGGCAACCCGCTTCCACAAACGCAGGCGTTGATTCTTGCCAGGAACAACCAAATGTGCGGGATCGGTGAGCCAGGCGAGATTGTCTTTCGGAC
The DNA here is from genome assembly GCA_049273835.1 of Blastocatellia bacterium. GTDB lineage: Bacteria > Acidobacteriota > Blastocatellia > UBA7656 > UBA7656 > Onstottus_A. Next base: position 3,734 of record JBASRM010000319.1, on the reverse strand, counting down.
TCCGTTTTTGAGTCTGGGCTACCTCAACGCCACGGAAGAGAGTGTAAAGCGCTTCGCCAGAAACCCGTTCCGAGACGATGACGGCGACAGGCTCTACTATACCGGAGACCGCGGGCGCTATCGGCTGGACAGCTCTCTCGAGGTGTTGGGCCGGCTCGACGGCCAGGTGAAGATCAGGGGCATGAGAGTAGAGCCGGAGGAAGTTGAAATCGCGCTCAGCAGCCACCGCGACGTTCAAGCGGTCGCCGTAGTTGCCTGCCGGGATGAATCCGGGCACAGCGCTCTTCGAGCTTGCGTGGTCCCTAATCCGAGCCGCGCGCCGGTAGTCTCGGGACGTCAAAGATACAGGCTACAAAACAACATGGCTGTTGCGCATCTGAATCGAGATGAAACCGAATTCTTGTACAGAGAGATATTCGAGTTGCAAGCCTACTTCAGACACGGCATCACGCTCGACGATGATTGCTGTGTTTTTGATGTCGGAGCCAACATCGGCCTGTTCACACTGTTCGTGAGCCAGCTTTGGCGCAACCCAAAGATATACGCCTTTGAACCTAATCCGGCGGTGTTCGAGCTTCTGCGCTTGAACACCTCCCTGTATGGCAGGAACGCAGAGGTTTTTGACTTCGGGCTGTCGAACCAAACAGAGCAGGCTGCGTTTACGTTTTTCCCTCACTCATCCTTGCTTTCAGGTTTCTACGCCGACGCCGAGGCGGAAAAGAAAGTCACCAGAACTTATATGGTGAACAAGCAAAGGCTCGGGATGGGCCAGATGTCCGAATTGCTGGAAATGGCCGACGAGATACTGACCGAGCGCTTCGTGGGGGAAACCTTCCCGGCCTCACTGCGCACGCTGTCCAGCATCATCGAAGAAAGGTCAATCGAGCGGATTGATCTTCTGAAGATCAACGCCGAAAAGAGCGAGATAGACATCCTCAACGGCATCAGGGACGAAGATTGGTGCAAAATTGAGCAAGTCGCGCTCGAAGTCGATGTAAGTGAGAATATGGACTTGATTCTATCGCGGCTCGAACGCCAGGGTTACGAGTGCGCGACGTATCAAGACGAGCTGCTGGTCGACACGCCGCTTTGCTACATTTACGCCGTTCGCCCTTCAGACAAGAGAAGGTTATTGAAAGAAGCCGCGCCCCACGCGCATCTGCGGCCCGTCCCGATTCTCGGTGAGCCGATTCTTTCGTCAGGCGAGCTAAGGGAGTTCTTGAGCCGGAATTTGCCGGACTACATGGTGCCTTCATCGTTCGTTACGATGGAGTCGCTTCCAAGGACAGCGAGCGGGAAGGTGGACCGGGCGGCGCTCATCGACGCTAGTGAAAACGGCTCGAGAACAAACAAACAATTTGCCGGGCCACGCAATCAGATTGAAGAGGTGCTTGCGGTCTTCTGGGGAGAAGTGTTGCGTCAAGATCGCATCAGCGTCTTCGCAAACTTTTTTGAGCTTGGGGGCCACTCGTTGATTGCCACGCGTGTGATTTCGCGCGTTCGTGATGCTTTCCAGATCGAGCTTCCGCTTCGCTGCATGTTCGAATCGCCAACGATAGCCGGGATGGCGCGCATAATTCAGGCTCAGATGAGCTCTGGTCGCGGGCTGAATGCGCCGACAATCGAGCGAGTCAGGCGGGGCGAGCAATTGCCGCTGTCCTTCGCGCAGCAACGTTTGTGGTTTCTCTACCAGTGGAGCCCTGACAGCCCTGCTTACAACATGACTGCTTCTGTCCGTCTCAGCGGCCCGCTCAAAATTGAAGTCCTGGATAGAAGCATCAACGAAATCTTCAACCGTCATGAAGTATTGCGCACGACCTTCGCCGTCGTCGACGGCGCGCCCATGCAGGTAATCTCTCCGGCCTTGCAGTTGAAAGTGCCTGTAATCGACCTGAGCCATTTGTCGGCCGGCGAGCGGGAATCGGAGGCCGGTCGTCTCGCTTCGCTTGAAGCGCACGAGAGCTTCGATCTGTCGCGCGGACCGTTGCTGCGCCTGACTCTGCTCAGGTTGGGCCCGGCTGATCACGTTGCGCTGCTCACCATGCACCACATCATCTCGGATGGCTGGTCAATGGGCATCCTCATCACGGAGATCGCTTCGCTTTACGAAGCTTTCTCGAAAGGAGAGCCATCGCCTCTACCGGAGCTTGCAATTCAATATGCGGACTTCGCGGACTGGCAGCGAAAATGGCTGCAAGGCGAGGTGCTCGAAGAACAACTGGAATATTGGAGGCGACAACTGGAAGGCTGCCCGCCGATCCTTGGGTTGCTTACGGACCGGCCACGCCCGCTGGCGCATTCGTGGCGAGGCGCGACCCAATTCTTCACGCTCCCGCAAGACTTATCCGAATCTCTCGAGGGGCTCGCGCGGCGCGAAGGCGTCACGCTTTTCATGCTGCTTCTCGCGGCGTTTCAAACATTGCTGCACCGCTACACAGGTGAAAGCGACTTCAGCGTGGGCACGCCCATAGCCGGCCGAAACCGGCTCGAGACGGAAGGTCTCATCGGTTTCTTTGTCAACACACTTCTGATGCGTGCAGACCTGTCAGGCGATCCTCGATTCAAAGACGCGCTCGCTCGTGCGCGCAAGACCGTGCTTGCAGCCTACGCTCATCAGGACTTGCCTTTTGAAATGCTGGTTGATCAACTGCAGCCTGAGAGGGATTTGGGACATACACCGCTATTTCAAGTGATGTTCGTGTTCCAGAACGCTCCCAGAGAGCCAATCCGGCTTCCCGACCTGAAGCTGCGCTGGTTCAATGTCGAGTCGAGCAGCGCAAAGTATGATTTGACTTTCGCGCTGGCCCAAAGCTCAACGGGTTTGGGCGGTTCCGTAGAATTCAAAACCGATCTATTCGATCCGGCGACCATCGAGCGCATGCTTGGACATTTCCGGATCTTACTTGAAGGCATCGCGGCCAATCCCGAGCGTCGAATCTCCGAGTTCCCGCTGCTGACCGATCCGGAGCGCCACCGGTTGCTCGTCGAATGGACCGAGGGCAAGGCCGACTGTTCAAACCAACTTTGCATTCATCAGTTGTTCGAGCTGCGGGCGGAAGCCTATTCGGAAAACGTCGCAGTGATCCTGGAGCAGGAGACCCTTACCTACCGGCAACTAAATGAACGAGCCAATCGACTGGCGCGTCTCCTCAGGAAAAGAGGGATCGGCCCGGATCACCTCGTGGTCATCTTCATGGAGCGTTCGATAGAGATGATCGTCGCCGTGCTCGGAGTGCTGAAGGCCGGGGCGGCTTACGTTCCCCTCGATCCCGCTTATCCGAGTCAGCGCATTTCATTCATGCTCAACGACACCGACGCGGACGTGTTGCTGACTCAAAAAGAACTGCTCGACCGATTGCCAGATCACAGCGCGCAGACCATCTGTCTCGATTCCGACTGGCCTCTGATTGAGGAACAGAGTTGCGCGAATCTCTCCAACGCCGCGTCGCCCGACAATATCGCGTACGTCATATACACGTCGGGTTCGACCGGCAGCCCAAAAGGCGTGATGGTAACGCATGCCAATGTTGTGCGGCTACTCGAGTCCACTCAACCCTGGTTCGGCTTCGATCAAAAGGACGTGTGGGCGTTGTTTCACTCATACTCATTCGATTTTTCCGTGTGGGAGATGTGGGGCGCACTCGCTTACGGCGGGCGGCTGGTAGTGGTGCCATACCTCGTAAGCCGGTCGCCCGACGCTTTCTATGATCTGGTTTGTGACGAGCGCATCACAG
>JBASRM010000286.1:0-16669 GCA_049273835.1 Blastocatellia bacterium | reverse complement strand
GCCGCCAATCAAGCCCGCATCGGAAATCGTGTGATGCGGCGCGCGAAACGGACGAGTCGTGATAAGCCCATGCTTTTCGGTGAGACCGACTACGCTGTGGATTTTTGTGCACTCGATTGCCTCTTCGAATTCAAGCGGCGGCAGAATAGTTGGAATCCGCTTGGCCAGCATCGTTTTCCCTGAACCCGGCGGGCCGATGAGAAGAATGTTATGTCCGCCAGCGGTTGCTACTTCGATAGCGCGCTTCGCGTGAGGCTGGCCGCGCACTTCTCGAAAATCGTCCGGGTAGTGATCGAGGTTGGCCAACATAGCCTGGGTGTCGATGTGTAACGGCTTGGGCGGTTGTTGAGCGTTGATGAGCTCAACCACCCCCTGGAGCGTCGCAACCGGATAGACCTCCAGCCCGCTGACGACAGCCGCTTCGTGGGCGTTCTCGTCGGGGACAAGCAAACGCTTCACTCCGCGCGCCCTCGCCGCCACTCCAATCGGAAGAGCGCCTTTGATGGGCCGAACGCGGCCGTCCAAAGACAGCTCGCCCACGATCAAAGTGTCGCTGAGCTCTTCGCGGTTGAGATCGCCGTTAGCTCCGAGTATTCCGATTGCAATCGGCAGATCGAAGCTCGATCCTTCCTTCTTGATGTCGGCTGGGGCAAGATTGACTGTGACGCGATGGATCGGAAAAAAGAAGTCGCAGTTGTTGATCGCTGCGCGGATACGCTCGCGGCTCTCTCGCACCGCGGCGTCGGGCAAGCCAACCATGGTGAACACCGGAACCATACTGTCGCCTGATCGGGGGGTCAGGTCGATCTCAACATCGACGACATAAGCGTCGATGCCAAACACAGCTGCGCTGATGGTTTTAAAGAGCATTCCGACTTCCTCCAACGGGATCCGTTTTGAACTGCTCGATCTGGGAACCCAGGAAGCCAGACGTTTGTCCCAGCTAATTCATAGACGCAAAGCCAGACTTTTGCAATTCGATTGGTGTGTTGCTTAGCCAGCAATTCCCGCCGCCAGCAAAACACGAAGACAGAAAGTCGCACGAAAAAAGTTTGGGACGCTTGGTGACTCTGTGACTTGGCGGCATCCCGGCCATGCTCTCTTCCGTACGGTAGTCTGCAACATCGCAACCCACTTCTCGCGAAGCGGGTATGAACTCCAGGTATGCGAAGCCCTGAAGCAGAAACATTGCGTCTCCTACATTCCTGTGTTGACTGCTATCATTGATCTGCGCAATGGACGCTTTTCGAATCAAACCAAACCGCTGCGGGCCAGTGCCCGCGTTGGACGGGGACCACGATGGATGAACAAACGCGACGAGTCTTAAACCTTTACGCTCAAATGAACAGCGACACTCTGGACTTGCATACTCTGTTTGAAGCCGGCGGAAACGATCCAAAAGCTCGCGAGCAGATCATCGATTTAGTAGCCCGGCTTGTTCGCGAAGGCGTGCTTGATGAGCGTGGTAGCGACTTCTACGCGCTCACGCCCAAAGGGCAAGCGGCCCTCGCCAAACAATGAAGAGTTTGACCGACACGCTGTTGACCATTGCCGTGCTCGGAGGAATCCTCGTCCTGAGCGCTTACCTGACCAACCTCTTCACTCGCAAGATGTATTACCGATGCGCTGAGTGCCGCAACTTGAACGCAAAACGCCGCTCGCATTGTCGAGTCTGTGGCAATCAGTTGGTGTCGTAAGCGCGGTCGCCAATTGTTAAAGATTCAACTGCTGCGCCTTCTCTTCGATCGCCTCGAAGAATCGATGCCGTTCCGTTTCGGATTCGGTGCGGCGATAAGCCGCGAGAAGGTCTTTGATGACCGCCAGCTCTTTGTAGAGTCCAGCGTTCTCAATGGGCGGGGTCAAATAGGACACCAGCTCCGCATAAGAACGGCGCTTGGCGATCGTCCCTTCCGACGGATTGTTGACGCTGTAGATGTAGATGTTCGGCAGCTCTCCGATCAGCCGGTCCGGCCAGCACTTCTCGGACAAACCGACCTGCTTGCCCGGCATAAACTCCATGGCCCCGTGGGTGCCGACGTGCACGATTGCGTCCGCTCGAAAAATTTCCTCGACATAAGTGTACAACCCCATGAAGCCGTGATGCGGCGCGCCGCTTTCAGCCGCAAGCAACCGCATCGGGTCGCCTTCGTAACCGAACGTAGGTTGAATTCCAATAAATATGTTGCCAAGTTCAATACCCAACACCAGCACGTCACGGCCGTTTGAGTTGATGGTACCCGGCGCTCGGCCCCACTCATCCTCGATCTCGCCGGCATAAGGACAAAGACTTCGATACTCGTCCACGCCCATTCGATAAGCGACGTTGCCGAGTGTGCCCGACTCACCCGAGTTCCCTTCCAGCAACATGTAGCGCAATTGGTCCGGCCCGTCCGGCAGATTAACCGCGTAGCCATCAGCGTGCAGCTTTGCAATTATCTCCCACAGGCTCGCGAATACATCCAGGTCGGCGGCCGTGCCGATGTTTCCTTTGTTGGGCGGAAAGCAAAAGATCAGAAGCGCGAGCCGCACATCGGCGCGGGGAGCGACTTGCAACCGGTTCCATCGGGCCAGCCGGCGCGCGATTCGCGTGCAGCGTTCCTCGAGCGGTTCCGGTTGAGTTCCATTTTCCGGCAAGCCGCCGTAAACGAATGCCTCCGTCGCACCGTCAATCTCAGGGACGGCAACCTGCATCGCGGTCTGAATCGGATTCAACCCGAGCTTGCCCTGGTTCCAGTTTTCAATCGTCTGAACATCCAGCGAGACCATCGAGCGGAACGGAACACCCAGTTCTTTCAAAAACTCGGCTGCTGCTTCGCTGTCATTCATTGCGGGCCCGCCGACGAAGCTGAACCCTGTCAGCGATAAGATCTGACTGACCCGCGATTTCCTTCCCAGCTCCTGTGAGGGCGTCCCTCCGTTGCCGGCCACCTCGTCCTTTCTCTCATCGACAAAGAACCGCCCGCAGGCTTCGCGGTTATCCATAAAAGTCGAGATCGCCGGGATCACGCTCAGACCTTCCCGCTCGATGGCTCTAATCAATCCATCGTAGTGCCTCCGCGCGTCGCTGATGATCTGAGGTCGCATCAACAGCAGTCCTACAGTCGAGTCGCGCTCAAGCCTGAGCCGGCGCTTTCGCTCATACCATTTCTTATAGCCCTCGAAGGTATCAAACAGATTTGGCGCGTCGGGATGATATATCCCAACAACGGGCATTGCTTCCGGGGGTTCGATCTTGAGTGCAGCCGCTTTGCCCGGGACGTAATGTTTGATGGCATACAACACCATGGAGCGAATGTTGTTCGGGGTGGGCTGAAGAAAATAGCTGAACAGAAGGAGATAATTCTTAATATCTCGAAGCTTGCCTGCCGTTGGGACGAATCTCAAAATAGCCGGCAAGCGGCCAATCAGCCTGAGGTACTGATCGGAATTCCTGGGGCCCATTCGTCGGGCCGAGGAATCGCTGTTTGGCTTTGAAGCACCTTTAACAAAATCGGCCATCCACGTCGCGAGCTTTCGTGTGATGCCTGGCGCCGATACTTCCGCGCTCTCCCGGTCGGCGGGCGCTCGGGACTTCATCAGCTTGCTGAATTCAAGCTTACCCATCCGGCAGCAACGCATCAGTTCGGGCATGCAATTGAATGCAATCACCGCGTGGTTGCGCTCACGATGACGAACAAGCGCATCCGCGATACGAGCTGCGTTCTCTCCCTCGGTTACGTGGATGACAAAGATCAGATCGCTGCTTGCAACATCAGCTTCAGCCGCAAGCCACTGCTCGGCAGTAAGCGGCGCGCCACAGTTGTGCGGCGCGATTTGCAGACCGAGCCTATGCCGGGAGTTAATCTCGGATTCAGCCCGTTTGAGCGGGGCCAGCAAACTGGTCCCGACATAAAAGATTGATGCTTTCACTCTGTGCGATCTATTCAAGCCGTCGGGACCGCGTCGAACCGTAGTCGATCAACGAATCAACATCGCTTTTGATCCGCCGAGCCCACCCGTAAATTCCGCGCACCGCTTCGAGCTGTTCGCCAGTGAGATTGCCGTAGGAGCCTCGCTCAAGTAGTTCCGACAATCCCAGAACCGATTGAAGCGAGGCTTCTATCTCGCGCCCGGCACTAACGATGAACTCACTCTTGAGTTTGTTTATTTCGAGAAGCTGCTGGGCTGAAGACTGCACCTGTCTGTGTTCTTGTTGAACGCCCTCGAGATGGTTGCGAAGGTCAGTTACTTCGCCACGCGCGTGCGCTTCAAGCGCGGTAGCCTCGCCCAGCGACGTTTTGGTTTGCTCCTCCGAAATTCGTGATTGTTCGAGCGTGCGCTCGAGACCTTCAAGTTTATGCTCCAGCTCTTTGATGCGCGCCGAAGCGTCGCCCGACTGCTCGCGATCTTGTGCGTCGCGGAGGGCTCGTTCCAGCAGCTGCAGATTTGACAGCGACAGAGATAACTGGGACGCCACTCGCTCGGCAAACTCAACCTCCTGCGCCTCCCAATCTCTCACCCGGTCGCACTGATGCACGTAGATTATCCCTCGTGACTTGCCGTCAATTCTGATCGGCAGGGCCATCTCGGAAACGACCTCGAGGTCGGCGGCAGTCTCCGGACCCATTAGCGACTGGCCAGTCGATTCGGCGATCGTAGCGGTTCGCGTCGCGTCGGGTCCCCCCAAAGCGGCAATCAAACCGTCGAAAACGACTCCGGCGGCTGACTTCGCATAAGGCTGGCGGTACTCGTGCTTCACCGGCTCGGACCCCCCCTCATCAGTGAACTCGACTACCAACACGCGCGATGCGCCAAGTGCGTGGCCAAGCACTTCGACAACAGCCTCTTTGACCTCCTCGGTAGAGCGCAGCCGTTGAAGTGACTCCGACAGTCCCAGGTACGCGCTCTCGACGCGAAGCCGGTTGCCGCGTGAGTCCGTGCTCTTCAGCAGTTCGGCGATTACCGCCGCCGCCGATTCAAGCGAACGCTTATCGCCTTCGGTCCACGAACGACGGCTTGAACAATGCGCTTCGATGACGCCCAGCGTTTCGCCGTTCGAGGCCAGGGGAGCACCCAGATACGAGACCACGCCGCTTTCGCGAGCCTCGCGGGGAAAGATGCACCGCGGGTCCAACGGTGCGTTTTCGATTGCGAGCGCTTCGCCGTTTTGGGCGGCGCTCCCTGTAAGACCCTGCCCCAGCGGCAGCGGCAGGAATTCAGGCGACTTCAATCCGTGAGCGGCCACCATCCTGATCATCGAGGTGCTTTCGTCTATGCGCCACAGCGCTGCGCTATCGCTGCCGACGAGATTCGTTACCTGCCGAACGATCGCGTCGAGCGGTGACTTATCTTCCAGGCAGGAAATCAAAGCCCGCGAGAACCCGGTTGTACGCGCGGCCCTTTCCTCGGAGGCTTCAACAGTTGAGTCGCAGCGTTCGAACTCCAGCGCAACTGCGAGCCGGTCCGTCAGTCGCGCTATCGCCTCCCGGTAAGGCTCAAGTACTGCCACCGCGAAACCTGGCCGGATCGCCGCGACTATCAACCCGTTCCACTCAAAGGGCCCGTGCCACGGGAGAAGCAACGCGTCCTCCCCAATTGAATTTGTAGGTTGTTCGTCGATTCTGTCGCTCAGCCTTTGATCGGGCTCAGCGATGCTGGTCCTTTCATCCATCGGTTGCCCGGTTGCCGAGCCGGGTTCCTGGCCGCCAGACTGAGAAGCTTCGCGGACGAAGGCTGCAAGCCTGGTTACAGCCGGACGAGCACGCTGCTCAAGAGGCGCCGGGATCAGCGCCGGCAACTCAATTTGACGCGGCGGGAGAGACTCTTTAGGATCAGTCTCCCGCGTAACATCCGACAGATTCGCGCCGCCGGCGCGCCCCGCGTAAACAGCCAACACTTGGATCGGGATGTACTCACGGAGCAGTCCTGCGAGCTCTGTCAGGATCCCGGCAGGCTGCCGAAGGTGGCGGACCCGATCCGCGGCGGACGCGAACTGAGCTTCGCGTTCCATCTCCAACAGCCGGTTACGCACGCGTTCTTCTCGCTCCCGTCTGCGCACGTTAGATCTCAAGAAAAGGAATGCCATCAACGCTAAGGCCAGGACTAGGACGACAATCGCGACAATCAGCGTCGCCGAGCTGTTCAAGTTCGTTTGAGCAAGAGCGGCTTGCATTTCTAACCTCAAATCAAGGATCAAAACAATGCCGGAATGATCGCCGGCTCGGCGCGGCAAGACTCAGGTTCAGTCGTCTAGCGCGAGAAGTCTAGTCGGAATCCGTGCGCCAACGCAACGCGAAAGAGCCGGCCAATCCGAACCGAATCTGCTTGTTTCCTTGCGGGTGCGGACGGCGAATTGTAGAATGCGCCCATCCCGAACACGCAGCGGCCTCCACGCTTCGACGAGCAGCGCGCCGCAACCTCGAATAAAGGAGACTTTGCTATGTCCACGACTGTTCGATCAATGTTCACAGTATCCAGGCCGGTCAGACTGACGCCGGTAAAGGCCGCCGTGATTGCTGCGATGATAACGCTGGCGGTGCTGCTGATCTTCGAACAGCTCGGGTACTCGGCAGCAAAGCCTTCATCCGAGTCCGCCCGGCTCGAAAGAATCGCGCGCTCGATTACGATCTATCGGGACAGCTACGGCGTGCCGCATGTCTACGGACCAACCGACGTGAGTTGTGTCTTTGGATACATTTACGCGCAGGCCGAAGACAACTTCTGGCAGATCGAAGACACCTACATCCGCGCCCTGGGCCGAGCATCAGAGATCTACGGCGAAAGAACGCTCGCCGACGATATGCTCAACCGAGCGCTCGAGATTCCTCGCCTCGCCAGGGCCGAATACGATCGGACAACAGGCCGCGAGCGCGAGTTGAGCGAAGCGCTTACAGACGGGCTCAATTATTTTCTAGCGCGCAACCCGCAAACAAAGCCGCGGCTCATTACCCGCTTCGAGCCCTGGCAAACATACGCAGCCACTCGGTTTCTGGTCTATCAGCAATTCATCTTCGGGAAGTCGGGGGTGAAGGTCGATGAGATCAAGACCGCGGTTCAGGCGCTCGACTCCCCGAGCGCGGCTGGATCAAGCACAGTGTCGCTCAATATTCCGCTCAACGGGCTCGATGAGCCGGAGAGCGAGCCAATCGTCGGTTCAAATATGTGGGCGGTGACCCCGTCAAGAAGCGCGAGCGGGCACGCGATGTTGTTCATCAATCCCCATCAGCCATTCTTCGGACCCGGGCAGTGGTACGAAGGACACATTCACAGCGAGCAAGGATGGAACCTCAGCGGCGCATCGTTCTTTGGCTCCCCTCATCCGACCATTGGGCACAACGAGTATCTCGGTTGGAGCCACACGGTCAACGATCCTGACATCGTCGATGTGTTTATCGAGAAGTTTGACGATCCGAGGAACCCTCTGGCATATCGATACGGGGAGGGACACAGAACTGCCACTGAATGGACTGACACCATCACTGTGAAGACGGCGAAGGGCGTTGAACCCAGGAGTTTCAAGTTCCGCAAGACTCACCACGGCCCGATAGTGGCAGTGCGCGAGGGTAAGCCGCTCTCAATCAGGCTCGCTAAACTGGAAGACGGCGGCTCGGCCTATCAGCGGTACTTGATGGGAAAGGCAAAGACGCTGGCTGAGTTCAAAGCGGCGGTTTCGGGAGGCGCGGTCCCGATGTTCAACGTCATGTACGCGGATCGCGAAGGTAATATCTTTTACGCTTACAACGGAGCAGTGCCTCGCCGCTCGACTAAGTTTGATTGGTCGAAACCGGTAGACGGCAGCAATCCGGAAGCCGAGTGGCAGGGTTATCATAGCTTCAATGAACTTCCGCAGTTGACCAATCCGAAAACCGGTTTCATGCAGAACTGCAATCAGACCCCGTTCACCACAACAACGGATGGTAACCCAACTAAAGATGGCTTCCCAAACTACATGACCAGCGAGTCAGACAACGCCAGGGCTCGGATTTCGCGACGAATCTTGTCGACGAACGAGAAGTTCACGTTTGAAGAGTGGGCTCGCGCCGGACTCGATACCACCGTGCTCGAATCCGAGACTTACATCCCGGAACTTTCAGCAGAAATTGAGAAGCTCAAAACGAAAGACGCGGCGCGCGCGGCGAAGCTCGCGGACGCGATCCTCGAGTTGAAGTCGTGGAACCACATCAGCACGACCGAGTCAAAAGCGATGACGCTTTTTGCGCTCTGGTTTGAACGGATGGCAACCTTCCGAGCCAAAAAGGTGGAAGACGAATGGCTGAAGACTCGCGCGCTGGAAGAAGTTATCAGCGATCTGAATCGCGACTTCGGAACCTGGCGAGTAGCGTGGGGTGAGATCAATCGCTTGCAACGCATTCAATCGGGTGGGGAGCTTGAAACGTTCAGCGACGAGAAGATGAGTCTTCCTATCGCCGGTGCGCCGGGACCTGTTGGCATAGTTAACAACTTCTACACTCGACCGATAAAAGGTCAGAAGCGGAGGTACGGGGTGGCGGGCACTTCATTCGTGAGCGTGGTCGAGTTTGGTCCGAAGGTCCAGGCACGGTCATTATTGGTGTTCGGCCAGAGCGCCGACCCGAAGTCTCCCTATCACTTCGACCAGGCGCAGCTTTACTCGAAGAAGGAATTCAAACCGGCGTGGTTCACGCTGCCGGAGATCAAGGCTCACAGTAAGAAGGTGTATCATCCGGGGCAGGAGGCGAGTCGCAAGGCGGCATAGTCCCCTGAGCCGCGTCCCTGTGTGAGTTAGGTTGATAGCAATCCAGTGCGGATTAGCCAATCGGAGTAGCAACTCCTTTAGGAGTTGAACGCACCCCGGAGGGGTGCAATGTCCGCTCGCTCATCTTGCTGAATTTTGTCCACATCGCACCCCGTTGGGTGCGGCTCTCTCACAGAACGATTCCGTTTGCGGCACGATCCGATCCTTGTCACCACGATCACCCGCTGGCCTGATCCGATCCTTATCCGCTGACTATGTCGAGCGCCATCACGTCTCAGGCCGCCGCCGTGAAGCCGAGCACTACGTCGAACTTCGCTGCCAGCTCGCCCACCCGCGATCCAGGGATGGGAGTGAATGGGACAACGATTGATTGGCGCGCCCTGGCATCGCGAACCTCTTTGAGCACGAAGTCAACCGCATTTCCCGGGTGACCTTTGATGTAACACTGCGTTGTAAAATTCTTGTTGCCTTTTACTTTCACCGCGAAGTGAATGTGCGGAGCTTGCCGCCCCGGGTACAACACCGGCTTGATCGTGCGGAAGTAGTACTCACCGGTCGAGCTCGTCACAAACCGGCCAAACCCCTGGAAGTTCGAGTCTCGCTTCGCATAGTTGTCGCTTTTGGTGTGAAGATAGGCGGCGTTGTTATCGACCTGCCAGATCTCGACGACCGCGTTCCTTATCGGTTCCCCGCGTTTATCCAGGATTCGACCGCTCAAATGTGTAATTTCTCCCACGGCAGGTGTTATCGAATCATTGATGATCAACAGATCGTTATCGGTGTCGAGAGGCATCTTGTCCGGGTAGAACGGCCCCTCGGTTTGTACCGGCGTTTGAATCAGTTGCTCAGCAAAAACGCCAGGTGTAAAAAAGGCAGCGGTGCCAAATGCGGCTACGCTTGCCGTGCTCAGAAAATTCCGTCTCGAGAAATTGTTTCCGTCCATTTTCGGTGTCTCCTATGTTCCAATCGCCAGGTCTTGTTGACTATCAATCGTGCCCGAGGGCGGGAAAAGCCGCCTCGATTCTATTTAATTTTCTGAAGAGTCATCTCGTGAAACTTGCGCCAGTTCTTTCCATCCTGCGACATCTCTCCAATTTCAAACCATTCGCCCTTATCAGTCAGCTTCACCGTGTATCGAATACTGAGGCTCGGATTTGGTTGAAAAGCCCACTGAAAGCCTCCGTCGGTGAATTTCGCCTCGGCATCCGTGCTCTGACCATTGGCGATATACGAACGCAATCGGTAGATCTTTGCTTTCTCATCATAAGACAATACGCCCAGCGCGTTGTGCGTTATTACCTCTTCCTGCTTGCCGGGGACTTTCACTTTGCCGAGCCCTTCCACGAGCAAGACCACTCCTCCCAACCTGGGCTGGACCATTTCATGAATAGGCGATGTTCGCCGTTGCCCCGGAACAAACTCAGTCCAACCCTCCCCCGACCACTCTCCGACCAGGAAATTCAATTTCTTCATCTCCTCGAGTTGTGTCGCAGAAGGTCTGGGGTCCTGAGCCGAAAGGCCCTGCCAAAGCGCGAACGTCAAAAAAGCTGCTATGAGGAACCTACCGATCATCTAGCCTCCTTAGTCTCAATTGTCGGTTGAAGCGTGCGTCAGTATAAATGTGGCGGTTCCGGCTTGCAATCGCTGAACGGCGCTGTCATTAGCAGTCGACGTCCCGCCCCCGGAAGAGGTGTGGCCCGTCCAACTTAGAAGAAACGAATGAATTCGTTACTACGAAGCGAACCCTCATCATTCCGACAGGCTCCTGCGCCGGGCTCGTATGGCTATCTCAAAGTGCGTTGCGCAACGCTGAGGTGAGCGGTCGCGTTGAAGGTAACCATTCTCAATTCGCCGCTGCGCGCCCTCATCACCGACACGCTCGTGTTGTAAATTACACCCAGGATGCTCAACAACTTTTCGTCGCTCAGCCCCAGGGCCGCGCCCGCGGTAATTGCGATCGGGGTGGCCGAGGTGAAAATAGCAATCGCTTTCTCAGCGCGATTGTTCGAGGAGATATCCGACCCGCAGAGCTGGATCCTGGATCGAAAGGAGCTCCAGGATTCGCCTTCGTATTCAGGATACCGATTCTCAATCCAGGCGCGAATCACCGCTTGATCACATCTGCCCACCGCGCCTCCGGTCGTGTGCGGATCGCGCGCGATCGCCTGCTGCATCTCTGCGATGTCGCGGGCGAATGCGTCATCCTCTTTCATCATCCGTTTAGCAATAGCGCGATACACCGAAATCAAACTGAACTCGTTCCAGCGTTCATCGGTCACCGGATTCGGGGCGGCCCGGCCGGCGCGCGCGAGCTCGTCGCAGGCGATCTCCGCCGTTTCGCGCTGGCGGCGCATTCCACCAGTATAGACCGCGTCCAACTCGACACCCTGCGAAAGGAAGTGCTCGCCTAATAGACGTGCCTGTTGCCGCCCAAGTTCGGAGAGCACGTCATAGTTGTCGCGCGATCCGGCTTGCGCGTGCCGTATTAAATAAATGTAGCTCAATAGAACCCTTTCGATTTTGGGATTTTAGATTTTAGATTTTGGATTGGACATGGCCTGGTTCGATTTTGGATTTTAGATTTTGGATTTGGAATACTGCTGCGCTGCACCGAACTGGTTTTGATCCAAAATCCAAAATCTAAAATTTCCGGCCGTCAGATTCCTGAACTGTGCGCCAACTCAAGCGCGGCGTGCGCGAGGCCGTACACTCGGCGGTCGAAGTTCTTGAACCGCTCGTCGTGTGTTTGGCCTTTGACGTAACGAACGTAGATTTGTTGAAGGACGACCGCTACCTTGAACAGCGCAAACACTTCATAGAAGGCGATGCCCGACAGATCACGTCCTGTCTTCTCAGCGTACCGATCGATAACCTCCTGGCGGCTTATCCAGCCCGGCTCGGTTGTTACTGGGCTTATCGATTCGCGTCGAGCCTCGGGGTCTTCTTTCTTGGCCCAGTAGCAGAGAAAGATTCCAACATCGATCAGAGGATCGCCTACCGTGCACATCTCCCAGTCCAGAACCGCGACGACTCGCGCCGGGTCATTCGGATCGAGCATCGTGTTGTCGAGCTTGAAGTCGTTGTGCACAAGAGTCGCCGGGCGTCCCGCTTGAGGATCAGGCTCGGCTGGGATCCTTTCCGCAAGCCATTCAATGACCTGATCGATCTCGAGCAGCTCGTTTGTCTTTGAACGATGCCAGCGATCGGTCCAACCTTTCACCTGGCGGGTGACAAAACCTGTGGGCTTTCCGATGTTCACGAGCCCCGACGAATAGATGTCCACTGAGTGCAGCGTCGCAAGCGTATCGACCATACTTCCGCTTACCCGGCGGCGCAGCTCGAGATCGTCTCCAATCTCTTTTGGTGTTTCGCGCCGGATGACCAGCCCGCGCCGTCGCTCCATCAGATAAAACGGCACGCCGATGACTGATATATCTTCGCAAAGTAAGTATGGCCGCGGCGCCAGTCGAAACAATGGATGAACGGCGACAAGCAGACGGTACTCGCGAGGCATATCGTGAGCGGTTGGAGCCACCGGCCCGAACGGCGGCCGACGCAAAACAAACTCGTGCCCCCCGAGTCGAACCAGGTAAGTCAGATTCGAATGCCCGCCGGGGAACTGTTCGAGCTCAATCTGCGCATGATCCAGCGGCTCGTCGGGTAGAACTTCATACAAATGTGTTCGCAGATACTGTTCGAGCGCTTCCAGATCGAGTTCTTCGCCCGCCCGTATCGGCGCAGTGTCCCGCTCTTGTGACGTGATGTTGGATGCCATCGATTTAGTCAGCGAATACTATGCGCTGTGGTTCGCGAATTCAAGTTACCGGACACCGGCCACCCGCCAACGGCCACCAAGGTTGAAACTTCAATCACCTTCGTGCTATGTTCGCGGCGCCCAACAGGTTGTCCCAACAAAAGAATGCTCGAGGCCCATATGCGAAAGATCGCTGCCTTGTCTTTTCTCTTCACGGCGCTTCACTCATCCGCACTGGCGACCTGGTCGATAATTGCAGTTGATTGCAAGACGGGACAGGTCGTAATAGCATCCGCGACCTGCGTGCCTCAGCAAGCGTTCGCGGGATTTCCCGCCAAGGGTCTAAAGGATGTGCAAGCGATCATCCTTCCCGGCATAGGCGTGGCCGCCGCCCAGGCCAACGTCGATCGGACCCGCCATCTCCAGAAGCTGATAGCCGATCAGTTGACCCTCGGGACAGAACCGGCGCGTATCATAGATATGCTCAAAGCCGAAGATCAGTACCACGCGTCGCGCCAGTATGGGATCGTCGATCTGAAGCGACGTGCAGCCGGATATTCGGGAGCGAGCAATGGAAAGCAGTCGCTTGACCGACAAGGCAACGTCGAAGGGACAGAAGTCTACTTTTCGATTCAGGGAAATATTCTTGCCGGAGATAGTGTGGTCGAAGACGCGGTCAACGCTTTCAAACATGCCAAAGGCAGTCTCGCCGACCGTGTGATAGCGGCGATGGAGGCAGCCGACTTGCGAGGGGGAGATCGGCGTTGCAACTGCAACACGCCCCCAGATCCGCCCGCCCAGTGCGATAACAAAACAGCTCACGTCGCTTATATGGTTGTGGCCAATAAGAATGATAAGATGGGTGAGGGCCTCAACGACGCAAGCTATTATCTCGAGATACAAGTGTCAGATCAGGACATCACCGCCGCGGAGAATGACAATCCAGTCAAGACTCTGCGGATGCGATACGACCGCTGGGTAAAGGATCACTCACCGCGCCAGCGCTCAAAATCGCGATAAGGAACTTATGACAACAACGGTGTTGTTAGCCGAGGACGATCCATCGAGCCGCAAGATTTATCATGCCGTGCTGAATGCAGAAGGCTATCAAGTCATCGATGCGGCTGACGGAAACGCGGCGCTGGCTCTGCTTACTAGCGAACAGGTGGATATATTGCTCACCGACGTGATGATGCCGGGAATGAGCGGCATCGAGCTGTTGAGGCGCGCGAGAGACATTCGGCCAGAGTTGCGAGCCATTGTGATGACCGGTCACACAACCAGCGAGGCGGTAATCGGGGCCTTGCGAAATCGTGCCTGCGAGTTCCTTTCAAAGCCATTTCACAACCACGAGCTTCTCGAAGCTGTGCGGTCGGTGATGACTATGGAAGTGGGCTGTCAGATCGAGGTGATATCCGATAGACCAGATTGGATTGAGCTGAGAGTGCCTTGCGATCTACGCGCCGTCGAGCCGATTCAGAAGTTCCTTGGACAGCTTCACGATCATATCCCGAAGGACACTCGCGAAGCAGTTGGCGCAGTATTTCGCGAGATGCTCAACAACGCGATCGAGCACGGCGGCAAGTGCGATGCCTCAAAAAAGGTGGAGATAAAGTTCATCCACCTGAAGCGCGCGATACTGTATTCCATAAAAGACCCCGGTGAGGGCTTTGACCTGAAGAAGATCGAACACGCCGCCGTCTCAAATCCCCCCGACGATCCCACCTATCATTTGCAAGTTCGCAGGGAGATGGGGATGCGGCCGGGTGGATTCGGTATTATGCTCGCCTCGCAGGTCATCGACGAGCTGGTTTATAACGAAAAGCATAATGAGCTGATCTTCGTTAAGTATATCGACGAACCTCCTCAGACATAGATTCCATCTGGCAGTTAACCTTCCTGTAAGCGTGCCGAACAGGTGTTAATACTCAGCGAATCAGATCTCCGCGCCGTGCTCACGATGCGCGAAGTCATCGAAGCGGTTGAACACGGGTTTCGCGCAATTGGCGGCGGCCTTGTCAAGGTGCCGGAGCGGCTTCGCCTCGATGTACACCGGCACCACGGCATCGTTCTGGAAATGCCGGCGTATCTCGACTCGCTCGATGGCGATGATCCGGGCGCGCTTGGCACCAAGATCGTTTCGGTGTTTCCGGACAACGCTCCTCGCGGTCTCGACGTAATCCAGGCGTCGTTCTTGTTGCTCGACAGCGAGACCGGCACACCGCTGTCGCTGATGGACGGGCGGTTCATCACGGCGGTTCGAACCGCAGCAACGTCAGCCGTCGCGACTAAGTTTATGGCTACAGCGGGAGCGAAGCGCGCTGCCGTTTTCGGCGCGGGTGTACAGGCGGAGTTTCACGTTGAAGCGATGATCGAGGCTGCCGAGGTTGAGCGGGTGATGATTGTCTCTCGCAACCGAGAAAGGGCGACCGGGCTTGCCCAACGAGTGAGCACAGTTCACGGGCTGCCGTGCGATATCGAAACCGCCGATCAAGCGGCCTCCACGGCAAATCTTATCTGCACCTGTACCAGCTCGCCGACACCGCTCTTCGATGGGAAGCTGCTTACCCAGGGCGCTCACATAAATGCGGTTGGAGCTTTCAGCCCTTCCACTCGCGAGCTGGACACTGAAACGGTCTTGAACGCGCGAGTGATTATCGATGCCCAGTCCGCGGCCGGCCGCGAAGCGGGCGAGTTATTGATACCCCTGTCTGAAGGGTTGATCAATGCCGCCCACATAAAAGGAACGCTGGCAGATGTCGTTTGTGGCAGAGTTGCCGGGCGTGAATCAGCTTCTGAAATAACGATCTTTAAATCCTGCGGGCTTGCAATCGAGGATTTGGTTACGGCACGTCTTGCTTATTCGAGAGCGGTTATCGAAGGAATTGGCATTACTGTTGAAATGTAGTCGAGGATAGAGCAGCGAGATGAAGCGCGAGACTCTATCTGATTCGTTGGTTTTCATTTTCCATTTGTCATTTGTCATTGACCGGCAGCCTCTCGCCACCGTTTGGAATGACAAATAATGACAAATGACAAATGGAAAATGAAACCTCAAAACAATTCGCTTCTCGTCACGAGCTGCTTCTTTCGGATTAGGTGATTCTCGCATCAAGCCAATCAGTCACCCGCTCGAACACCTCCCCTTTCTCCGGCTCGTTGAATAGCTCGTGATAGAACCCCGGATAAACAACCAACTCCTTGTCTCGAGACCCGATGTTCTCGAACATACGCTTTGTTGCGTCCAGGCTGGCGAGCTTGTCTTCCGTGCCATGCATTACAAGCACCGGCGTCGTAATCCGGGTAGCCCACTCCGTCACTTCCTGCATGGCTTTAGTAGCTTCCGCGAACCATTTTGCGCTCACCTTGCGATTGACCAGCGGGTCGGTAGAGTACGCGCGCCCCACCTCGGGATCTCGGCTCAGATTCGCCGGATCTATTTCATTATCCAATCGCATGCGCGGCTTCATCCGCGCGCCCACTCTCGCGATCATAAGCTTATGCGCGGGGACTGGAACGGCAACCGCGATCAAAGGAGCGGAAATAATAGCGCCGGCAAGCGCATCCAACTTACGCGCGGCATATCTCAGGGCGATCAGACCTCCCATGCTGTGCCCGACCAGGTAAACCTTCTCTGATTGGCTTCGCGATCGAACCGACGCGACGATCCTGTCCAGGTCGATATCGTATTCGCTGAAGCTTTCAACATGCCCCGGCAGCCCGTCCGATAAACCATGCCCTCGATGATCATAGGCCGTCACCGAATAGCGATGAGCAGCAAGGTGGTCCGTCAGCGCGCCGTACCTCCCACTATGCTCGCCAAAGCCGTGGCTGATCAGTACCTCTGCCCGCGCACCCGGAACCTCACGCCTCCGCAAATAAAGACGCAACCCGTCAATGGCGGTAACCGTCTCTTCAGTGTAGGTCATTGAGCTACCTCTAATCGGAGCTTGGGATGGTCCGCCTCGGCCGTTGACAGTATTGTGCGCCCGCATGGCCGATTTGTCTACTTTCCCAACCCCCCGAGAGTCGATAAAGTTGGTCACCGCGCGGGCCGGCGCAATCCGAACCGCGATGTGTTCCCGTAAGACAGTTTGAAGTCAAACATCCATCGGTGCTTGTTCACGCACCGAGCCCTTCATCAGGAGAAACAAATGGACGGTTTTCTTGGATCGGGCGCAACTTTTCGCGCGGACTTGAAT
>JBASRM010000569.1:0-1649 GCA_049273835.1 Blastocatellia bacterium | reverse complement strand
GCTTTAACTCGTCGATCGTTTGCCGCGGATCCGCAACAATTAACTAATCGACCCTGAAAACTTGAGATCACCCGGCTGGTTACTACGATAAGACGATATCTCACAACGGTTACGTATTGGATCCTTCGAGATCACGACGAGACAGAACCCAGAAATCAGTTCTTTACGCGAGTGCCGAACAATACCTCACGGTCTTTGGGTGCGCAACCAGATGACGCAGTTTCAATGTGTATCAGAGCAACCGTACGTCAGTTTGATAGCGCTCGGGGACAGTGCGCCGCGGCGTACCACTCGATGGAGAGCAAGTTATCCGGTTTGATACGGCGCATCGCGCTCTGTAGAATTCTGCAATGCAAGACCCGTCGTATATCAAGCTACTCGACAATGGCGTGCTGGAGAGACGAGCTGACCAGCTTATGGAAATGCTGGGAAGCTGTCGGATATGCCCCCGCGACTGCAATGTGAATCGTCTCGAAGACGAAGTTGCTGCCTGCTACTCTGGATTGTTGCCCATCGTTTCAACCTACACCGCTCACTTTGGTGAGGAGCCGGCGCTTGTTGGCACTCACGGCGCGGGTAACGTCTTCCTCGGTTTGTGCAATCTCCGGTGCGTCTACTGCCAGAATTATCAGATAAGTCAGACGTTCAAAGAGCAACGCCGGAATGAAGTGTCATTCGACCGACTCGCGGGAATTTTTCTCGAACTTCAAGAGCGAGGCTGTCATAACATCAACTGGGTTTCACCGACTCATTTCGCGCCGCAGTTGGTCAGGTCTCTGCTGCTCGCTGCCCGTCGCGGACTGCGATTGCCGGTAGTCTACAACACCAACGCTTACGATTCGGTCGATGTGTTGAAGCTCCTGGACGGAGTCGTGGACATTTATCTGCCCGATCTCAAGTACAGTGACGATGACGCCGGCCGCGAATACTCGAAGGTGACCGAGTATGTACGTCATTCGCGCGCGGCGATCAAGGAGATGTACCGGCAGGTGGGCGACACACTTGCTTACCACGAGAACGGATTGCTCCGCCGTGGATTGGTTATTCGGCTGCTCGTGTTGCCAAACGACCTTGCCGGTATTCATGACTCTCTTCTCTGGATACGCGAGGAACTCTCGCCCAGGGTTGCGGTCAGCTTAATGGCCCAGTACTTTCCGACAAACAAGGTTGCGTTGGATCGATATCCGCTCATGTCGCGCAAGATTCGCTCGAGCGAATGGCTGACGGCGATTGAGCAAATGGAGTCGTTGGGAATGGAGGAGGGCTGGATGCAGGACTTCGACTCCGCCGCCGAGTACTACCGCCCTGACTTCGGTGACCCAAAGGTGCCGTTCAAGGATGTCAAGGATTTCATGAGTCCCTAGCGGAAGGTCTACGGATTTTCGGATTTTCGTCCTACCTCGGTCTCGGTTGGACCGGACCCCCAGCCTTAAGCCACGCGTACCAACCACCCTTCAAAACTCTAACCCGCTGGAAGCCATTTGATCGAAGATCCCTTGCGCCGATTATCGCGGCTTCGTCGGCCGGACAAGCGCAATAAACAATGACTTCACGATCGCGAGGAAGCTCTCTAAATCGAGAGGAAACCCTGCGCACTTTTGTGTGTACTGCGCCCTTGATTGTCTGATTGCTTTGGGCGTATAGGCTCG
>JBASRM010000253.1:0-13204 GCA_049273835.1 Blastocatellia bacterium | reverse complement strand
GGCGCCGGGTATGTCGAGTTCCTTTGCTATCTGGGTGAGCTTCGAGATGGACATCTCCTTCAGCTCACCGATGTCCATCAGTTGATTAACGTCTTCTGCCATTGCTGTTCTGATTGCCTCACTGGTTAAGATGCCGTGCGCGAGTCGGGCGCCACTTTCGAGGACGCGCCGTCCAAGTGTGCGACGGGGTTGCGGATTTCGGACTGCGGATTGAGGATGCACGCGTGAGGTTACAGGGTGAAGAAAACCGAGGTGTCAATTCTTCAATTCTGCAGTCCGCGATCCGCGATCCGCGATTTTGGTGGTGATTTCTTTCCAGAGGCGGGCCGCTCCACTGCGGGTGACCGCCGAATAGGCGACAAGCTCGCTACTGCCTAACACCGCCGACGCGCTTTTGAGACTGGCCCTTAACTGATTGCTGCTGAGCTTGTCAGCCTTGGTTGCAACAATGATCGATGGCTTTCCCCTCGCCTCAAGCCACTGTTTCATCAGCAGGTCTAACTCGGTGGGCTCGTGCCGCGAATCGGTGATGAGAATAGATAGCATAAGGGTGGTGCGGCTTGCAAGATATTTCTCCACCATCGGCCCCCAGTGCTTCTTCACATCACGCGGCACGCGAGCGTAACCGTAGCCGGGCAAGTCTACAAAATAAAACGAGTCGTTTATCAAAAAGAAGTTGATAAGCTGCGTACGTCCCGGAGTCGAACTTGTGCGCGCCAACCCGTGCACGCCTAACAGACTGTTTATCAAACTGGACTTCCCGACATTGGACCTTCCCATGAACGCTATTTCGGGCCGGCCGTCGCGGGGATAATGCTCGGGGTTGGTTGCACTCTTTACGAAAGTGGCGCTGGTGATCCTCATAGGTGACGCGTGAAAGAAGGACGGGCGCGCGGTCTATCGCGCATCACCAATCACGCTCACTTATTCAATCGTTTGATTAGAGGCCGGCGACTCACCGGCTGGGGGTTGTCCCCAAATCGGAACCTCTGTTGTCGGGACATCCACTTTTGAAAGCGGTTCTTCGAGAGCGATCCGCCACACATCGTCGACGCTCTCAACGGTTTGAATTGTCAGCTCGTCTTTGACGTCGGCAGGCAACTCGACCAGGTCTTTGGCGTTTTCCTTGGGTACTATGACGGTGGTTATGCCAGCGCGGTGCGCAGCCAGAAGCTTCTCCTTGATTCCGCCCACCGGCAGAATCTTGCCTCGTAACGTAATTTCGCCGGTCATCGCCACGTCGCGGCGGACGGCGGCCTCGGTAAGCACCGATACAATCGCAGTCGCGATTGCGATTCCCGCCGAAGGTCCATCCTTCGGAATCGCGCCCTCGGGGACGTGTAAGTGCAAATCGTACTTCTTGTGAAAATCGGGCGAAATCCCGAGTCGCTTCGCTCGCGCTCGCACGCAGGACAAAGCCGCGCGAGCCGACTCCTGCATTACCTCTCCAAGCTTTCCGGTAAGTGTTATGTTGCCGCGGCCGGGCATCAGGGTCGCTTCGATGTGTAGGACTTCGCCCCCGACTTCGGTCCATGCCAGTCCGGTTGAAAGTCCTATCTCGCTGTGCTCTTCGAGCGATTGAGGACGAAACCTGATCGGCCCGAGCAATTCTTTAACCAGCTCACCTTGAATCACCTCGTGATAGGCCGAAGGCTCGTCGGAAGTCAGCATCCGCCGCGCGAGCTTTCTGAGCACAGAGGCAATCTCCCGTTCCAGACTGCGAACGCCCGCCTCGCGGGTATAGTACTGGGTGATCGTCCGAATCGCTTCATCGGTGAAGTCGATAACCTCGACTTTGAGCCCGTTGGCTTCCAGTTGTTTGGGCAGCAGATGCCGCACGGCGATCTCGAGCTTTTCACGCTCGGTGTAGCCAGGCAGCCGGATTATCTCCAATCTGTCCTGAAGCGCGGGCGGGATCGTGTGAAGCACATTCGCCGTAGCAATGAACATCACATTGGAAAGATCATATTCCACATCAAGATAATGATCGTGGAACGCGAAGTTCTGTTCCGGATCGAGCACCTCGAGAAGAGCCGCTGAAGGATCGCCGCGAAAGTCCATTCCGAGCTTATCAACTTCGTCGAGCATGATTAGCGGATTGACCGTAGCCGCCTTCTTCATCATCTGGATTATCTGGCCCGGTAATGCGCCGATGTAAGTGCGGCGATGACCGCGAATTTCCGCTTCATCCCGCACACCTCCGAGGCTCAACCGCACGAACTTGCGCCCGGTCGCCTTGGCTATCGAGCGGCCTAGACTAGTCTTGCCCACCCCCGGCGGGCCGACGAAACAAAGGATTGACCCCTTGGGTCGCTCCACCAGTTGCCGAACCGCGAGAAACTCGATTATGCGCTCTTTGACTTTGTCGAGCCCGTAGTGGTCGGCTTCCAAGACTTCTTGCGCGGCCCTGATATCCCGCACCTCTTCGGATTTTTCCACCCAGGGAACCGCAAGCAGCCAGTCCAGATAGTTGCGCGAAACCGTGCTTTCGGCTGACATCGGCGGCATCTGTTCAAGACGGCGAAGCTCAGTCATCGCCTTCTCATAGGCGTCCTTGGACATCCCCGCCGCTTCGATCTTCTGCTTCAATTCTTCGAGCTCTGCCTTTTCATCTTTTCGGCCAAGCTCCTTATGAATCGCTTTTATTTTTTCGTTTAGGTAATACTCTTTTTGCGCACGCTCCATTTGGCGCTTGACCCGCCCGTGGATAGCTCGGTCCACTTGGATCTTCTCGAGCTCGACTTCGAGCACTTCCACCAGCCGTGCCAGCCGGTCTGAAAGCGAGAAAATCTCGAGCAGCCCTTGTTTCTCTTCGACTGAAATCTTGAGATTCGATGCGATGGTATCGCACAATCTGGCTGCATCATCGTTTCTCAACGCAGACGTAAGAGTTTCCGGATTGCTCAACTCGGTCGATTGACGCACATATTGGTCGACCAGCGAGCCAACCCTCCCGATCAGCGAATTCAATCGCGACCGCGGCTCCGTGGTCTGCGGCGCCTTTCTAAGCGTAGCCACCCAGTGGTCGCCGTCATCCTCCACCCTGACCGAGCGGGCGCGTTCCACCCCCTCCACCATCACCTTGATATTGCCGTCAGGGAGTCGAAGGTTGTGCGTGATCCGCGCGATAGTGCCAACCGTGTAGACCTGATCGACACTGGGCTCATCGACCGTTGCGTCGTGTTGTGTGGCCAGAAATATCGTCTTGTCGCTGCGGAGGGCGGCTTCAAGCGCGCGCACGCTGGCGGGTCTTCCGATCACAAACGCAACCATGGTGTAAGGGAAGACGACGACATCCCGAATCGGGACCATCGGACATCTCACTACATCGGTAGGCGTACTGTCGCTGAATTCATTCATTGCTTTGATCGTCTCTGGCTTGTGTTTCCAATACTGCCGGGTTCCAGCTTAAGTATGACCGGAAACCGGAAACCGGAAACCAGCTAACCTGCCTTCTCCAGAACCGGGAACGTGGCGCGCCGGCTCTCGACCATTTCGCTTGTCACCACAAACTCTTTGACCTTTTTGTGGGACGGAAGCATGTACATTACATCCAGCATCAACTCTTCCAGGATCATCCTCAAACCGCGCGCGCCAACCTTGCGCTCGCACGCAAGTCGCGCCACCACCGTCAACGCGTCTTCAGTGAACCGAAGCTTTACGCTCTCGTACTCGAACAGTTTTTGGTATTGTTTGACCAGCGCGTTCTTTGGCGCGGTGAGAATCTCGACCATCGCGCCTTCGTCGAGCTCGTGCAGAGTCCCGCAGACCGGGAGCCGGCCCACGAACTCCGGAATCAGTCCAAACTTAATCAAGTCCTCAGGTTCGACTTGCGCCAGGGTCTCGCTGAGTCTTTGCTTGCGAGCGCTCCTGACGTTGGCATTAAAGCCGAGAGCTTTTTTGCCGATACGCTTTTCTATGACTTTTTCGAGTCCGACAAACGCGCCTCCGCAAATGAACAGGATGTTGGTCGTGTCTACCGGAAAGAACTCCTGATGCGGATGTTTGCGACCGCCCTGCGGGGGGACGTTGGCGACAGTGCCTTCGAGAATCTTCAGCAGCGCCTGTTGCACGCCTTCGCCGGACACGTCGCGGGTAATTGAGGGGTTCTCGTCCTTACGGCATATCTTGTCGATCTCGTCGATGTAGATGATTCCGTTCTGAGCGCGCTCGATGTCGCCGTTGGACGCCTGAAGCAACTTCAGGATTATGTTTTCGACGTCTTCACCGACGTAGCCGGCTTCGGTCAACGTGGTGGCATCAACTATCGTGAACGGCACGTTGAGCATCCGAGCGAGCGTCTGAGCAAGTAGCGTCTTTCCGGTCCCGGTTGGGCCGATCAGCAAAATATTCGACTTCTGGATTTCAACGTCGCTTGCGCGCCGCTTCAACATGTCCACCCGCTTGTAATGCTGATAGACCGCGACCGCGAGGCGCTTCTTGGTTTCTTCCTGTCCGATGACGTAGTCGTCGAGAAACTCTTTGATTTCTACTGGCTTTGGGAGGGGCGGGCGTCGAGCGGCTGTTTCCTGCTGTTGATCGTCGGTGATGATCTCGTTACAAATATCGATGCATTCATTGCAGATATAAACGGTAGGACCGGCTATCAGCTTCTTAACTTCGTTTTGCGACTTGCCGCAAAACGAGCAGCGTAGTGTGTCGTCGCCTCGTCTCATCCACTCTCCAATCTCGCGGAATTCTATAGCACGTACTCCGGAGGCTCTGTGAAGGCGAAAGGAAAAAGATGAAGACAAGGTCGCGCTTGCCTTTTTCCTTTTTACTTTACCTTGTCACTCACGGTGCGTTATCACCTGATCAATCAAACCATACTCTTTCGCTTGCTCCGAGCTCATGATACGGTCGCGTTCGACGTCGCGCTCTATGACCTCAAGCGATTGTCCGCTGTGCCTCGCCAATATTTCGCTGGTCAACTGCCGCATTCGCATTATCTCTTCAGCATGGATCCGGATGTCCGTAGCCTGTCCGGAGATCCCGCCGATCGAGGGCTGGTGAATCAGAATGCGCGAATTCGGAAGGGCGAACCGTTTGCCATGCGCGCCTGCCGTGAGCAGCAGAGCGCCCATCGAAGCACACTGACCTACGCAAATCGTAGTCACGTCAGGACGAATAAATTGCATCGTATCGTATATTGCCATGCCTGCGGTTATCGACCCCCCCGGGCTATTAATGTATAGCGAGATGTCCCGGTCCGGATCCTCAGCTTCAAGAAACAACAGCTGAGCGACAACGAGATTGGCGATGGTATCGTCAATAGGGGTACCAATAAAAATAATATTGTCTTTTAACAACCGCGAATAGATGTCGAATGCGCGCTCGCCGCGCGCGGTCTGCTCGACCACCATCGGTACAAGAGCCATGTGGGGATCCTTCATCGAACGGCCATTTTCTGCCACATTGTTATTATACTTTGCTCTGCCCATTGCCGGAAGTTTTCTTTTTGGCGATAAAAATGGGGAAGCCGGCTTGAACCTGATTCCATTCCTGTCGAGGGATGCTGTTTGAAGGTCGCTATCTAAGAGAGCCTAATCCGCCTGCTGACTATCTTCGGTCGTCGCCTCACTCGCGCCTAGACCTTCAATCTCCTCGGTTCGAATTTCGGCGGAAGCTGTTACAAGATCAAAGGCTTTGCGGTGTCTGACCTGCTCCCTGATACTATCCAGCGCACCTTCCTTTGTCAAGCGTGCCGTCAGAGCCTCTTCCGTCTGACCCATGCCTTCGGCGAGCCCTTTTATCTCGCGCGAGAGCTCTTCGTCGCTTACCTCGATCTTTTCAGTCTCGGCTATTCGATCCATGATGAAAGTTCCGCGGACTTCTCGCTCCGCCTGCTCGCGCTGAGCACCTCGCACGCCCTCCCAGTCTACCTTCAAGAGGCGAGGATCCATTCCCCTGCCCGCCATCTGCCGAAACAGGGACTTCATTCGTGAATCGATTTGCTTCTCTACAATGTATTGAGGAACATCGAAGCGATTTCGATCTACTAACTTCTCCATTGTCGCCGCTCGAAACTCCGCGTCGGCCTTCTGGCCGGCGTCGTGCTCAAGCTTCGAACGAATATCGGCCCTCAGCTGATCTATGGTACTGAACTCCTCGCTGATGCTGCGGGCCAGCTCGTCGTCAACATCGGGAAGCTCTTTTGAACGAATGGCAGTCACATCGGTCGTGTACGATACGCGATGTCCTGCGAGCTTCTCAGGCTTGTAATCCGCCGGATAGTCGACCGCAAAAGTTCGCACGTCACCGACTTGTATCCCCGTCAGCGCTTTGTTGAACTCCTCGAGGACTCCGTTTCCACCCAACTCGATATCGAGATCCTGCTGATTGATCTCATCAGGCTCGGATCCGGCCTCCTTCTCGGCATCCCCCTCTATTTGACCCGTTAGGTTGACCGTCACTATGTCGCCCAATTGGGATGGCCGGTCCTCCACGGGCACAAGCTCGGCAAGCCCCTGCCGCATTCGATCAATAGCGCTGTCGACATCTTCGTCGCGAATTTTGTACTCCCGCTTTGTAAGCGGAAGCTCCTTGTAGTTTGAAAGCGTGAATTCCGGCGCAACCTCGACATTGAACGTCACGTCTATCGACTCGTCATCCTTGAATTGGAGGTCTTCAACCGACGGCTCACCAACCACCTTTAGCTCTTTTTCTCGAATCGCATCGCCGAGCGAATGGGGTAAAAGCTGGGAAAGCATCTCGTCGCGAAGCTCTTTGCGAAAACGTGTTTTTACCACGGATTTGGGGACGTGACCTGGTCGGAAGCCGGGCACGCTCACTTTCCGCGCCAGCTCAGCCGCAATCTTATCGGTCTCGGCTCGAACGGTCTCGCCGGCTATCTCGAGCCGCAACTGTTTCTTACACTGTTCTCGATCGGTGACTGTAATATTCAAATCTATGTCTTGCCTTTCGGAGATACGGTCTCTGTTGTGGACGCCGCCGGTCTCGCATACGATGCGAAAGGGGGGACTCGAACCCCCACACCTTTCGGTACCAGATCCTAAGTCTGGCGCGTCTGCCAATTCCGCCACTTTCGCATTCAGAATATGAAAGATAGTAGATAGCAACGCGCGTTTGCAACCAGCACAGAGACTTCTAATTCGCACTGGCTTCCATTCGCCCGCTGATTTCGATTGTTGAGCTAAGCGTCCTTCACATCGGCTCGAGTCCAGCGCGCGCGCCGCCCGTTGACGAGTAACTGGATCGTTGTATAATTCCGCACGCAAAGCTCTAGTTAGGAGGGACGAGCGATTGAGTCCCAAGATTCCACTTTACTCATGAAGACTAAAACAGGGGTGATAGTGGCTTGGGGGATCCCATTGCGTCGCGGATCGTTGACCCTACTTGTGCTCATTGGAATTGCAGCCGCTCAAGTCTATGCCGCTCAGAGCGAAGGGAATGGACAGGATACTGCGCCCCGGACGTTAGAGGTATTGGACGTCGGTTACAGACTGCCTATAGAGATAGTTGCGGTTAGGAACCTACAAAAGAGGGAGCATTGGGTTCGAGACTTGGAACTTGAGGTCAAGAATGTCTCTACTAAGCCCATCTACGAGATTTACTTTACGCTTTTTCTCCCCGATGATAAGAACAACAACGGTGCCTCGTATGGTGTTAATTTGCAGTATGGTCGAATTGATCTCATCCATCCCAGACAGCGCCCATCAACCGAAGACAAGCCCCTTGGACCTGGAAAAACAGTCCTACTGAAAGTTAGCGAGGGTCTTTGGGGGGGGTACGAATACCATCTTAGGAATGAGAATGTACCGGAAAAAGCAAGTTACAGGGTGCGCCTCACAATACTTGCAATAAACTTCGGTGATGGCACTGGATTTATTAACGGCGGAGTGCCTTATCCCCGCGAACCTTGGATGGAGTCTAGACCTCAACGATACGTGAGAATACCCCTCGAGTCTAGATAGACTTGTTTGTCGACGTTCCAGTTCAACTACAGTAACAACCCTGCAAAGAGCTACTGTAACCCGTCAGGGGTCGAGCAAAAGTATATGATGCGCACGGCGCGCATGTGGGCCGATGGGCTTGGGACGTAATCTTGCTCGTTCAACGATAAGCGAACTTATAAGAAAAGCTCCAAAATAGCTCTCTAACCTGGTCAAGCAGAGCAACCACCCCGATCACCAAAAGGGATTCACCCTTCAATCAGACTCTACTTGTGGTTCAGCCCGAGACGCGGTTGACGGCTGGTCTTAGATTGCGCCGTCGCAGTAGCTTCGCTACGCTGTTGCTGCGCTGTTGCTTGACAATACGTAAAGTCCAAAACTAAGATGACCCTGCTGCCGAAGCATCAATCTCCAAATCTTTGCGGATGAGTAAATGACAGAGCTACTCGCGGTATTGATTCAGGTTCAACCGAGGCCCGGCCCGGCCCCGTCTGCCGCCCCGGCCGTGACTCCGCCGATCTACGGCTACATTCCCATTGTCATCTTCTTCCTGATTGCAGTCCTGCTCCCGGTTGCGCTTCTGGCAGTATCCAGGCTCGTTCAACGGCGCGTCTACGAGCGAGAGAAGCTTATGCCTTATGAATGCGGCGTCGATCCGATCGGAGATGCTCGCGATCGCTTCTCGGTGCGCTTCTACATCGTGGCTATGCTGTTTCTCATCTTTGACGTCGAGACGATCTTTTTGTTTCCCTGGGCGGTAATCTATGACCGGCTGGCAGTGTTCGGGCTTGTTGAGATGCTGCTGTTTATTGGGATTTTAGTGGTGGGCTACTACTACGCCTGGCGCAAAGGTGCTCTGGAGTGGGCTTAGAAGATGCGGATTCCGGATTCAAGTTATGGCAAAAGAAACTGAAGAGATTGTTGAGTCGTCGAGCGGGATAATCACTGACCAGATTGATCGGGTTTTTAACTGGGCGCGCAAGTCTGCCCTGTGGCCGATGACGTTTGGTCTTGCGTGTTGCGCAATCGAGATGATGGCCACCGGCGCATCGCGATTTGACATCGATCGATTTGGCGCAGGGGTGTTTCGCCCCAGCCCTCGCCAGTCCGACTTGATGATCGTTGCCGGCACCCCGACCTTGAAAATGGCTCCGATCATCAAACGTGTCTGGGACCAGATGCCCGAGCCGAAGTGGTGCATCGCAATGGGAGCATGCGCGTCCACCGGCGGGCCCTTTCCTACTTATTCGACCTTGCAGGGGGTCGATAGAATTGTGCCGGTCGATGTTTACATCCCCGGATGTCCGCCAAGGCCGGAGGCGCTTTTGTACGGTCTGATGCGGCTACAGGACAAAATAATGCAGGAGCAACCGACGCGTTTCCTTTTCGGCCGGGGCAGTGTCAGTCAGGAAGACGTGGAAGCCGCGGCGGCTGCTGACGCCGCAGCCGGCGAGAATGCTGCATAGCACCTCATCGAAACCAAGTGTGGAGAGGCGCAGGAGTTGATTTGCCTGCGCCTTTTGTTTTGTATCCGGCGGGCGGTTCCAGTGTCTACCGAACTCGAACAAAGATTGATTGAGCGAGTCAAGCTCGAAGGCCCTATTACGTTTCGCGACTTCATGCATTCAGCTCTTTATGAGCCGGAACTGGGCTATTACAACACCGAAAGGTTGAAGATTGGCGCGGAGGGCGACTACTACACCTCCAGCAACGTCCACCACGCATTCGGCGCCGTACTTGCGCGAGCCTTTGCGGAGCTATGGGCTGACTTTAGTGAACCCCTAACCATCGTTGAACTGGGCTCCGGCACGGGTCAGCTTGCCTTCGACGTCCTCTCGGCAATGCGCGACGAGCATCGAGCGATCTTCAAGCGCCTGCGTTACTCGATCGTCGAAGCTAGTCCCAGGATGCGCGAGCTCCAGACAGACAATCTTTCCGCTTTTGCTGATCGAATACAGTGGAGCGGCCTTCACGAGCTTGAGCGCTCCCCGTTTAGAGGAATCGCCTTCTCAAATGAGTTTGTGGACGCAATGCCGGTACATCGAGCTCGGCACAAGAACGATGGCTTACAGGAGCTTTACCTGACAACTTCGGATGATGACACGGACCGACTGGCATTCGTTTGGGACAAACCATCCACCAAAAGACTCGAGGAGTATTTTAAGAAACTGGGTGTAGCCCTCCAGGAGAATCAGATAGTTGAGATAAACCTTGATGCGATCGATTGGCTCGAGCAGATGGCTCGGGTGCTCAGGAGCGGGTTTCTAATTACTATCGACTACGGGGACCTTGCCGGCCACCTGTGGACGCCCAATCGAATGCTGGGCACGTTGCGGTCTTTCTACCGTCACCGGTTGATCGAATCGCCGCTGGATCGGATTGGCCAACAAGACCTAACAGCCAGCGTGAACTTCACTGCTTTGATTGATTACGGCCGCGACTTGGGAATTGAGCTTGTCGGCTTCGAACGCCAGACTGCTTTTCTGACGCGTCTGGGGTTGATCGAGCGCATCGCCACTGAACACAGCTCGGACGGTTCACTCGAGGATTTGAAACAGCGGCTAGCCGTGAAAAACCTGTTTGTCCCCGGTGGTGTCAGCGATAGCTTCCAGGTATTGGTTCAGCAAAAGGCAGGCGATCAATAGCGATCAGCGAGTTGGCCCCTGCAGGCCCCAGACGGCGGGTTGGCCGAGTATCGAACCATGACCTTTGACCACATTCTGCTGCTTTGCATTGCGATTGTAATAGTGGCATTTCTTTATTCTTCTGTTGGGCACGCCGGAGCATCCGGTTACATCGCTGTGATGACCTTGTTCGGGCTTACGCCTGTCGTCATCAAGCCGGCGGCTCTGGTGTTAAATATTCTCGTAGCCAGCCTCACTGCGTGGCAGTTTTGGCGCGCCGGGCATTTTTCCTGGCGGTTATTTTGGCCGTTTGCGGTCCTCTCGGCGCCGTTCGCTTTTTTGGGTGGATACATCAATCTCCCTACCCACATCTTCAGGATTCTGGTTGGGTTGGTTCTGCTTTACTCGGCGGCGCGCTTCGTTATTCAAACAGGCCCCGATCAACAGCCTCATGAGCCATCGAGACCGCTGGCACTTTCCGTAGGCGCGGGGCTGGGACTGCTTTCAGGATTGACCGGCACCGGCGGCGGTATTTTTCTTACTCCTCTGATGATCTTCATGCGGTGGGCCAGGACGAAGACGGCTTCGGCGGTTTCTGCGTTATTCATCCTGGTTAATTCAATCTCGGGGCTGGCAGGCAACATTAGCAGCACCCGACAATTGCCTTTGTTTGCATTACCGATGGTCGTCGCTGCTGTATCAGGTGGAGCCGTAGGATCCTATCTCGGCAGCAGCCGGTTTTCTCCGGTTTTCATAAAGAAGCTCCTAGCGGTCGTGCTGACGATCGCAGGTTTCAAACTTATCTTTGCTTAGTTGGTATGTAGCTCAGCTTTGCCGGAGAATTGCGATATGCGGGAGGTTGCGGTATTGCTGCTGATAGTCCATGCCGTACCCGACCACGAACACGTCCGGAATCTCGAATCCACGATAAGGAATAGGTAGATCAATTATTCGCCTGGCCGACTTGTCGAGCAGCGCACAGATGTCCACACTCGCCGGATTGCGCTGGCTCAGGGTCTGTAAAAGGTAGTTTGCAGTGAGGCCAGTATCGATAATATCTTCGACCAGTAACACGTTTCGGCCGGCGATACTTTCGTCGAGGTCCTTGGTTATGCGAACAACTCCGGAGCCTGGCTGTGCCGCGTAACTGGAGATTCCCATGAAGTCAATCGAACATGGAATAGTCATCGCGCGCAGCAGATCCGCGGCAAAGATGAATGACCCTTTTAGTATTGCAACAATAGCAAGGTCTTTTCCATCAAACGCTTGTGAGATTTCACCGCCAAGCTCTGAAACCCGCTCCTGGAGCCGGTTCTGGGGTATCAGTACTTTCCCAATTTCCGTTTCGTTGGACGAAAAAAGTTTCATAAAAAATATCGCGTATGAATGCATTTTTTTGTTGACAAAAAAGTTTCGTATGGTAGTATCACACCCGCTCGGTTGGCAACAACCGGGTCCGATCCCGAGAGGTTGAAGTTGAAATTCTCTAGTTCGCGTGCTCGTTGACGCTCCGCAAGGGGCGCCGGTGAAACGCGGAACTTCAGTGTGGTGGCCGAGACCCGAAAGGGTTTCGCACGCCGGGGTCCATTGGATCTTGGCGACGGAGGTCCGCAAGGATTTCCAACATTGACGCTGAGGGCTTGAGAATGGAAATGGAGATCACTCGGGATCGTTATTTTTCTTGCCCTACACTCCGAATGGCTTCCGAATGCTCCGCTGACTGCTGCGCGCAGCCCAAACCCCTCACCTCGATTCATTCCTGTACCTTGTCGTCGTCCTGAAAACTCCCGCTCGCGGCGAACTTCTCGATAAGTTTCCGATAGTCGGAAGCGTAGAGGACTTTTATGTTGATATCCGGGCACAGCTCGCGGAGCCGGCGAACCTTGCGGTTCTTTTTTGTAACCAGCGGCTGCTTTGCGGTGGTCAGTTCAATATAAAGATCGTGATCAGGAACGTAGAAGTCTGGCGTAAAGCTGCTGATTACGTTGCCTTCCTCATCCCATTCGATGGCGAACGTGCGTGGCTCGTATTGCCAACCGATGTGATAGAAGTCCAGTATGCGCGCGAACTCCGCCTCAGATTCGTGGGCGAAGCTAACCGGATGCTGGGTCCGCGACGCCGGTTCGTCATCATCGCCAAAGTTCTCCTCAAGAGCGGTTACCGCCCGCTTGAGTTCCGGCAGGAGCGCCGCAGGGATCTCGATGGTCTGCTCAGTCGTCGAAATCGTGTCTGCGGGATGCTGTTCCTTGATGACTATGAACGGGTGGCCGTCGCGCTCGGCGATCTGGATGGTGACCTCGGCGCAAGTGCTGACGCTGAAACGGCTTACTTCATCGAGCCGTTCTTCGGAGTACTTCGTGGTCATCGCAAACCTTCTTGCTCGAACCGACCTCGATTATGAACTCAAAGCGCAATTGCGATTTGCACCTGCCGCATCATGCCCTTGTGTCATCACCGGGTCTCAATAAGCAAAGCGGCGATCCACAGTCCCTTTCAATGGACAAAACCCCCGCATTGCGTTAACCATCAGCGCAAGAACGGGGGTCAATCAACGCGGAGTCTAGCGCATCACCGATCCAAATACAACCGCTTCAGAAGTAATCGACGCGAATGCCGAGACCGAGCCCGGTCTCGGCCTTGTCCCAGTCACGAGTCGACGCTCCGAGA
>JBASRM010000250.1:0-12133 GCA_049273835.1 Blastocatellia bacterium | reverse complement strand
CGACAGAAGGTTCCTGAGAATCTGCTGCAACCGTTTTTGGTCGGTGAGAATAGTGGAGGGCAGATCGGAGTCTACCTCGATAGTGAACTCCAGTCCCTTGTCTTGCGCGAGCTGATAGAAGCTCCGGCTCAATTGCTCTCTGACATCGTCGAACGGCACCTCGCTGGCTTCAATCGCCATCATGCCCGACTCAATCTTGGACAGATCGAGGATGTCATTGATCAGCGAAAGCAGATCGTTGCCCGACGAGTGGATAGTCTCGGCGAATTGCACCTGCTTCTGGGTAAGCGTGCTCTCCACGTTCTCCGCAAGCTGCCGCGACAGGATTAGCATGCTGTTGAGCGGAGTCCTCAGCTCATGCGACATGTTGGCGAGGAATTCGGACTTGTATTTCGACGTGATCTCGAGCTGTTCGGCCTTCTCCTCCATTGCCCATCGCGCCTCTTCGACCTCTCGATTCTTCGCTTCCACCTCCGCCTTCTGCTGCGCGAGCAGCGTCGCCTTTTCTTTCAGCTCTTCATTAGTGTTCTGAAGCTCATCCTGCTGATTGCGCAGCCGCTCCTCGGACTCGCGGAGAGTCAGTGCCTGCTGCTCGAGCCGTTCGTTGGTCTTCTTCAGTTCGTCCTGCTGGCTCTGCAGCTCGGACGCCAGCGACTGCGACTGTATGAGCAGGCGCTCAGTTCGCGTATTCGCCTCGATCGTATTGAGCACGATGCCGATGCTTTCGGTCAGCGTATCGAGGAAGGTCATATGGATTTCGCTAAAGCGGTTGAACGAAGCGAGTTCGATCACCGCTTTGACTTCTTCCTCGAACAGCACCGGAAGTACGATTATGTTTAAGGGCGGCGCTTCGCCGAGACCCGAGCTGATATAAGCATAATCGTTTGGAACATTGGTGAGGAGAATCCTCCTCTTTTCCAGGACGCATTGTCCAACCAGTCCTTCGCCCTGACGGAATTCATTTGAAAGATGCTTGCGGTTCGAGTAGCCGTAACCGCCGAGCAGCTTCATCAGCGGCTGTCCATCCTCTTGCGGCTGATTGACGTAGAAGACGCCCTGTTGGGCGTCAACCACAGGCGCGAGATCGGAAAGGATCAGGCTGGCAACGGTTGTCATATCGCGCTGACCCTGAAGCATCCCGGTGAACCGCGCCAGATTGGTCTTGAGCCAATCTTGCTCGGTGTTCTTCTGGGTAGTGTCTTTGAGGTTGCGGATCATCTCGTTGATGTTGTCCTTTAGAGCCGCGACCTCGCCCTGCGCCTCGACCGTAATCGATCGGGTCAGGTCTCCTTGAGTTACCGCGGTTGAGACTTCCGCGATCGCTCGAACCTGGGTAGTCAGGTTCGCCGCCAGTTGGTTGACGTTATCGGTCAGGTCTCTCCAGGTGCCGTAGGCGCCCGGCACGTTCGCCTGCCCTCCGAGCTTTCCTTCAACACCCACCTCGCGCGCGACCGTTGTCACCTGATCGGCGAAAGTCGCCAGCGTGTCGGTCATCGCGTTTATCGTATCTGCGAGCTCGGCGATCTCACCCTTGGACTCGATGGTCAGCTTTCGGTTCAGCTCACCGTTTGCGACCGCGGTAACGACCTGAGCGATGCCTCGTACCTGACCAGTCAGGTTGCCGGCCATGAAGTTCACGTTATCGGTCAAGTCTTTCCAGGTTCCGGCGACGCCTTTCACATCGGCCTGTCCGCCCAACTTGCCTTCGGTGCCGACTTCTCTGGCCACGCGGGTGACCTCGGAGGCGAACGAGTTTAGCTGGTCAACCATCACGTTGATCGTGTTCTTCAGTTCGAGTATTTCTCCCTTGACGTCCACGGTGATTTTTTTGGAGAGGTCACCGTTGGCGACCGCCGTGGTCACATCGGCGATGTTACGGACCTGCGCGGTAAGGTTACTGGCCATGAAGTTGACGTTATCGGTCAGGTCCTTCCAGGTGCCGGCTACACCACGAACATCGGCCTGGCCTCCCAGCTTTCCTTCCGTTCCCACTTCGCGAGCGACGCGCGTGACCTCCGATGCGAATGAGTTTAGCTGGTCAACCATTCGGTTGATCACTTCCTTGATTTGAAGAATCTCGCCTCTAACATCGACGGTGATCTTCTGCGTTAGGTCTCCGTTTGCGATCGCGGTTGCCACCTTCGAAACGTCGCGAAGCTGGACCGTAAGGTTACCCGCCATGAAATTCACGTTGTCGGTCAGGTCCTTCCAGGTGCCGGCGACTCCCGCCACCTGCGCCTGGCCTCCCAACTTGCCTTCGGTACCGACCTCGCGAGCTACGCGGGTGACCTCCGATGCGAATGCGTTGAGCTGGTCGACCATCCTGTTGATCGTGTTCTTCAACTCGAGGATCTCACCTTTGACGTCTACGGTGATCTTCTTTGAGAGATCGCCATAGGCCACGGCTGTTGTAACCTCGGCGATGTTTCGCACTTGAGCAGTAAGGTTGCCGGCCATGAAGTTGACGTTGTCGGTGAGGTCCTTCCACGTTCCGGCCACGCCAGGCACTTGTGCCTGACCGCCCAGCTTGCCCTCAGTGCCGACTTCCCTCGCCACGCGAGTGACTTCAGACGCGAACGAATTGAGCTGGTCCACCATTCGGTTGATGGTGTTCTTGAGCTCGAGGATTTCTCCTTTCACGTCGACGGTGATCTTTTTGGAAAGGTCTCCGTTTGCCACTGCGGTCGTGACCTCGGCGATGTTTCTCACCTGGCCGGTCAGGTTCCCGGCCATCGAATTCACACTGTCGGTCAGGTCCTTCCACGTGCCTCCAACGCCGCGCACGTCGGCCTGTCCGCCCAGCTTGCCTTCCGTTCCGACTTCTCTCGCGACGCGGGTTACTTCAGACGCGAACGAATTGAGCTGATCCACCATTCGGTTGATCGTGTCCTTGAGTTCTAAGATTTCTCCCTTCACATCGACTGTAATCTTCTTTGAAAGGTCGCCGTTTGCCACCGCGGTGGTGACGTCGGCGATGTTTCGCACCTGGCCTGTCAGATTGCCGGCCATCGAGTTCACGTTGTCGGTCAGGTCCTTCCAGGTGCCGGCGACGTCGGGCACAATCGCCTGGCCGCCAAGCTTGCCTTCCGTTCCGACTTCTCTGGCCACGCGGGTGACTTCCGAAGCAAACGCGTTTAGCTGGTCGACCATAACGTTGATCGTGTTCTTCAGCTCCAGGATTTCTCCCTTGACGTCGACCGTGATCTTCTTGGAGAGGTCGCCCTTGGCCACTGCGGTGGTGACCTCGGCGATGTTGCGCACCTGCCCGGTCAGGTTTCCGGCCATAGAATTGACGCTGTCGGTCAAATCCTTCCACGTTCCGCCGACACCGCGGACATCAGCTTGTCCTCCGAGCTTGCCTTCCGTGCCGACCTCGCGAGCCACACGGGTAACTTCGGACGCGAACGAGTTGAGCTGATCGACCATCACGTTGAAGGTGTTCTTCAACTCGAGGATCTCTCCTCGCACGTCCACAGTGATCTTCTTTGAGAGGTCGCCCTTGGCCACGGCGGTGGTAACCTCGGCGATGTTTCGCACTTGAGCAGTGAGGTTGCCCGCCATGAAGTTGACGTTGTCGGTGAGGTCCTTCCACGTTCCGGCCACGCCAGGCACCTCAGCCTGGCCCCCGAGTTTGCCCTCCGTGCCGACCTCTCTTGCCACGCGGGTAACTTCAGAGGCGAACGAATTGAGCTGGTCGACCATCCGGTTGATTGTGTTCTTGAGCTCGAGGATTTCTCCTTTCACGTCGACGGTGATCTTTTTGGAGAGGTCTCCGTTTGCCACCGCGGTGGTGACTTCGGCGATGTTTCGCACCTGGCCGGTCAGGTTTCCAGCCATCGAGTTGACGTTGTCGGTCAGGTCCTTCCAGGTTCCGGCTACGCCTCGAACCTCGGCTTGGCCGCCGAGTTTTCCTTCCGTACCCACCTCTCTCGCCACGCGCGTAACTTCAGAGGCGAATGAGTTTAGCTGATCGACCATTCGGTTGATCGTGTTCTTGAGTTCTAGAATCTCACCCTTGACGTCTACGGTGATCTTCTTTGAAAGATCTCCGTTTGCCACTGCGGTGGTGACTTCGGCGATGTTTCGCACCTGGCCGGTCAGGTTTCCAGCCATCGAGTTAACATTGTCGGTCAGGTCCTTCCAGGTGCCGGCGACATCGGGCACAACTGCCTGTCCGCCAAGCTTACCTTCGGTTCCGACTTCTCTAGCAACGCGGGTGACTTCCGAGGCGAACGCGTTGAGCTGGTCGACCATCGTGTTGATCGTATTCTTGAGCTCTAGAATTTCTCCGCGCACATCGACGGTGATTTTCTTTGACAGATCGCCCCTTGCAACCGCGGTAGTCACCTCGGCGATGTTACGAACTTGGGCGGTGAGGTTCCCGGCCATCGAGTTGACGCTATCGGTCAGGTCTTTCCAGGTCCCTGCTACGCCTTTTACCTTGGCCTCTCCGCCAAGCTTTCCCTCGGTTCCTACTTCTCTCGCGACGCGAGTCACTTCTGAAGCGAACGACCCCAATTGCCCGACCATTGCGTTGACGAGTTTGACGGATCTAAAGAACTCACCTTTCAAGGGCCGGCCGTCAACTTCCAACGCCATCGTTTGTGAAAGATCGCCGTTTGCGACCGCGCCGATTACGCGAGCCATTTCCGTCGTAGGCCGAGCCATGTCGTCTATCAATGTGTTAACCGAATCAACCAGGCTGCTCCAGCAACCGTCGGCGACCGGTAACGCAGCCCGTTGAGCAATCTTGCCTTCTTTGCCGACGACCCTGCTGACACGTTCGAGCTCTCGGGTGAGCCTGTCGTTTCGTCCGATAACCTCGTTGAGGGTATCGGCAATCTTGCCGTTGATACCGACCCAGTCTTCGGGCAGGCGCACTGAGAAGTCTCCGCTCTTCAACGCGACGACGGTCTTCAACAACTCCCTCGTGTTGAGACGATCGTCGTTCGCGAGGTTTGCCGCCGCCTTCTTTGACCGCGACCGCGGCATGAGATCGGCAATTGTGCTCAGTGCTTTGAAGGACTTTGCCCACCCGCCTTTTGCCGCCGGCGGCTTCTTGTTTCGTGGAGCTTTCCCGTTCGCTTTCGCACCGCTGACTCGCTGCAGCTCACTGGTGAGGCCGTTATTGAGCTCGACTATCTCGTTGAAGGTTCTGGCAATTTCCCGCTCTATTCCAGTCGCCTCTTCGGGCAAACGCACGGAGAAATCACCTTTCTTGAAGGCCGTTAAAGCTTGCAACAACTGGGTGGGGTCAAAAGAACTTGTGCTCGCTTCTTTGTTTAGCATAGTCCCTCGATTCGAGTGCGCGTGTGGCGGGCGCACTGGTAGTTAACCCGCGGCTCGGCGTAGACATGTTGGGTTGCGAGAGGTATAAAACGCTTTAAGTGGATTTTAAGGATTACAACTCTGCTTGAAAGAGTTGTGCCGCACTGGCGAAGCGTCCAAACGATTAGGCCCGAAGCTTCATCGTGCGAACTCAAGCGTCCGGCTAGATACTAGTAACCAACGTCGGGCTTGTCAATGGTTTGCGACCAGGCTCATCGCACACCGAAAGCCGTAGTCGCTGTATTTTGACTCAGGGGGAATGCTGCTTCGCGCGGCTACCCGAGTGATCTTGATCTGGTGGCGCCACGATCCGCCCCGCGACGAGCGGCGCGTCCCGTCTTTCGGGCCCTTAGGGTTGATCAAAGGCGAATCAATATAGTAGCGCTCGTTGAACCAGTCCGAACACCATTCGTGAACATTTTCTCCGATGTCGTGAAGTCCAAACCGGTTAGGTGACCTTTGACCGGATCGCTCCGGCCCATTCAGCCAGAATCGAAGGTAGTCAGGTTGATCCTGGGGCGGTTCGTCGCCCCAGGTGTAGAGCTTGCCTTCGAGTCCACCGCGGGCGGCTCGCTCCCACTCCGCTTCGGTTGGAAGCCGGTATTGACGGCCCGTCGCCTGTCCCAGCCACTCACAGTAAGCGGTCGCGTCGAACCAATTCACGCTGGTCACCGGTTGCTGCGGATGATTGAAGCTCGAATCGCTCCAGCCTTTGGGAGATTGATGTCCTGTCGACTCGACGAAAAACCGGTAGAGCTGATTGGTGACCGCGAGACGCGCAATAGCGAACTCGTCAACGAACACTTTATGAACTGGTCGTTCGCTTTCCCGGCCGGTGGCGCAACCCATATAAAACTCACCGGCCGGAATGGTGATCATTTCGGGTTCGATAACCATCGCGCTCTGAGCAACGTTTAGCCTCGGAGTAAGTTGTCTTCCACTCTAAACGGTCGCTTATGTGGGACAAGTCATCGCTACTCTGATCGGGTCAACGCATGCCCCAGACTTGTACGCGCGGGCGCGAGCGCCAATTTGGCTTCGAATACCAGAACTCGACGCTTCGAATTCTGCGCCGCTCACCGGGCAGGTCAATTCTACGAGTCTTACCGCGGTCGGGAATTCTATCGCGAACCTGAAGTTCAGATTCTTCTCCGTTCTCGAAGCGCACAAGCACTCGCTGAAACTCGATTTCTCCACCTTTGATCCCAAGCTGAACCGCACGGAACGTCCCGCGGTTGTTCACGGTAATCCTATCGTGATCCGACCTTCCATCTACATACGACATACCAAGACTCTCCCATCTGCCCTGGTATCTCCTGTCGTTATCGTCGCGTTGCCGCCTCTGAGCGTATGAAACAATGCTCAAACTGAACAGCAAAAACAGCATACCACCCACACGAATCGTCTTCTGCAATCTCATGGTTCCTCCTTCTTAGCTA
The DNA here is from genome assembly GCA_049273835.1 of Blastocatellia bacterium. Lineage (GTDB taxonomy): Bacteria > Acidobacteriota > Blastocatellia > UBA7656 > UBA7656 > Onstottus_A. The sequence goes on along the minus strand of JBASRM010000250.1, from coordinate 5,366 downwards.
GCGGCGTGAACGCGGCGACCACAGCACCAACACGCCCTCGATTGTGTCTCAATCTAACTGGAATCTGTGTTTCGGTTCTTACTCCTGCCTGGTTTTGACCTCGCCTGAGCAACCTCGCAGGTCGGATCTCAAACATCACCAAGAATCAACTTGGCGATCGTTTGAAGCTGCATATTTGACGTGCCTTCGTATATTTTCCCGATCTTCGCATCACGGTAATACTTCTCAGCCGGGTAGTCTTTTGTGTAGCCGTAACCGCCGTACAACTCGACCACCTGCGACGTGACACGCTCCGCCACTTGAGAAGTAAACAGCTTGGTCATCGCCGCTTGCTTGACGAAGTCTTCGCCAGCATCTTTCATCCGCGCGCAGTTGTATACCATTAGACGCGCCGCTTCGAGCTCGGTCGCAATCTGTGCGATCTGAAATTGTACCCCCTGGAAATGCGAGACCGATTTGCCGAACTGGCGGCGCTCTTTCGAATAGTTGATGCCGCATTCGAGCGCGCCCTGCGAGACGCCGACCATTTGCGAGCCGATCCCGATTCGGCCTTCATTGAGCGTCTCGATTGCGATCTTGTATCCCTTTCCGATTTCACCCAGGACGTTCTCTTTTCCGGCCAGACAGTCTTCCAGAATGAGTTCGCACGTGGAGCTTGCGCGTATCCCCAGCTTGTTCTCCTTCTTGCCGACAGTGAATCCCGCCATCTCTTTTTCCACGATGAACGCGGTAATGCCTCGATAGCCGTTATCGGGCGCGGCGTTGGCGAAAACAATGAAGACTCCGGCCTCGGCTCCATTGGTAATCCACAGCTTGTGGCCATTCAGCAAAAACGCATCGCCCTTCTCTTCGGCCCTGGTCGCCAGCCCGAACGCATCGCTCCCCGAGCCGGCTTCCGACAGCGCGTAGGCCCCGATTGTATCGGCGCTCAATCGCGGGAGGTATCGCCGCTTTTGATCCTCGGTTCCCCACCGCAGGAAGGCGTTGTTGACCAGCGTGTTCTGCACGTCGACGATCACGCCGGCCGAGGCATCCGCCCGCGAAAGCTCTTCGACCGCGAGGATGGCGTTGAAGAAAGTACCTCCCTGGCCTCCGTATTCTTCAGGAACTTCTATTCCCATCAAACCGAGCTCGAAGAATTGCTCGAGAAGTTCAGGAGCAAACTTGCCTTTCTCATCCATTTCACTCGCAAGCGGACGGACCTGCTGCTCAGCGAACTCGCGAACTGATTGGCGAAATAACGACTCCTCGTCGGTGAGCGAAGTGAGCGGGCGCGGTGGGTTTTCGGATATCGATGAAGCCGGCTGCGACATTGCGTTTAACTCCTCAGGATGGTTTGAAGCTTCAAGCATTAAATGAAGCTCAATCTAACACGCGGTTTCAAGCGACGGCAAGTTTCACGCTACTGTTGCGACAGTTTCACGCTGCGCTTGTCCGCCTTGGACGCTTCCGTTGCTGCTGATATTATTCGCTCAATCGCAGCTTCGAGGCGGGGAATGCGAACCTGAAACTTGCGAGGGTCGTAGTAGCACTGGGTTTCCCTGTTCAGTAGACTTCATATCGAGGACCCAATGGGTCTGGAGGCAAGATGTATCGTCCTGGTTGTGCGACCCAATCGCCACGAGGCTTGAGACAACAGTTAGACGCGCCGGTCGAACCGACGCAGCCCGATGGTATGCGTTACTGATAATACGACGCGTTCGTTCCAGCAGCGCGCATAGGATGAGTGAATAACCCGCGATGAGTCCGGTCGAGAGGGTCCCGATGCGCACGCTTTGATCAACACTGGAGGCGGCCAATGTATTGCCCGAATTGCGGCGACCAAACAACTCAAGGCTTGAAGTACTGCAAGCGATGCGGCGCAGGGCTGAGCGCGTCGACCCCAATCGAGGGAAAGGGGTCGCAAGGAGCAGCTTTGGGGATGCTCTTCCTGGTGGCGCTGGTCAGCATCGCCGGGTTCATTGCTCTGTTTGCGACGGTCTACAACCTTGGAGAACGGCCGAACTTCGACACCCGTGCACTTATCGCGATAATGGCCTTCGGCGGCGCCACCGTGTTCGGCGTTATAGGATCACTAGTATGGCTGTTGTTGCGCGTGACCACCAACTCTCAACCGGTCGCCCACTCAGAGAAGACACCTAAGCCGTTTGCTCGGGACTATGCGCCTCAGCAGTTGCCGGCGCCCCCTATTGACCTTCCAAGTGTGACCGAGAATACCACCAGGAATTTCGATCCGGCAGTGTACAGGGAATCGGGCAATCGCGAATCATCATAGGCAGGCTTGAGCTCACGGGCCTGTCAGAAACAGTTCAAGCCACGCGTCGTGGCGGATTCTCATTGGCCGTCCAACCTGGGGTTTGATGTCGTGAACGCGGAGGACATTTGATGAATGTCGTGGAATTAAAAAATGTCACCAAGCGGTTTGATCAGTTTGTGGCTGTTAGAGACCTGTCTCTGGAGGTCAGGCAAGGCACGCTCTTCGGTCTTCTCGGGCCAAACGGCGCGGGTAAGACAACATCGATACGGATGATGGTCAACATCTTCGCGCCAGATGAGGGCGACGTATTGGTGATGGGACAGCACGTATCCTCCAAGTTGCAGCCGCACATCGGATATCTGCCCGAAGAGAGAGGACTGTACAAGAAAATGAAGATCGGCGACCAGCTCATCTTTTTCGCAAACCTCAAAGGGCTGAACGCCACTGAAGCCTCAAAGCGAGTCGATGAGTGGCTTGAACGACTCGAGCTTTCAGACTGGAAGAACAAGAAACCGACCGATCTATCCAAGGGGATGCAGCAAAAGGTCCAATTCATCGCAAGCATTATCCATGAGCCCGAAGTTATGATTCTGGACGAACCGTTTTCAGGGCTCGACCCGGTAAGCGTCAATTTGCTCAAGGGAGTGATTCTCGACTTGAAGAAGGGCGGGAAGACTATCATCTTCTCCACTCATCAGATGGAACAGGTCGAGCAGATGTGCGACGACATCTGTCTGATCAATCACGGCAGGCAGGTGCTTAGCGGTCCTTTGAAAGCCGTAAAGCGGCGCTACGGCAAGAACACGGTCATACTCGATTACGAGGGGACCGACTCCTTCTTAGGCGATGATCTGGTCAAACGTCATAACCGTTTTGCCAACTACAGCGAGATTCTGCTTAACGAAGGCGTTGATGCCCAGGAAGTGCTCAAGCGGGCGCTGGCAGGTGGTGCGCGGGTGAATCGCTTCGAGCTTGTCGAGCCTTCGCTCAACGAGATCTTCATCGAGAGCGTAACCGGATCGAAAGCCGTCGCACAGCCCGCGGAGATCACAGGATAAGCCTATGAAAAAAGTTTGGGTGATAATCAAGCGTGAGTACATCGTTCGCGTGCGAACCCGCTCATTCGTGATCGGTACCATAATAAGCCCGCTTTTGCTACTTGGGCTCGTCATACTACCGGGCTTTCTGGCCCAACGGGGAAGCGGTGGTGAGCGCCAGGTGACGGTGCTCGATCAGAGCGGCGATTCCGCGCTGTTTGAGGCGATCAAACAGCGAGTGGAAACACGCGGCTCACGATCCGACTCGGATGGCGAAGAAGGATTCGGAAGACCTACACAGTTCGTACTTACGCGGCAGATCGTGCCTCGGGATCAGAACCCAAATGACTTGATCAAGCGCCAGTCCAACGGAGGAGGGGAAAAGGGTTCGGAGACGTCCTACCTGATCCTGGGTCCGGATGTGCTCGATAATAAACCGCCGGAGTATCACGCGAAGAACCTCAGCGATTTTTCGATTCGCGCGCTCGAAGAGTCAATCAGTGCGGCAATCTCCGAACGGAGGCTTATGCGGGCGGGTTTTGACGCAACCAAGATTAGCGACTACATGAAACCGGTGGATCTCAAGAAGTTCAAGATCGGCGCCGGAGGAGAGTCCAAAGAAGGAGGGATGCGGCAGGAATTCATGGTGGCCTTCGCGCTGCTGTTCTTCCTTTACATAACAGTTTTGTTCTACGGGATATTTGTGATGCGTGGCGTGATCGAAGAGAAGCAGTCCCGCATAGTTGAAGTACTGATATCGTCCGTTAGACCAACTCAGATGATGCTTGGCAAGCTATTGGGTATTGGTCTGGTGGGTCTGACTCAAATTGGGATCTGGGCGTTATCGACGGCGTTGCTTTCATTGTTCGGCGCGACACTGTTTGCGTCGCAGGGAGCAAAGATGCCGAATATCCCGGTCAGCTTGCTGATTTACTTTGTAGTTTACTTTCTGCTCGGGTTTTTTCTGTATGCAACGCTGTACGCTATGGTAGGTGCGATAGTGTCGAGCGAGGAAGACGCTCAACAAGTACAGTTACCGGTGACTATGTTGATCGTGATGCCGATGATGATTTTCGGCCTGGTGATGTCGAACCCCAACAGCACATCGTCGATACTGCTTTCGATGATACCGTTCTTCGCTCCCACGCTTATGATGTTGCGGATCGCAGTGATCAATCCGCCGCTGTGGCAAATCCTCGCGTCGATGGCCATCATGCTGGCGACGATATTAGGAAGCGTTTGGGTCGCGGCAAAGATTTACCGGGTCGGCATACTGATGTACGGTAAACGGCCCAGCATCGCCGAGCTGGGCCGCTGGTTGCGTTATAGCTGATTGAACGAAGCACACCGGAATGAAAACGGCACACATACTACCGGCACTCACGCTGGTCGCGGTTCTATCGGGTCAGCCATCTTACGGCGAGGACCAATGCAAGAGAGTAGTGCGGCTCTTTCGACAGGATCGAACTTTCAGCACTGAATTGCCGGCGAAAATCGATTCAAACGGCAACTCGGAAAACTGTCGGTTCACGTTGCGCAGCGCCAGACTGGAAGCAGACAGCATGGGCTTTCTTACGCGTTTGCGTTCGGTGCTTACGATCACCAATAACGATGCCACTCGAAGAATCACCGAAGTGCAATGGCGGCTTGACGTCTTCGACGAAGCGCTGAATTCTCTCAGCCAACGCGTACTTCAAGAGGACAAAGTGAATATTTACACCGGCGAGACTGCTGCCGCTTCGGCAAGGTTTGGTGCTGTATTGCCTGACAGGATGATCGTCTTGTTTCAACTTACCAGAGTCTCCTTCGACGATGGCTCGAAGTGGTCGCCAACCGAGGAATGCTCGCCTGGTAAAAACCTGCAATCAGTATCGTGCAAGCCAACCTGATTTTCGCAGAGCTCCAGCACCCGGCTAGCAGTCAAGTTCGGTCGGTTCGCAAGCTGCGCAGGACCCGAAGACCACTCTCGAAAGCGTTCTGCCTAATCTCTTCTGTCTGCAAGCCTGAATACAACGCCGATGCCGACGCGGGCATTGTGTTGAATCGCATTGCCTGATACGGCTCGATTGAAT
>JBASRM010000248.1:0-5173 GCA_049273835.1 Blastocatellia bacterium | reverse complement strand
ACCCACTGCCGTGGGTGGGATTCGGGGAGTTTTCGCACAGTGTCTGGCGCGTGGGGTATGCGCGAAATCCTGACGCGCATACTTTAGTGTCGAGTCTGCTAGTTGACATCGCCTTGCACGACCCATTCTTCGTTAAAGCGAGCGTGCTTTATCGATTTTCTGGCCGGTTCGCCATCAGCATCGAGCGGCAGACCTTTCTTATTCAAGTGATAGCTGTAAGTCGCATGCAACAAACCGTCTCGAGCCTGGATGATTGACGGATAGTGGAACGCTCCTGCCTCGGGCCCCGCAGGCTCTAATTCGAGATGCCGGGTCCATTTCCAAGTCTGCCCTTCATCCGTAGAGATGGATACTGCCAAACTATTGCGGCCCTGCTCGGTGTCGTTGTAGATCAGCACCCAGTGGCCGTTAGTCAGAGAGATGATCTCGGCCCCGGACCCCGGATTCGGGATCGCGCTATCCACGACGGGGCTCCATGTCTTCCCTCGATCGCGAGATTCGCTCAAATGGAGCCGCTTCGGACGCGGACCGTTGTCCCGCATAAGAGTTAACAGCGTGCCGTCCTTCCTCTTCACAATGCTCGGTTGTATGTTGCCTGCCCCGACGAGCGGAGTGCTGGTCGTCCACGTTTTGCCCCAATCATCCGTGATTGCCATTAACGAGAATGAAAAACCATCGGAGTAGAGCGGGACAATCAGTCTTTTTTGATCGAGCACAAAAGGATGGGCCCGGGTCATCCATCCGAGCCGGCGAAAGAACTTGTCGGCGGCGTTTTTCTTCGTCCGGTCAACATAAGCCTTGATGACCCTTTGTTCTTCTGGGGGCGCATCCCGCGTCGCAGCTTCAAAAGCGGCGATCGCCCGGGTGACCGACGTTTCAAAGTCAGACCCAGGAGTGACGTGCAATACCTCGCTAATATCCCAGCGAGGCGGGCCGTCCGACCTTTGGAAATCCGATGATACCCGATACTTCATCAACGCTGTGTGCCATTCATTCGCAAGAATCGTGGGCCACAGCAACCAGAGTCGTTGCTGTGGGTCGATAAACATTGTGGGGTTGGTGTCAGGATAGTTTGGGGTATCAGCTAACGTGAAGCGCTGGCTCCAGCTCTTCGAACCTTTTCTCAACCTGGCTCCTTCGATCTTAACGTCGTCGGCCGTGCGCTCGCCTGATCCATGAAACCAGCACACCAGCAAGTCGCCGTTGGGGCACTCTACGATGCAGGAAGCATGGTTATGCCAGTGTTCCAGCGGGAGGATCAGCTCGGAGTCGTATGAGGCGGCCGCGCTTGGTTGGGGCGATGCTCCGGAAAACAGAGTGAGCAACAACGCGGAGAGACAAGAGAAAAGGATTCTGATCATAGCTGGATGCGTTCTGAGTTCAAGCGTTCTGAGTTCAAGCTGCGTTCTAAATTCAAGCCGCGTTCTGAGTTCAAGCGTTCTGAGTTCAAGCTTTAGCTTGCGTTCGTCCGGCTTGTCTTTGCCGGAGCAGCCTAAAGGCTGAACTCAGAACGTTGCTAGCTGCGTTTTTAAGATGCGTTCTGAGTTCAAGCTTTAGCTTGCGTTCGTCCGGCTTGTCTTTGGCGGAGCAGCCTAAAGGCTGAACTCAGAACGTTGCTAGCTGCGCAACTGAAACTCAGAACGTTGCTAGCTGCGCAACTGAACTCAGAACGTTGCTAGCTGCGCAACTGAACTCAGAACATTGCTAGTTTTTCTTAGCTCGGTTCGCGCTCTCTGAAATCTGGGGCAACTCGCGGCGCACCTCCTGGGCTGTCTTGTCATCGCGAAGGCCTTGAAAAGAAGGATGTCTGATCAACCCCTCGGAAGTCCATTCAATAAACTCGACTTCGCCAACCAATTTTGGCTCAGCCCAGTGAGCCTCGCGCAAGCCCGGGTCCTTTGGCAGGTTGTCGAAGGGCGAGGCCGCACGATGGATACTATCAAGCTTCTTTTTCAATTCCAGACGTTGCTTGAAGCTGAAGCCAGTGCCCACGCGGCCGCAGTAAACGAGATTACCATCTTCATAAACGCCCAAAACCAACGAGCCAAATCCCGGCAGCCCTTTCGAAGACGGTGTGTATCCGGCAATCACGAATTCCTGCCGCTTTATGCACTTTACCTTTAACCAGTTTCGATTGCGCGTCGAGTCATAAAACGAGGACGCTAACTTTGAGACCATTCCCTCAAGCCCGAAGTTGCAAGCTTGCTTGAAGAACGCCGAGCCGTTTCCCTCAACATGATCGCTGTAGCGGAGCCGGCCGGTGCTGCCGGCGGAGTTAAACAATTCTTCGAGCAGCCGCTTTCTTTCTCGGAGAGGCGTCCTGGTTAAATCGAAGCCGTCGAGATAGATCAGGTCGAAGACTTGATAGATAATTACGGCAGCTCTACCGGCGCCCAACGCTTGTTGTAGCTTCTGAAAGCTTGTGCGACCCTCCGCGTCCATTACAACAACCTCGCCGTCGATAATGGCGGTCGTTGCCGGGAGCGCCTTCGTGGATTCGAGAAGAGCGGAGAACTTGTGAGTCCAATTCTTCTGATTACGGGTCCAAAACTGCACCTTCCCGCGATTGATGTGGCAAACCAGCCGGTATCCATCGAACTTCAATTCATGAAACCAGTCGTTTCCCGGTGGTGGTTCCTTGACCAGTGTGGCGAGTTGCGGCGCGATAAAGTCCGGCATCGCGGCTTTGCGGGCGCCTGGCAGGTTTTTGATATTAGAATCGTCCAAGCAGTCAGATGAATGCGGTCATTCAGCTTGAGAATCTACAGCACACGTTTGACCATCCGCCGAGTCAGATCAGTTGCTACACCATAAACGAGGTGCGATGCAAGCGCGTAGACGTGCTTTGAGATCGGGTAATCCTTGGCCGATTTCGACAACCCGAGCGCCGGAACTGTGATTTCATCGGCGAGCAACCAGACCGATGCGCCGAAGGGCAGGCCAAATCCTTTGGCAACGTCCGGGAAGAGCTCCGAAGCCGCGCCGTAAACGGCACCGGTGCTGATTCCAAACACGTAGTGAACCACACCCCCCGCAGTGTGCTTTTCGCTTTCCGAGAGTCCTCGATCGAGAATACTCACCGCGGCAAAATTCGCGGTCCTTTCGGCGGCATTGTCGTCAGGGTCGTCGACGCCTCGGTCACGCAATTCCGCTGCAACACCGTGACCTGGTGAGCCCTGTTGCAAGGATTGTGCGCCGTGAGGTTTTTGGTCACCCTCAAAAATCTTGCTGAGACCCTTTTGGAAGACGTTCATGACCCACGATGCTGCCAGCCCGCCGACCGATCCCGCCAAAAGACCCTTTGTAACTGTCATCGTCCTTCCCATTCCCATCTCGCTTTCAGTTCCTGTTCGGGTACGACCGGAATCAATCGCCCTTCTTCGCCAGGCTCTTCTTGAGAACCTCCATGATGTCCAGGACCTTTCCCTCCGCGACTCCCGTATCTCCGGTTTTGACTACGTCTTTGCGACTCTTACGCTTTTTTGCAACAAACTTGAGCAAGCGCTCCGTTTCCTTGTCTTTCATTTCTCCAGGTGACAAACGATTTTTAGTCTTCTTCTTGATCAGCGACTCAAAGCGCTTCAGGGCCGCGTTCGACGCCTTTTTTCTTTTTGGAAGGCCGACATCGGCGGGAGAACGAAGCTCATCGGCGAACCGGAGCGTCTCGGCCCGGAGGATACCGTTCTCAGACAGAATTGCGACCAGATATTCCGTTCCGCGCATGACAAAGCTGCCGATGCCCACGCGGCCGAGGTCCTCCATTGTTTCGGCGAGGAGCCGATAAGCCTTCTGAGTGTCACGACCCGGGGTAAGGAAATAGCCCCGCTCGAAATAGATCGGAGGGATCTTGTCCTTCTCAACAAATCGGCGAAGATCGATGTCTCGGGTCTTCTCGGGTGCGAGCCGCTCGAGTTCCTCATCCGTAACAACCACGTATTTTTTCTTACTGACCGGGTATCCGCGAACCATCTGGTCGTCGTCCAGATCGCGGCCCGTCTCCGGCGAGTAGTATCGGCGGGCGAGCGGCATGCCGTTTGGTCCGAGCATTCTGAGCGAACCCCCATCGCTTCGGTTTGCCGGATACAAATCAACCGGAACGCTAACGAGGCCGAACGTAATCGTGCCCGACCAAAACGGCCGAAGTGTCGCGTTCTTTTTTTCCTCACTATTTGTTCGTGTCTTTCTAGGCAGCGGCTTTCTCCTTTTTCAAAGTGGCGATGCTCTTGGAGAGCACCGAGCCCAACGCCGAAGACGCGCGCTTGGTTCGAAGGGCGCGCAGTTTCGGCGTCTTTCCTTTGGCCTTTGTTTGAATAAACTCCTCGACTCGTTCGCGATACTCGTCTCGGAATTCGGCCGGATCAAACTCGCCGGCGAGCAACTCGACCAGTTGCTTTGCCATGTTCAGTTCTTTCTTATCAAGCGCCCGCCCGCCCGGTGAAGGCAGCGCCTGGGCGGAGACAACCTCTTCGGCGTTCCGGAGCGTGATAAGCATCAAGTACCCGTCCTGGCCTCGGAGGGCCCCGACGTACTCCTTGTCGCGCATTACCCACCGAGCAACTCCTTCCCTTTCCTGGTTGGCGAGCGCGTCCGCGAGCGCGAAATAGTTTTTGGCGTCGCCATCGGGCGCAAGGTAGTACGGTCGTTGGTACCACTGACTATCGAGATGATCGGGCTTGATAAAGTGAAGGATTTCAATGTCGCGTGAAGGCTCGGGCTTGAGTTTTTCCAGCTCCTCGTCCGTCAGAATGACGAACGTTCCCGGTTCCACTTCATAGCCTTTTTGAATTTCGTCGTTCGGAACTTCCTTCCCGGTTTCCGGATCAATCATATGTTGCTTGACCCGCTCCATGGCGCGCTCTTCGAGAATATTGAAGTGCACTGTGCGATCTACAACGGCTGAATACAGACCCACAAGTATGTTGGTGGTACCCAGTTTCAGCTTACCTTTCCAGATCGCTCGAGCCATATAGTCTAGATCTCACTTTCTTCAGAGTGTCCGCACGGCCGGCAGCTGATCGCCGGGCCGGCGTCCTCGTCCACACACTCTGAGCAGATAGAAACATCGCACAATTCGCAGATATACCCAGTCCCATATACATGCTGAACGATGCCGAGCGCCTCGCCACAACTCGTGGTTCAAGTTATCGCGGTAAGGTTAGACCAAGATGGATCC
>JBASRM010000226.1:0-13319 GCA_049273835.1 Blastocatellia bacterium | reverse complement strand
CCCATATTCTGCGGCATACTGATTGGTGATAATCTGGACTTCGGCGATCGATTCAACGTTTAGGCTTATTCGTTCGCGCGCGGAACGATCATCGTTGTTGTCGAGCCCATCGATGGTTATGTTGTTTGACGTCGCCGGAGCCCCGGTAAGCGAGAACGACCCCGCCTCTTCGGGCGTGCCTCGCAAAAAGACGCCACGCCCCTCATCGGCCAGCTCCGTCGTGGATAAAGGCGCTTCGGTCACGCCGCCAAGTAGAAAAACGAGTTGAAGTGGATCTCTATTGATTATTGGGAGGTCTTCAAGCTCCCGTTGGGTTATCGTGTCGCCAACAACCGTGCGGCTAGTGTCAATCAACGGAAGACTCGTCGCAGCGACCGTAATTTGCTCACTCGCGCCGGCAGGTGTCAGGGTCAGGTCGATGGCAAAAGTGCGGCCGGTGGTTGTGACGAGCTCCTGACTCTCTTCGTCGTTGAAGCCGGCTGCGGCGGCCCTGAGCTTATAGTTACCGGGGACGCTGACTGCAATTCGAAAGCGACCGTCACCGTTGCTCGTCGCTAAGCGCTCAACCCCTGTAGCGACATTAGTCGCAGAGACCCTCGCTCCTGGTATCACCGCGCCCGTGGTATCGCGGATCACGCCTTCAAAGACAATGCTGTCGAGATCGTCAGCGTTTGTTCGGTTGACTGCTATGAAGAACCAGACCAGCAACCCGATGAGCGTGAGTGTGGTTCTGCAAGAAAGCTGGGCATGCATATCAGGACACCTCCGAAGAGACCTAAGTCTGAAGTTTTCTGACTACATGAACCCAGGAAGAATTGCGAACAATATATGATGGGAGGTGCGTTTAGGACAATGTTAAAAGAATAGAGTTTGTTCAGTGCTACGAATAAACCTTTGGCGGCGTTGCAATCGGCAAATGAGAGCGGCGGCTGAACCCCAACTAGCCTCGCCGGATTGAGTTTGTTTTGAGCCCTTAGTAGTTTGCTGGCCTGTGAAACCCTGAAGCTGGTATGAATGACTAATCCGCGGCGCCGCCGTTCTTGACGACCAGCTCAATACGCCGTCTTGGGACTAGAGCGCTTTTTGCACTCTCGTCGGAGCTGAACATCTCTTGGGAAATGTTCTCACGAATGTACTGGAGGAAATTTTCAAATTCGCGCTGCATGCGATTCATCTTCTCGCGCATATTCAGGATTATTTCAACACCGGCGAGATTGACACCGAGATCGCGGGTAAGATTGAGTATCAGCTCGAGGCGTTGAATATCTTCTTCGGTGTAATAGCGAGTGCCTTTCGCTGAGCGCGATGGTTTGATCAGCCCCTCTCGCTCGTACAAACGCAACGTCTGCGGGTGGACGTCGTACTCCTCCGCCACGACGCTTATTGTATATTTCTTTGCTGTTCTACTCTTGGCCATTGTTTTTCGCCGCAGTTCGATCGGCATCGTCGCCTTTGGTGCCGGTCTTAGTCATTCCTTGTTCTTCGTCCTTCTGATATTGGATTGCCTCGCGTTTTTCGTCGATGAGGATCGCCTCCAGCCCCATTGCCGCGGCGCGTATGAATTGGGTGGTCTTGCCCTGTCCCGCTGCGAAATCACGTTCCCACTCCTCGACGGTGCGACGACGGCGCCGGTCGCTATCGCGAACGAGTGCCCAGAACACCAGCGCGATCAGCGCGAGCGGTAGCAACCAATACATACCCTGCTCAATCATTCTAGGCCCATTTCCGCGCGCGGGTTCTCCGGATTGTAACGGGCGTAACGTCCTAGCAAATCCTTGGTCTCCTCGCTAATTACCTTAGGAAGCGTGATTCTTACTTCGACGAACTGATCGCCGCGAATACCGCCCGCGCGAAGGCTTGGAGCACCCCGCTCTCGCAACCGGAATCGTTGGCCGGAAGCGGTGCCTGGGGGAATTCTCAACACAGCCTTGCCGTCGACTGTGGGGACTTCAATCTTGGCCCCGAGGGCTGCCTCGGGCACGGTAATAGGCACGGTGCAGTAGATGTTATCGCCCTGCCGTTTGAAGTAAGCGTGCTCACCGACGTTGCCGATTATAAAGAGGTCGCCCGGTGGCCCACTCAAACTGCCGGCGAGCCCTTTGCCGGGCACGCGAACGCGCGATCCGGTATCAACACCGGGAGGGATCCGGATGGAGATAGTCTCGCGCTTAGGGACGGTTCCTTCGCCCCTGCACGTTGGACATGCAACCGCGACTTTTCCTGTGCCTCCGCACTTAGGGCACTTAGATGATCCTCCGATCCGCCTGGTCTGTTGTCCGGTACCATTGCAGGCCGAACAGGTGACGTCGCGACTTATAGTCTCGCCCATTCCGCTGCAGTCGCCACAGGTGATGCTGCGATCTACTTCAAGCTTGGTAGTCAAACCCTGCATCGCTTGCTCGAAGGTCAATGCAAGTGGGAGCTCCAAATCGGCGCCGCGCGTGGCCTGCTTTCGTGCCGGTGAAGTTTGCGGTCTGAGGTTGCTAAATACCTCGGAAAAAATGTCCCGGAAGTTAGCGGCGCCAAAGTTAGCGAAGTCAAACACAGGTCCCCAGGCAGCTCCTGCGCCTGCGGCAGCGTGCTCGGAGTAATACCCGTAACGATCGTATATCTCCCGTTTCTTGGGATCGGAAAGTACTTCGAAAGCTTCGGAGATTTGTTTAAAAAGATCTTCGGAATCAATGCTGCCGGGGTTAACGTCCGGATGATGGCGCCGCGCCAATCTGCGATAGGCTTTTTTTATATCCTCAGCCTTCGCGTTTCGCGGAACACCCAACAGCTTGTAGTAGTCCGGTCCTTGCATAGGCGTGAAAGAGGATGCGCGATGCGTGACCCGGACAATTCACGAATCACGCATCCCGCACCAAATCCTTACTTCTTTTCATCAACATCGACGAAGTCGGCGTCGATGACGGTGTCGTCGCCCGGCGCTCCGCTCCCAGCGGCCGCCCCAGAGGCGCCGGTGTCGCCGCCACCTGATTGTGAGGAAGCTTGCTGGTACATGATCTCGGCAAGTTTGTGAGATGACTTCACTAGTTTGTCGTATGCGGCGTTGATTTCGGTCGCATCACTCGAATCAAGCTTGCCCTTTGCTTCGGCTACGGCGGATTCAATTTCGCTCGCCGTCGAAGCGTCGATTTTGTCGCGATGCTCGGACAACGTACGCTCGGTCGAGTAAATCATTCCATCAAGCTTGTTGCGGGCTTCGATTCGCTCGCGCGCTTGCTTGTCCTCATCCGCATGCGACTCAGCATCACGCATCATCCGGTCTATCTCGTCCTTGGCCAAACCCGATGAGGAGGTGATGGTGATCTTCTGCTCGCGGCCGGTACCGAGGTCTTTTGCAGAGACGTTGACGATGCCATTCGCGTCGATGTCAAAGGTCACTTCGATTTGCGGAACTCCGCGCGGCGCGGGCGGAATACCAACCAGATGAAACTTGCCAAGCGTTCGATTCTGCGCAGCCATCGATCGCTCGCCTTGGAGCACGTGTACCTCAACCGAGGTCTGACTGTCAGAAGCGGTTGAAAAGATCTCTGACTTACGCGTTGGAATCGTCGTGTTGCGCTCGATCAGCTTTGTGAACACACCTCCGAGCGTTTCGATCCCCAAGCTGAGCGGCGTCACGTCCAACAAGAGCAGGTCCTTGACCTCGCCCCCAAGGACACCAGCTTGAATAGCTGCGCCTACCGCCACCACTTCATCCGGATTCACTCCCTTATGAGGCTCGCGTCCGAAGAACTCCTTGACCATCTCCTGTACTTTGGGAATTCGGGTCGATCCGCCAACCAGGACCACCTCGTCGATTTTGTCGGTCTTTATACCGGCGTCCTCCAGTGCGGCGCGACAGGGTCCAATCGTTCTCTGCAGAATATCTTCCACCAGTTGTTCGAACTTGGCGCGTGTCAGCTTCATTACCAGATGCTTCGGTCCAGACTGATCAGCGGTGATGAAGGGTAAGTTGATTTCGGACTCGGCAGTCGAGGAGAGTTCGATTTTTGCCTTTTCAGCTGATTCCTTCAGTCGCTGTAAAGCCATCTTGTCCTTCGAAAGATCTATGCCCTGATCCTTTCGAAACTCTTCGATGATCCAATCGATGATCCGTTGATCGATGTTATCCCCCCCAAGATGAGTATCGCCGTTTGTGGACTTAACTTCGACGACTCCTTCACCCACTTCAAGAATCGATATGTCGAAGGTACCCCCGCCAAAGTCGAAGACCGCAATGGTCTCGTCCTTCTTCTTGTCGAGTCCGTACGCAAGGGCGGCCGCAGTTGGCTCGTTGACGATACGCATGACTTCCAGCCCCGCAATCTTACCCGCGTCCTTCGTAGCCTGACGTTGAGAATCGTTGAAGTAGGCTGGAACTGTGATAACCGCCTGGGTCACCTTTTGTCCGAGATAGTCCTCAGCTGCCTGTTTGAGCTTTTGAAGAATCATCGCCGAAATCTCGGGTGGAGACCACTCTTTGCCGCCCGCTTGGATTCTGACATCATTGCCCGCCCGAACGACTTTGTAGGGCACCATTTTCATCTCTTCATTTACCTCGTCAAACCGCCGGCCCATGAAGCGTTTGATCGAGTAAACAGTATTCTCGGGATTGGTAACCGCCTGTCGCTTGGCTACCTGCCCGACTAGCCGATTGCCATCCTTGGTGAACGCAACAACCGAAGGCGTGGTCCGCGCCCCCTCGGAGTTGTTGATCACCACTGGCTCACCGCCTTCCATTACGGCGACAACCGAGTTGGTTGTGCCAAGGTCAATGCCTATAATCTTGCTCATTTCGTGAATGCCTCCGGAATTTGAAGTCAATTGATCTTAATATCTGAGCAGGATACTGTCAAGTTTTTTACGTGTTGCTGCCTCAACAATGATTGGATTTCATTATTATCTGAGGTGGTGGTTCGAACTCCGGTCTGTTCGGGTTTTGGGGATACTAAATCGAGCTACTTCTCACTGAAATGCCTTCTCAGAATACCGAACCCCTGACCAACGTATTCAGCACCTGACGCAATCACGGACGCGATCACGATCGTGTACAGAAAAGGCAACAAGAAAATGAGCCGCCCCGTTGTGTGGAAGACCAGAAACCAAACGATCAGCCCTAGCTCCACCAAAGTGTTGATCTTACCTAAGAGCGTGGGCTTGAAATCTCTAAAGCTGGTCAGTCGAGTCACTACAAACGCGCCTAAAACAATGAGGACGTCTCTGCCAACGACGGCGACCGCCAACCATAATGGGATTGAGGCGAAGTTTTCGTGCGGCAGAGCCATAACTACAAAAGAGGCGGTAGTGAGCAACTTGTCGGCAATCGGGTCCAGCACACGCCCGAGCCGTGTTTGCTGCTTTAGTTTACGAGCGATGTAGCCGTCTGCGAAGTCAGTCACACTCGCTATAAAGAACACCAGGAGCGCCCGGCCAAAAAAACCGGCATTTATAAAGAAGAGAAAAGGTACGATAAGCACTATCCTGATCCCGGTGAGTACGTTGGCTATGGTCCAAACTCGAGTGCTTGCGGGCACGCTCGTACGCTGTACCGCCTCAGTTTGACTCTTACTTCTTGCCATCTTTGCGGCGATTATATGAGGAGCATCGACCTTCGGCAAACGTTAATCATAGGCAACATTGGACAGCCGGCCCTAAACAACTTAAACCGATCAACCTAACAAACAAGCCACACCCCAAATGTTGCATAAAGCTTGCCAAGAACTTGTGAAATTCTTGTGATGAAAGGGGATATATTGATTTTGCCGATTGAAGGCATCAAACTACTGTTTGATATTGAGAACGTTTTTCGCGCGTCCAAAAGACAACCATATAACCAAAGATCAAGGGGGCAGGAACTAAATGCGTCTGTATTCTCCGGCGGTATCCAGCATAAAGTTGAAGGCTCTTTACAAATTCGTCGCTACAGCACTGATACTCGGAGCGGTGCTTACTCTGCACGGCCGCGTAGCCGCACCGGTGGCTGGGGCTACTGCTACTGAGGAGTCGCCTGAGTTCTTGGCGCTCGGAAGCCTCACCAGCGGTGATCCACAGCTTGATCGGATGATTACCGACGCCGGAACCAGATACGGTGTTGATCCTAAGCTTGTCTACTACGTAATCCGGCAAGAGTCTCGGTTTAAGCCGGCGGCTCGGTCCGGCAAGGATGCGCAGGGATTGATGCAGATCATCGGTGCGACGGCCGAGCGATTCAACGTCAAGAACCCCTATGATCCTGAACAGAACATTGGGGGTGGAGTGCGCTACTTGAAATGGCTGCTCAATCGATTCAACGGAGATGTCAGGCTCGCTCTTGCCGGATACAACGCTGGCGAAGGGGCTGTTGAAAAATGCGGCAATAAGGTCCCTGATTACAAGGAGACCAAAAACTATGTTCAAAAAATCACCACTGCTTATGGAAAGAGCTACCACCCATTGTTAGCCCCCGCAAAAGCCCACAGAGAGCCTGCGTTGACTTCCGACGCAACCGACTGAGGCGTGCTGGTGCACGTGGTTGCTTTCGGCTGATAAAGGAAGGTCGGATACAGATGACGACGGTGGACTAGCATACGTTTAGAAGTAAGGGACTAACAAACTCCCCTTAGGCTTAGTGGCCCAAAACGCAATAACTTTTCCTCAGCACAAAAAAATGAGGACGAGAACTGCACATCCAGTTTCTCGTCCTCTACCATTCCGCTCACTTCAGGAATTGAGGAGGCACCTCAATTGCTGCTTTCAGTTAACCTCTTTTTACCACATATTCCTTCCTTGGCGCAAGCCCCCTGACTCATGTGTGAGATTAGTGTCGACCATACGCAGCCCCCACTGCGTCCGCGAGAAACGTAGATTAATTCCGCTGCGTATGCTATAAGGATATCGCGCTGAAGGATTGCACGATCTACATTCAGTGGCTATTTGTAGCTTTAGGCTGCTCGCTTGATGCGCAACGTCGAAGCAAATTCCGAACAGGTCTCATCGCGAGCGGACGATCCGCATCAACGCGATTGTGATGACGCTGCCGCCGCTTACGGCACCCCCGGTTACGATCCATACGACCCGAACAAATCGGATCGTATCCACCTGGACGAGCTGCTTCCATTCCTGGAAGAGCGCATTGCCTTCAAAATGCCAAGCGAGTTTAGACACTTGGACGGCGTACTGGACTATCTAAACGAGCGCATGCTCCGGCTGGGAATTGTCAATCCGGGTGATTCGGAAGTGATTATCGCGTTGGATGAGGCAATAGTGAACGCCATCAAACACGGCAATAGGTGCGATCCACGAAAGGCCGTTCATATCGTCGCGGAGTTCACCGCCCAGGGTGTGCGATTTACGGTCGCCGATGAAGGAGCGGGCTTCGCGCTTGAGAAGGTGCCTGATCCTACCGAGCCCTGTCGGCTTCTTGAGCCAAGCGGCCGAGGGCTTCTGCTTATCCATCATATAATGGATGAAGTCTGTTTTAATCAGAGCGGCAATCAATTAGAGATGTTCAAACGTACCGCTGATAGATCTCACCATCACGTTTCTTCGGCTGATCGCAACGATACCGAGTAAGTATGGGCTTCAGCCTTCAATCTGAGACACTCTCGGTAACCCTATTCTCGATTAACCTGACCCTGGGCGGCTCGCACTTGCGCCGTACCTTCATCCGTCGAGGGCTGCTCCGCTTCTATTAGTTGATCTCGCCACTGCGGCCTCAGCAGGCTCAGAAGCGCAGAAGCACGAACGAGTTCCGTGAGGCTTTCACTCATCACTCGACGAGCACACTGTTCATCGTAACCGCACTTGATTAGCGCCGATCGCAGTCGGTCTTTCTTTTCCGGCGCCTTATTGGTCAGCGCATCGATTAACGATACCTCAAACAGCGCTCGGGATTCAGCCGACATTTGTTTGAAGAGTAGCTCATCAAAGTCTTCGCCAGAGCAGAGACGTTCGATCTCGTCGGATACCCATCGGGGAGTCGTGCTCGATTTGTCCAGTGATTTGCGATTAGACGATTTTTCCGGCCTCCTGAATCGAGCCATGCATAGATAGAGTGAGAGCGCCACGCCGGCAAGTCCCAGTAGAACAAACGAACCGACCAGGTAAGCCAAGTTAGACTCTAGTTGAACAAAGCTATCCACAGAACAACAGTACTCTTCCGAGCAGGAGCCAAGGTGCTCTGAGCAACGAGTGTTCCCTGAACTGAGGTGGAAGTATTTCTAGCCGAAATGGATAACGAAGCTTCCAAATACGGGTAAACTGAACGCTTCGAGTACGGGTTGGTTAGCTGACATTTTGGCGGGACCTGTTACTGAATACCTCAGCGAAGCCGTGGTAGCGCCAACCAAATCGACCGATGCACTATCTCGAATCAACACACAAAGCATTCGCCTAAGTTCTTGGCCGAGTCGCTACGGCCGCGCCTTGTACTTCTCGTAGAGCTCCGTATGTCTGCTGGTCAGCGGTATGTCGCGGCCATTGATGAACACGTGCTTAATCTGGGTCCTTATCTCGAGCGGATCGCCATCAGTCACAATTAGGTTTGCAATCTTCCCTTGCTCGATCGAACCTACGCGATCAGCAATACCAAAAATCTCCGCCGGATATATGGTCACTGCCTTGAGCGCCTCCTCCTTCGGAAGTCCAAAAGCCGCCGCCATTCCAGCGTGATACGGCAGATTCCTTGAGTAAGCAGAATCATTGGTTTGAAAAGCGATCTTTACGCCTGCCTTGGACAGCAGGCCAGCGTTTGCAAAAGCCGCATCGTAGGGGTCATCTTCCTTCACCGGTACCCGCAGCACGGGTCCGACTACTACAGGAATGTTCTTCGCTTTAAGCTGGTCTGCTACCTTGTATGCCTCAATCCCTCCCGAGATGATCGCTTTGAGCTTCATCTCGCCGGCAAACGCAATCGCGCTTTTGAGGTCGCGCTCGAGGTTCGCGTTTATCACGACGGGCATCTGCCCACGCACCACGGGAATCAGTGCTTCGAGCTTTAGATCGACGTCCTGTTTTGGCAGGCCTGAATCCTTCGCGCGGGCATCCTTCGCATCCCCGTATGCTGCGGCGTCGCGCAGAATTCTTTTAAGACTCTCAATCTGCCGTTCCTGCTCGCGCCGCAACTCAGTAGCTGACCGCTGCTGACCTCCAAACTCTCCACCAAAGCCTCGTCCACCCCCTGCCCCCGGCCAGTTAATATGCATCGCAACCGGAGATTTCAAGACCATCTCTCGCGGCGTCCAACCGTCCAGGTTCAGGATTGCGCTCTGTCCTGCGATCAATCCGCCCCGAGGCGCCGTCAACACGGTTGTAATTCCGTTAACGCGAGTCACCGCAATGTGTGAGCTGTCGGGGTGAACTGCGACATCAACGTGGATATTTGCGTTGTTGTCGCCGATCTCGTTGGTATCAACCGAGCCCGCCACTGACCCGATTTCCGTCAAGCCTATCTCAGTGTCTGCGTCCATCATTCCCGGATAGACCGAGAGCCCTGTGCCGTCGATTACTTTGGCCCCCGACGGAACTGTCGCATTCGCGCCAACAGCAGCGATCTTGCCGCCCGCAATCACAATCGTGCCGTTTTCAATCACCGGCCCGGTCACGGTTACTATTCGCGCGTTACGGATCGCGAAGCTCTCGGAGGTCTGGGCTGAAACTCTCGACGAACCGTATTCGAGGCTACTGACCGCCACGCAGCATAGAAGGATAGCGATCACGATAGACGTTCTTTTGCTTTTCATCATTCGTCTCCAGCAGTGCGAGAAAATCGTCTTTGATTACTCAACATGTGTTATGGTTCGGCAGCTTCGAGTCATTGCGCCGTACCATTCGGTCTAGGCGATTCATTCGGTCGAGGCTGAGGCTCATCGGGCCTATCCGCTCGTGGTGGCCTGGGACCGCCACGCTGATCGCGTTCGCGCCTTATCAGGTCTGCCTTCTCACGCTTGAGCACGTCGCGCTGCTTCAGGTCCTCGCTCCGATCAAAATAGACTTCGCCTTCGATCATCGTCATCTCGGCTACTGTGTAGACCGAGAACGGGTGCTGACTAAAAATCACCAAATCGGCGTCCTTACCAACATCGATCGAGCCCACCCGCTTGTCTATCCCAAGCTGAACCGCCGGGTTGAGCGTCACCATTCGTAGCGCATCTTCTTCACCGACGCCTCCGTACTTCATGGCCTTCGCTGCTTCCAGATACAGCCTCCTCGCAAGTTCATCGGAATCGGAGTTCAGCGACACGATCACGCCGCGCGAGGCCATCAGAGCGGCATTGTAGGGAATTGCGTCATAAGCTTCGAGCTTGTAAGCCCACCAATCGGAGAAGGTCGATCCTCCAGTCTTGTGCGCGGCCATCTCCTTGGCGACCTTGTACCCTTCAAGCACGTGTTGAAGTGTCTGGACATGAAAGCCAAGCTCATCGCTGAGATTGAGCAACATCAAGATCTCATCGTCGCGATAGGAGTGCGAATGGACCATACGCTTTCCCTGAAGGATTTCGACCAGGGCGTCCAGCATAAGGTCACGCCGCGGAGCGATTGCATTCCGGTCTTGAGATTTCTTCGCGTCGTATTCCTGCCACTCGCGCATGTAGTCCTTGGCTTTGATAAACGCCTCGCGGATGGTTTGTTCGACACCCATTCGAGTCGCAGGGTAACGTCGCGGTGCGGTAGCAGGCAGGCCCTGGCTATTGGAGCGCTTCGGGTTCTCACCAAGCGCGAATTTGATTCCGGGGGGCGCATCCGGAACTGGCCATTCCTCAATGGGTTTGCCTATTTTGAACTTGATTACTGCGTTCTGCCCGCCAATCGAATTTGCGGAGCCGTGCAAAACGTTCGCAGTAGTCGTTCCCCCCGCAAGCTCCCGATAGATACTCGGGCTGTAAGGATCAAGGACATCACGAATTCGAACCATTGCGGTCACTGACAACGAGCCTTCGTTGACACTTCCGTCAACTCCGGTATGCGAGTGACAGTCGATGATGCCGGGAGTGACATACTTACCGGTGGCGTCGATGACGCGAGCATTCGGGTCACGCGCTTTGACATTCGGGCCTATTTCGGCGATCTTGCCTCCACGGATCAGAATCGAGCCGTTGTTGATCGTCCCATGTGAAGCCGTCAGAATTGTCGCGTTCCTGATCAGCGTCTCTGCCGGCGCAGGTGTGGTGACAACAGAAGTGGCTCCCGTAGCCAGTTTCGCGTTACTGCCGGTCTGTGCCAGAGCAGATACCATCATAGTCAGCATCAACAATATCGCTAGAATCGCAGTGACCTTTTTCATCATTCCCTCCACGTGGTCGTAGTCCGATGTTAGAAGTCTGTTTAACCGGCGATCATCTGAACATCTGCCAACTCCCGTCTGAAGCCGAGACTACAAAACTAAATCGGAAATCAGCGTGGCTTCGTACCGGTGAACTCGAACGAACCCATCGCACCCATGGCTATCGTACCGCGCATGGAATCGCCTTCAATCGTTCCGTTGATTATCGAGTCAATTGATTGCCCACCCATATCGATCGTTGCGGTCAGGCGAATCTGATTTCCAGTGACCCGCCCGCTTCGGATAGCAACGTTACCCATCGGTGTGCCCAGCGTGCCGGTGATCTGCTCGCCATCTTTCGCTAGCGTCAACCGAGAACTTATTTCTCCTTGAGGTGATTGAACAATCAATGACCAGGTACCTGAGGGGTCAACCGCGGGGCCACCGGCCGCGCCCGGTCGCCCGCCCGGTCCGCCGAATCGCGCGGGCGGAGCATCGGGCTTCTTCAATTCGATTTGGTGCCCGTCGATGAATACGTGCCTGACTTTGGTGTCCCTTGCCAGAAGATCGCCGCTCGCAACCACGATGTTAGCGATTTTCCCGACCTCAATAGTGCCGACTTGATCTCCCGCCCCAAGGATTTCAGCTGCGTTTATGGTAAGCGCACGCAGGGCTTCATCTTTTGACAAACCGTTCTCTACTGCCTTCTGAACATTTGCTATGAAGTCCTGCGGCCTCAGCGACCCGGAAGTGAAGGCAAACTTTACGCCTGCTTGCGCCAGCCTAGCCGCGCCTTTTGGCGTTTCGGCGCGTTGGCGCAACACCCTTAATGTCTCGTCTTCGTCGTCCGGCAGATCAGCCGCGCGCTTCGGAAAATCCACCGAGAGAATCACCGGCACGCTCCTGGCTTTGAGCATGTCCGCGACCCGATAGCTGTACATAGCGCCTGCAATAATCGGCTTCAACTTGAATTCGTCGGCGATCATCAACGCACGGCGAATGTCGCCGTCTGTGTTGGCGACAAACAGGACGGGCAGGTCGCCTTTGAGCGCCGGCTGAAGCGCCGCGAGTCTCTTGTCGTGCTCGGGCCTGTTCACACCCCGCTTGACCCTGTTGTAGCGCTCTACTTCATCGCGGTAGCGAATCGCGTCATAAAACGACTGTCGGATGTAAGCCACAGTGCCCATCAAGGAGCCGGGGTATCCGGCGCCAAAGCCTCCGCCACCACTGAACTGAACCGTTAACGCAACCGGCGCGCGCAGCACGAGCTTTGAGGGTTCTTGGCCCGCCAGGTTTATTAGCGCGCTTTGCCCGGCAAAGATTCCCTGACGGGGGCTGCTCAGCGCCGAGGTCACGCCCACCGATCGCGGATCTTCGAACGATGTGCCGGGCTTTACCTGATCCGCTGCCGCAAGCGACGGATCGCCCAGTCGCGCTTCAGGTGAAGGCTGCACACCGGCCGCCGCGGCAGCGATCGCAGCTTGCCTTCCGCCTCCGCCGCCTCCCCCTGTCGTTTGAGCCGTTGCCGGAGCTGCGAGTCCAAGGCTGGTGTAGCCGTCGATGAGTCCCGGGTAGACGGTCATCCCTGCGCCTTCGATCACGCGAGCGTCTGCCGGAATCTTGACGTTCTCACCGACGTCGGTGATCAGGCCCTTGCGGAAAACCACAGTGCCTTTCGCGATCGTCTTCCCCGCACCTGTTACGATCTGAGCGTCTTTGATCGCGAACACGTCGGGCGAATCCAGCCTGGCAACCGGCGCACCGATGAAAAGGACCAATATTGCGACCGCAAGTAACGCAAGCGTTACACAAACGCGTGCAAACGTTCCGACGCGGCATCGAGACGAGCGCTCGCGGCGCGCACAAAATTTGTCTGCCATTGCCATGGCCTCCTGCAAAATGTCGGGCATTAGATTAGAAGACTGATTGAAGCCTTGCCGTGACGAAATTCGCCGGCAAGGCGTCCACTGTGGCGGGCATAATCTATAGCAACGCGGCATGCCAGTGCAAGCTAATGGCGCCAGGCTAATGGCGCCAGGCAAGTGCGGTAGGTATTGAGGCACGCCATCCCACTCCGCACTATGTTGTGAAT
>JBASRM010000197.1:0-10748 GCA_049273835.1 Blastocatellia bacterium | reverse complement strand
CAAGTAACGCTCTGAGTTCAAGTAACGCTCTGAGTTCAAGTAACGCTCTGAGTTCAAGCTTTAGCTTGCTGGTTCTTCACTGGGGAGCAACCTAAAGGTTGAACTCAGAACGTTGAACTCAGAACGTTGAACTCAGAACGTTGAACTTCTTGAACGTTCAATCGGCGGGGTGTATAGCATCAATCCATTTTACTTCTTCAGGACGCTCCACGGTGGGGATATCCAGGTTGACGACGATTGGTTCCTGCCCGCTGCGCACGACTACGCATTCAAGCTGCTCATCGACGCCGGCATTGATTTCCTGATGAGGAACGTAAGCCGGAACGTAGATGAAATCGCCCGGTCCAGCTTCCGCGGTGAACTCGAGTCGATCGCCCCAGCGCATTCGAGCCCGGCCGCTTACGACATAGATCACGCTTTCAAGCTCGCCGTGATGATGAGCTCCGGTCTTTGCGTTGGGATGAATGGTAACCGTGCCCGCCCATAGTTTCGATGCGCCTGCTCGAGCATAGGTAATCGCCGCCGCACGATCCATCCCCGCCGTCTGAGGCGTGTTGGTGTCGAGCTCGCCCGAGTGAACGATTCGAACTCCGTGGTGCTTCCAGTCAGGCGTTAGCGCGTCATTCTGCATATTGCTTCTCGGTAAAAAGAGGCTCAAGGCTCGAGACTCCAAGCATCTCGTCGCGATCGAGGTCGACCCTCATAATATACGGACTGACGCCATGAAGCTATCAACGGAAGATCTCTTCATGCGCCAACTCGATGGTCATTCTTTCAACTCGCGACGAGCCTGCTTCAGAGCATCCCGTACCCGCTCTTGAGACGTCCCGCCAACAGCTGTCTTGCCGGCGAGTGATGTTTCCACCCGTAGAGAATCGTAGAGATCTTCACCAAACAGCGGTGAGAAACTTCCATATTCTTCCAACAGGAGCTCCTCCAGCGGCCGGCCGCGCTCGATCGCGTGCATAACCACTCGCCCAACGACCTCGTGAGCCTTACGAAACTCGAGTCCCTTACGCACAAGATAATCCGCCAGATCGGTCGCGTTCAGATAGCCGGTCAAAACTGCTTGCCGGGTCTTCTCGTCGTCGACTTTCACATTTCCAAGCACGGTCGTCATAACCCTGAGCGATCCATCGAGCGTGTCAATCGTATCGAACAGAGCTTCCTTGTCTTCCTGCATATCCTTGTTGTAAGCCAGCGGCAGGCCCTTCATCGTGGCCAGCAGTGCTGTGTGATGACCAAACACACGACCGGCCTTGCCGCGAATCAACTCGAGGGAATCAGGGTTTTTCTTCTGCGGCATCAGAGAGGAACCCGTTGAGACTGCATCGGAGAGTTCAAGAAAGCCAAACTCAGCCGTCGAGTAGATGATCAGATCTTCAGCCAGCCGGCTCAAATGCATCATCGCGACCGCGGCCGCGCCTATGAACTCGATTACAAAATCCCGGTCACTGACCGCATCGACGCTGTTCTCGCACAAGCCATCAAACCCGAGCCTTCGCGCCACCATCTCGCGGTCAATCGGAAACCCCGTACCGGCGAGCGCCCCTGAACCGAGCGGTAATAGGTTCACTCGCTTTCGAACTTCCGTCAGTCGGGCCGAATCGCGCTGTAACATTTCGTAGTAAGCCAGCAGATAGTGCGCAAAAAGAATCGGCTGGGCGCGCTGCAGATGGGTGTACCCGGGAATCACGCAATCACGGTTCGCTTCGGCAAGGTCAATCACCGAGCGCTGAAGTCCCTTGATAAGCTCGCCGGTCACGTCGATTTCTGCGCGCAGAAACAGCCTCAAATCAGTCGCAACTTGATCATTTCTGCTGCGTCCGGTGTGTAACTTGTATCCCGTGTCGCCGATTGCCGCTGCGAGTTCAGCTTCCACAAAGCTGTGAACGTCTTCGGCGTTGCGGCTATCGAGGTATCCCTGCTCCTCCCGTGCGCGGCGCTGAATCTGGGATAAACCGGTGGCAATTCTTTGCCGCTCATCTACGGTAAGAATGCCGGCGGCTGCGAGGGCCTCGGCGTGGGCAAGGCTGCCTTCGATATCGGCGTGGATCAAGCGACGGTCGAAGGCGAACGATGCATTGAACCGCGCAAACCCGGCGTCTGCCCCGCCTTTGAATCTGCCGCCCCAGAGTTTCATGGGTTGCAGGATACTATGGCATACAGAGCGGCCACAAAGGCCGAAGCTAACAGGGTGGGATTCATGGAGCCGGTGAAAGGGAGAACTCACTTGAAGATACCAACCTGGTTGCTGCTTTGAAATTATTGCCCGCAATGCTCTATTCTCTGTCGCGAGGTTTTTTAGGACGATGCACGATTTGAAAGTCATCCACGCCGCCTGCCCGCACGATTGTCCGGACACCTGTGCGATGCTTATTGAAGTCGAGGACGGGCGCGCAACACGCGTCTCCGGCGATCCGGACCACCCGCCAACTCAGGGATTCCTGTGCACCAAAGTCGCCCGCTACCTGGAACGAGTCTACAATCCCGATCGCTTGTTGTATCCGATGCGGCGAATCGGGGCTAAAGGCGAGGGCCGGTTCGAGAGGATAAGCTGGGATGAAGCGCTCGATGCAATAGCGTCGAGTTTTGGCGAGATCTCTGAATCGAGAGACGGGCCTGAAGCTATCCTCCCGTACAGCTACGGCGGCACGATGGGGGTCGTGAACAGCGGGAGCATGGACCGGCGATTCTTCAATCGTCTTGGAGCCAGCCGGCTGGCGCGAACGATCTGCTCGGCAGCCGGCGGAGCCGCGCTGAACTACACGATTGGCGCCAAGATAGGCACCGATATGGAAAACTTTCATCGGGCGCGGCTGATCGTGCTGTGGGGAACAAACACTCTTACGTCGAATATCCACCTGTGGCCGCAGATCAAACAAGCGCTGTCGAACGGGGCTCGGCTTATCGGCATTGATCCTTATCGCAATCACACGCTGGATCATTGCCATCAGTTGATACAAGTTAGACCGGGGACCGATGCCGCGCTGGCGCTCGCGATGATGAATGTGATCATCGGCGAAGGACTGGAAGACCGCGATTATGTCGCGGCGCACACCGTCGGCTTCGATCAACTGCGCGAGCGGGCCGCCGAGTTTTCGCCAAACCGGGCGGCACAGATCTGCGGCGTGACCGAGGATGAGATCGTGAGCTTCGCTCGCGAGTACGCGACTACCAGACCAGCAGTGATAAGAGTCAATTACGGGTTGCAGCGCCACGCGGGCGGAGGGATGGCTGTGCGCACGATCGCCTGTCTTCCGGCTCTGACCGGTTCGTGGCGCGATGCGGGCGGGGGTGTGTTGTTGTCGAGCAGCGGAATGTTTGCGTTTGACGAAAAGGCGCTTGAGCGCCCTGAGTTGACTCGAGGCAATCCTCGAACAATCAATATGTCTCGGATAGGTGAAGCGCTCACCCAAGCCAATCCGCCGGTTCGCGCGATTTACATTTTCAACTCGAATCCCGCTGCGATCGCGCCCGACCAATCAAAGGTGTTGGAAGGCTTCCGCCGCGAAGACCTGTTCACAGTTGTTCACGAACAGTTTCAGACGGACACCGCTGACTACGCCGATATCCTTTTGCCGGCAACGACCCAGCTCGAGCACCGCGATATGGTGAAACCTTACGGCCATTATTATCTGGTCTACAACGAGCCGGCCATCGCCCCGCTTGGCGAAGCCAAGCCGAACTGGCAAGTGTTTAGTTTGTTAGCCCGGCGAATGGGATTTGAAGAAGAATGCTTCAATGACACCGACGAAGACATCATTCGTCAGGCGCTTGCCAGCGACCACCCACCATTGCAAGGCATCACACTCGATCAACTAAAAGAAAAGGGTTGGGCTCGCTTAAATTTGCCGGAGACCTTTGTCCCCTTCGCGGACGGCGGCTTCGGCACGCCCTCGGGCAAATGCGAGTTTTACTCTGAAGCCCTAGAGCGCAAAGGACTCGATCCGCTTCCTGCTTTTATCCCGCCTCGCGAGTCGCCCGACTCTGCGCCCGAGTTGGCGGCGAAGTACCCGCTACAACTCCTCAGCCCGCCCGCGAATTCTTTTTTGAACACGACATTTTCGCATCTGCCTTCCTTTCTGAAGAGCGAACGTCAGCCATTTGTTCAGCTCAACGGAGAAGACGCCGCGAAGCGAGGAATCGACGAGGGCGATGAAGTGCGCGTTTGGAACGCCCGAGGGGAGTGCCGGCTGGTTGCCAGGATAACCGACCGCGTAAAGCCCGGGGTGGCGGTAGCGCATTCGATCTGGTGGAACAAACTCAGTCCTGGCCGGGGCAATGTGAATCAGACGGTCTCGCAGGCTTTAACGGATATCGGGGCTGGGGCTACTTTCTTTGACAACCTGGTCGAGGTGACAAAGATTTAACGGAGGCGGCGTGGCCGCGGGAAGAAGTTGAGCCTGGTTGCCGAGGGCACTGCGGGCGGCGTGGCCGCGGGAAGAAGTTGAGCCTGGTTGCCGAGGGCACTGCGGGCGGCGTAGCCGCGGGAAGAAGTTGAGCCTGGTTGCCGAGGGCGGAGCCCTTCGGCACAGCGGGCGGCGTAGCCGCGAGGAAGAAGTTGAGCCTGGTTGCCGAGGGCGGAGCCCTTCGGCACAGCGGGCGGCGTAGCCGAGAGGAAGAAGTTGAGCCTGGTTGCCGAGGGCAGAGCCCTTCGGCACAGCGGGCGGCGTAGCCGCGGGGAAGAAGTTGAGCCTGGTTGCCGAGGGCGGAGCCCTTCGGCACAGCGGGCGGCGTAGCCGCGTGACCAGCGAGATATCCTTGCCGAGGGCGGAGCCCTTCGGCACAGCAGGCGGCGTAGCCGCTGGAGAGTTTGCGGCTCGCGGCCCGAGGGCGGAGCCCTTCGTCACAGCAGGCGGCGTAGCCGCGGGGAAGAAGTTGAGCGACGCGCAACTTTTGCAATGCGCCCGGCGCGGAACCCTTCGGCATCAGACTCTAGCCGCTGCAGCAGGCGGAGCCGCCGGGAAACCCGACGAGGTCGCATCTCTCTTAATCCATCGCTTACACGTTTACGGCTCTCCGGCGTTGAACAAGGCACAACCTAAGTTCTATTCTATTGTCATGAGAACGCGTCTGGTAGTTGCTGCTCTTGCGATACTAAACACCTCCCTTTTCGCTCAACTGCCTCCAACGACCACTCCAACCGGGAAACCGCTGTTGAAGCGTGACCGCACCCAGCGCATCTTGTATCCAAAAATTATCCAGCACGAAGACGAGCGCGCGGTCACCAACGACCTTATCGAGCTGACGCTTCCATTACACGGAGGCGCGCGCCGCAGAACAATTCTGGCGCTCGGCCGAATTGGCTATCCGAGCGGGCTCGCGCCATTGATGGACATCTTGAACGGCGATAAGAACGCTGAGAACCGCGATCCGGAGATGCGAGCACTCGCAGCGTTCGCGCTTGGACAGATTCAAAATCAGCACGCAGTTTCGGCCCTCCTGGAACGTCTGGATCCTGCGATCGAAACTTCCGCCCTGGTTCGAGGCCGCTCCGCCGAAGCGTTGGGTAAGATCGCTTCCAACAACCAGGCAAGCGCGGCGCTGGGCAAGTACGGCATAGGAGGCATCGCGGTTGCAATCTTGCGCTTGCTGCCTTCCCCGGAAACACCGATCTCAGATGACTCCAAGTTTGTCGCGTCTATGGCGCTCACAGCGCTGCTTAGAATCCGGCAACCCTCCACAGTTGAAGCGATCTCCCTCCAGCTTCGTTCTCCTGACTCGGATTTGCGATGGCAGGCCGCCAACGCGCTGGCGCGAATCCGCGAAGGTGTTTCTGTAGCAGTACCAGGCCTCTTGCTTTTGCTCGACGACAAAGAGCCTCTGGTGCGAGCCAACGCGGCGCGTGCGCTCGGGGTCGCCAAAGCTACCCAGGCCGTTGACCCTTTGATAAGACTGCTCGGCGATAAAGATGAGCGGGTAACGGCCGGCGCAATTGGGGCTCTGGGAGCAATCGGCGATGGGCGCGCCGTCGATCCCTTGGTTGCTCTAGGTAGCTCGCTGCTGGCAAGCTATCGCTCATTTGATCGAGACAAACTCGGAGTTCCACCTCAGCAAAACTTGCTCCTGTTGATCGCGACCGCGCTGGGAAACATCAAAGACGATCGGGCGCTTCCCTTCCTCAAATCGCTCCGGTTCGCGGACGGCAAAGTCGGCGCTCACCCCGAGGTGGAGATCGCGGTCGCGAAGTTCGGCGAGGCGGCGTTCTTTGATGTAGCCGCATCAGTAAAACTTCTCGGCGATGATTGGAAGGCGATGTCGGCCTATGCCCAGGGACTGGGGCAGCTCGCTAACGATCGCGCGAAGACGCTCCTGCTTGATTTGATCTCCGGCAACTCGCACGGCAAGCCTGATGCCCGCGCTGTGCCTGCCATCCTGAACGCACTGGCGGCAGCAAAAGCCGACGGCTTGCGCGATATCCTGTTCGAACAACTGAAGGCGCCCGACGTGTTCGTGCGCGAGACTGCTGCGTCGTTGCTGGGCGATCTCGGCGATTCATCGGATGCGGTGGTAACCGCGCTTTACCAGGCTTATAAATCGGCTCGAACCGATAAGACAAACGACGCGCGAATCGCCATCGTCGTAGCAGCCGACAAGCTCAAACATCCGATGAATATTCAGGTGCTCGCGGAGCAAACTCGCGATGACGATTACGTTGTGAGATTGAAAGCCGCCGAGCTTCTGCGCGCGTCTCCCACCGAAGTTATCGGCGCGCGTGCGCTGTCGATCGGAAGAGTCGATACGGGGCACGACCGCGCGTATTGGCGACGAATCGCGGATCTCAGCGAATCACTCAAGAAACCGAGCGCCGTGATTCACACCAAAAAGGGTGAAATTCGCCTCGAGCTGTTCGCCGCCGACGCTCCGATGACCGTGGACAATTTTATGAGTCTCGCGCGGCGTGGTTTTTACAACGGCCTTGCCTTCGTGAGGGTAGTTCCCAACTTCGTTATTCAAGGCGGCGATCCGCGAGGCGATCAGAACGGCGGACCGGGTTATCAGATTCGGGACGAGATCAATCTTAGAAGATATGAGACGGGGACGGTAGGGATGGCCCTTTCGGGAAAGGACACGGGCGGCAGTCAGTTCTTCATCACACACTCTCCTCAGCCGCATCTCGATGGAGGTTACACGATCTTCGGCCGCGTGGCGGAAGGAATGGATGTAGTTAACCGCATCGCTCGCGGCGACCGCATCGAGCGGATCGAGATCATCGAACCGAAGTGAGGCTTGATTTGCATTGTCGGAAGGCTCAACGTAGCACCTTCTCCGACCTGGCTCTCCGAAAACTCCGTCGTCCAAGACCGATCTACCAACGAATGCTCTCAAGCTGATCCCTTCAGGACGATCAGCGTTACTTCCGCGGGCGCCTGGTACCTGATGGGCGCCAGCGTCAATCCGAGCCCGTTGTTGATGCTCACCAGCAACGACCCAACATCGTAAAAGCCGGTGACGTATCTGGTCTCGAATGACGATCCGGTTAACAGGAAGCCCGGCAGTAGGAAGGCGATTTGGCCGCCGTGGGTGTGGCCGCCGAGGAACAGATTGTAATCGCGGTCCGCCGCAAGCTTCACAAGCCACGTAGAAGGTTGGTGAGTGAGAAGTATGCTGAATTCACTCGCAGGCCGTTCGCGGGCCAGTTGGTCTACTACATCCAGTGCGACGTTATTTCGATAGACGTTTGTTACTCCTGTGATTACAACCGAGTCGCCATTGATCGGAACAGCTACGGACTTGTTTTCCAGAACGACAATGCCTTTTACCTGGAGCTGATCGGCTACCAACTTGCGGTCAGCAAAATAGTCATGGTCGCCTAGACATGCGTAGGTACCGAACCGCGCTTGCAACCTACTCATCGCCTCGGCGGCCTGCTCGACAAACGAGGTCCCCGAGGTCACCGCGTCACCGCTAAAGAGAATAAGGTCCGGTTTTAGCTTGTTAACTGTGTCGATGTAGGCGTCGAGTTTGCCGCCGTTGGTGCGATTGTCCACCTGGATGTCTGCGATGTGTACGATTCGAAGTTCGCTCAGACCCGAGGGGAGGCCGGAGACCCGAAATTCAGTGCCCACTGTTCGCAAACGGAATGTGTCGGTGTAGACTCTTGCACCCACGTACAGGGCGGCCAGAACAACTGTGGCTGCGATTACCCATGCTTCAACAAACCGCCAACCGGCTTTCTTTCGCCGGTACACTAGAACCAGGAAGAGCCTTACCAGATCGATGGCCACGAGCAGGATGAACGTCTGCACGCCGTATGCTATTCCGATCCAAAACGGATATGTGAAAACCCGGTCAAAAAGTGACGAGCTCTGAAAAGATGTGTTGAACCCGAAGGCATAACCAAGCAGCGACGAGAGCGGTAAGACGGCGAGGTACAGAATGATCGCGGACGCACCAACGCGCAGCCGGGTCTTCGGCAAGCCGGTGATCAATGCAATCGCCGGTATTGCTCTCATTGCCACGTACAGCTGAAAAAGCGCGCCCGCCAGCGCGAGCATCAGCATAGTTCTGATTGACCACGGCACCTACCAGTTATCCTCCCTGCCCATCATAGCCTCCCGGTTCAACCCATCCTAACATTCGTCACATTCGCCCCGGGCCGGCAGGATTCGCCGGCTCGACAGAGTCCGGCGAATCTATCCAACCGCAGCCCCATCGGGACAGCAGAGCAGCGGATTCGAACTGCTACCATTCCTAATCACATCGCCAAAGCGATGTCGTTAGAGGTTGTTGACAAACACCTGATTAAGTCTTAGATTACGCGCACTCAGGTAGGTTCGAGAAGGGTAGAGGAGAAGCACTCACAGTTAGGCGTCGCCGGCGATTTGATCTGTAGTCTGATGTCTAACATTGGCAACCGTAAGCTCTGAACTGTTTGCCCCAAAACAAGAGCAAAGGAGAAAAGTATGAGGCTCTCTAGTTATCATGCTGGACGAATCACAGGCCGTTTGCGAGCTGGAATTGTGTCGATGCTCACAGTCATTATTCTGGTCATATTGAGTTTTCAGAGCCTACCGGCCGAGGGCGCTCCGTCTTTGACCAACTTCGAGGGGTTTCACGATGGCGCCAATTGCTCTCAGATTTTCGGCTGGGCGTGGGACTCCAATCAGCCAAACACTCCAATCAACGTGGATATCTACAGCGACAATGTGCTCGTCGCCACCGCGCTTGCAGACCAGTTTCGTCAAGACTTGCTCAACGCGGGCAAGGGCAATGGTGCTCACGGATTCAGCATAGCCACGCCCGCCGTAGTGCAAGACGGCCAGCCTCATTCCATCCGGGTAAGGATCTCAAACACCAGCGTAGACCTGGGGTTTACTCCCAAGACTGTTAACTGCGCGAAGGAAGGCTTCCAGGATATCGCGGATTGTAATGTGATAGCCGGTTGGGCCTGGGACCCAAATCAACCGAACACGCCGATTAATGTGGATGTTTATTTCGACAACGACAACTTCTCTTCTATTATCGCGCCGGCCGATAAATTTCGTCAGGACCTGCTCGATGCGGGTAAAGGCAACGGCTTTCACGGCTACAGCTTTCCCACTCCGGCTGTGTTAAAGGATGGTCATACCCACACAATCCGAGTCAAGTTCTCAGGCACCAACGTGGATTTGGGTAACACGCCGAAGATGGTGAACTGCCCGTCCGATTTGCCGGCCGCCTATGAGGGCTTTCACGACGAAGCTAATTGCAGCGTTATTTCGGGCTGGGTGTGGGACTCAAATCATCCCAACGTGACACTCAGCGTGGATATCTACGATCAAAATGTGATCATTGCGACAATACCAGCTGACCAGTTCCGCCAGGACCTGCTGGATAACGGGAAAGGCAATGGTTTCCACGCGTTCAGTTTCACTACTCCGATGAGTGTCAAAGACGGAAATCCGCATTTGATAAGCGTCGGGGTACACGACACCGACGTTGGTCTGGGGAACACTCCAAAAACTGTAAACTGCTCAGTCGCGGCGTTCGAAGGCTTCCACGATGCAGCCAACTGCTCGGAGATCTCCGGCTGGGCTTGGGACGCCAATCAGCCAAACACTCCGATCAGCGTGGACATCTACAGCGACAATGTGTTGGTTACCACCGTTTCCGCAAATCAGTTCCGTCAGGACCTGCTGAATGCGGGAAAAGGAAATGGCTCTCACGGATTCACCTTTGTGACGCCGGCGAGTCTTAAGAATGGCCAGCCGCATTCAATACGAGTCAAGTTCGCGGGAACCAACACAGATCTAGGCAATACCCCAAAGGGCATTACTTGTCCGTAATAAACACCACCTCCGCAGGCTGAAGAAGTCGGCGTAAGCAACATGGAGCTGTCTGGGTATCTTGTTTTGGTCTCAACCGGGGGGCCAGGCAAGGGCACGGCCGCCTAGCACGTGAACGTGGAGGTGTGGAACGCTCTGACCGGCGGCATCGCCGGTGTTGATGACCACCCGATAGCCACTTTCGGCGATATCGAGTTGGTTCGCAACCTTGGCCGCGGTGTACAGAAGGTGGCCCATCAGTGATAGGTCTAACTTTGATGCGTCGTTAAGGGACTCGAGATTGTGCTCGCGTGGGATCAACAGCACGTGCACAGGTGCTTGAGGATTGGCATCTTTGATAGCAACAACTTGTTCGTCCTGGTAGACAAGCTCCGCCGGAACGTCCCGAGCTACGATGCTGCAAAAGATGCAACTTTGTTCAATGTTTTCCATAATCTTGTCTTCAGGGGAATTATCAACCAAGCGTCGCAATCCAGT
>JBASRM010000192.1:0-1622 GCA_049273835.1 Blastocatellia bacterium | reverse complement strand
CTCTTCGACAAACCCTCCCGCTCGCAATGCCCGCGCGGTCGAAGCAAAGACCAGACAACCCCCATGGACGGCATAAAACAGTGGTTTCACGCCCAGACGATCGCGAACCAGAAAAACCCGACGACTGCGTTCGTCCCAGAGCGCAAATGCAAACATCCCTCTGATCTTCGACAACAACCTATCAAGCCCCCATTCGTTATAGGCGTGAATGAGCACTTCGGTGTCAGAGTTACTAACGAATGGATGGCCGAGCGCCATTAACTCGTTTCGCAATTCAATGTAGTTGTAAATCTCGCCGTTGAACGTGACCCCGACCGATCGATCTGACGATAACATCGGCTGTCGACCGCTATCGGTGAGATCGATGATTGCCAGTCGCCGGTGTCCCAGAATAGCCCCATCCCAGCCCTCGCACCCTTCGCCGTCAGGCCCGCGCCGCTCCAACGAATGGGTCATCCGTCTAACCGCGGCTATAGATTCATCTCGATTATGACGGCCTACCTGTCCTGCGATTCCGCACATATTATTCCGGCCTTTGCTTACCGCGAACTTGCGTTGCGCGAGGCGTTTATCCATCCAGCTGGGTAGACGACATCGTTTGCTATCTCCGACTGTCCTAGCACTCGATCGGACAGACCGGCGCCGAGATCACCTACGACGGTTACTTCGTCGGACGCGAACGCTGCGATCGGCCAGCGAATCCGGCCGAACGCTTCTCGAGCGATCGGTATTCGATGAGGGTCATAACCAAGCAATTGCGCTCCAACCCAATCCACGGCAGCGGCATTCGTTCCCGCAAAGATCAAACCCAGAGGAAGCGGCTCGGGACGCAGCGGGCCGTCACCCTGACCGGCGATCACCGCATCAACCAGGTGAATGACCTGGCGCTGAGGCATATCAGCCAGAGTTCCGTCGGAACGCCCGTACAATAGAATTCGATTGAGATCGAGGCCGGTTCGCCAGACGGTGTCATTGCCTGACCACGAGCCTTCGACGCCCAGACGATCTCCGCCGACCGACGACACGCGGTCAAGCTGTGTCGCAACCTGACGCCAGACTCGCGCTGCAGCAAATGACGAAGCCATGTTCTGACGGTCAAGAGTGTATTCGAGAGCGCGCTTTATTCGGCTGTCGCCCGGATAGCAATCGCCTCCGGTTTCAGATCCTCCAATCCTATGATGAGGAAGGTACTCCTTATTTCCGTTGATACCGATTAGATTCTTGAGCGCACAGGTGACGCCCGCTTTCCGATGAGTCTTGAGCTTTGGAAGGTTGATCACGACGTCGGCGTCTATCACATCCTTCGTTACAAGATATTGATGGCGGCGCGGCGCATGGGTTTTCGCCAGCAAACGTGGGTCGTAACAGGTGACCCGAAATGGATGGTCCTCATCGGTCACCGGCTCGAGGAGACTCTCAGATGACAGATCGAAAAGTACAAAACGATCCTTATCTACAAGTTCCTCGGACGCGACTCGGACGCCGTTTACAAATTCGCACGTCGTTCTTCGAAAATCTCGAAGCCCTCGAAACCTCTTTTCAACCCGCATCAGCTGGGCAGCCCACCGGTCGAGGCCTGTTGCAGTCAACAACTCATCAAGGTGGCAGCCCTGGATTGGGGC
>JBASRM010000061.1:0-4714 GCA_049273835.1 Blastocatellia bacterium | reverse complement strand
GCGGCGGATCGTTTGGCCCGCTGACCAGGAAGCTCCCCAACGCCAGCGCTCCATTTCCAAAGACGACCAGAGGCCGGTGGAGCCGATCCTGAAAACTGTTTAGCTGGAAGCGGCGAATATCGGCCCCTAATCGGAGCGAATGTCCCAGGACACTCCACGAGATTGCCTCGGCATACTGGAAAGTGTTGTTAACCCTGCCTTGCGGAAAGGTGTAATCGTCGATACCAACTGGACTGAACGGTTCGATGAGCAGTTCGCCGATCGAGCCTGTCCGAGACGGAAAGGCCTGACCGCCGATCAAAACCTGGGATGAAGCCTGAAATCGAAACGGGTTGTTTTCGTATTCGGGGAACCTCAGCCGCGTGCGGCCATACGAAAAGCGCGCCTGGCTGAATAGCCTCGGAGACAACGCGGTATCGGCGATCAGCGAAAGGTTTTGCGTGCGCGTGGCGGAGCTTATCGTCGAGCCGATCGCGCGATTGATTGCCGGCAACACTCGCTCATCGTCGGTAAAGTTGTATCGCCCGCTGAGGGTGGTATTTGCGGTTAGCCGGTGATTGACCCTAAGCGAAGCGATAGAGCCCGCGCCGTCGGCGGGCAGGATCGCCGTGTAGGTATTGCT
This sequence comes from Blastocatellia bacterium, assembly GCA_049273835.1. Taxonomy (GTDB): domain Bacteria; phylum Acidobacteriota; class Blastocatellia; order UBA7656; family UBA7656; genus Onstottus_A. Next base: position 4,092 of record JBASRM010000061.1, on the reverse strand, counting down.
TCCGTAAGGCCCGGCGACGTTGTTCGGGGCCGGGTAAAGCGACAGAATGTTGTTACCCAGCGGCGTGGCCCCGGCGCCCGGTGTTGCTGTGAAGATGAAATTGCGCTCGCTCGCGGGCCTGGCGTGAAGCACGCTGAACGAGCCTGGTGCTTTTCCAAGAAATCGTCCCAGAAATCCGAGAAAGTTGCGCTCAGCCAGCGTCGGCGCCGCGAAGTGCTGCTCCCTCGATGCGTTCAACTTTTCATGCTCGAAGCTCCCGAATAATTGTGTGCGGTCGACAACAACCGGCCCCCCAATCACAAGCCCGGCTTGCGTCCTCGTGAACGGATCTTTGCCACCGGAGACTCCTCCAGTGTAGTCAAAGAAGTTTCGTGCGTTCAGACTCGAGTCCGTGAGGAACCCATACGCCTGCCCGTGAAAACTATTGCCACCGCCTCTTGAAACGGCGTTGACCTGTGAGCCGGCGTTTCGGCCTCCCTGCGCGTCCCATAAGAGCGTTGAGATCTGAAACTCCTGAACCGATTCGAGCGATTGAGGTACGAGAGTCACAAAACCTTGCCGTCGCACACCCACGTCTGGATCGTTGTTGTCTGAGCCGTCGACGGTAAAGTTATTCGAGCGCGCGCGGGCGCCGTTGACCGCGAATTCGCCGGCAGTCCCTATTCCGAACCCCACTCCCGGTCCGCGCACTCCGGGTGTGTAAGGAGGCGGCGCAACGCCGGCCACAAGAAAAGCAAGCTCATCGAAGCTTCTCATATCGGTCGCGCCACCAAGCGGAAGCGCTTCCAGTTGCAGATCGTTGAAGTTGCCGCGTCGCGCAGGATCGCTGATGTTCACAAGCAGGTGAACCTCGATCGGATTAGCGCCGGACGATCCGGAGCTCGGCGGCTGGGTGACTCCAACAGCCTCGGGCGCAAGCCTGATCGGCGGAAGCACCACGTTCATCTTATTAAGCTCGATCCTCACGTGAAGCACGGAAGCTTTGGAAAAACCGGTTGCTGAAACGGTGACTGTGTAAATCCCGGGCGGTAGGAAGGGGACGCTGTACTCGCCGTTTTGATCGGTCAAGGTAGCGCGGGCATTTCCATTCTGCTCGTTGACCACTGTGACTTTTACATCGGGTAAGGGTTTGTCCTTATCATCGAACACGGGTCCGCTGATCGTCCCCGATGTTGATTGTGCAGCGACGATCGGCGACGGAGCGGCAAACATCAATAGCCCGACAGCGGCTGGCAAAAAGGTGAGAACAGCAATTGAGAGGCAGACTGGGTTGATTGACACTGGCGAATTCCTTTTCTTGACGGTGAGTTGGATCACGCTGGTTGCGTGGACCGCGCTCAAGCACAGGAACGGGACCCGAAGTTTCATGGCTGGCCGGCACACCCTTCATTCATCGGGATCGAATCCTCGCGCGAGTGATTTAACGTCGTTTAGCCGGGCTGCGCGATGCCACTGCCGACCTGGTAAAAGGCACGGTCGTAGCTCCCCCGTCGTTGTTGACGAACTTGATCATCACCGTTTTGCCAAACGGAGTGGCTTCTCCAATCGATCTGCCGTCGGTGAGCGCGCCCTTCTGGGTCAGCGCAACACCTTCGTTCACAATAGCTTGCTTTTTGAATCCGACGCCGTCGAGGGTGACCTGAACCACATCGGTGAATCCGCTGCCCTTCGCCTTAAGCTTGGCGGCTACGTTGACGGTTCGAATTGTGGGCCCCGGCGGACCGATCGAGTTGGCTTCATTTGATTTGCCGCTCTCTACTTCAAGGTCGCCGCATTTCCACACGTTGGTTAAGACAAAGAACGAGCCGGCGGGCGCCGCGGCCATCGTTGCCTGGACCTGGTCGGGCGCAACGGATCTCCAAAGGTTATCGGTTGTGGCCTGTACGATGGGCTGGTCTGCTTTGTAGATGTTGACGTGTGTCAAAAAACAGCTCTCGCCGTCTTCAGGCAGAACAACCCGGCGGAAGGATTGTTCATTTACAACGCTGGTTGCAGGTCTCGAGCGAAGGTTGCCGGGGGCGGCGTTTCTGGCGGCGTCGATTCCTCCGGGATTAAGCGTTGCCTGGTCCCAGGAAAGAATCACGATGCTGCCGCCCTGAACCGGTCTCGACGAAAGGTCTGTGTTGTTATTTGAATTTGGATCGGTTGTTTCCGGAGATATTATTAAGGGTACGCTTCCCCCGCACAGCCCACCGCAGACCTCAAGGAAGATCAGGCTGCTGGCGCTACCAAAGAAAGAAGTCGCCTGGTTAATGAGCGTTGAACCCGGCGTCTCGATAACATTTACGGTGAACGAGAATGAACGCGATCCACCGATAGGGACTGAAAAGGGTCCGCACGTGATGAGCCCGCCACGGCCCACTCCGGGCGTTGACCTTGGGAACCCCGCACTGATAGAGGCGAACGTTACACCTGGAGGCAGCACGTCTACGACTCCAACGCCGTCTGCTTCATCCGGACCAGGGTTAGTGACCGTCACGGTGTAGGTGAGGCGAGTCCCAGCCGCTACCGTTGACGAGGATGCAACGCTGGTGACTGCCAGGTCGGCGATTCGAATAATTCCTCCTCCTCCTCCTCCGATAGCGGTGATCACTGATACTGTGTTGTTAGCAAGGTTTGCGTCTGGCGATGTGCTGAATATGTTCGCTGTGTTCGTCACCGTTCCCTGGGGAGCCGATGTGATCTTTAAAGTGAGCATAATCGTGGCCGAAGCGCCTGCGCCTAACGTACCCAGGCTGCAATTAACCGTACCGGTTCCGAGGAACCCCGGAGCGCTGATCAACCCCTGTGAGGTTTCAACGAAAATGAACACTGCTCCGGCTGGAACCACATCGGTAAGAGTTACGCCGGTCGCGGTAGCCGATCCCCCGTTTCTGACCTTCATCGTGTAGGTGATTAACGATCCGATTGTTGCCGAGCTGCCAACCGGGCTGACAATTCGAAGAAACGGGTCGGCGCCCTGCCCAATTCCCTCAAGGCAATTCGAAAACTCTGATGTAGTTCCCTTTGGATCGGTTGCTGTGGCCGTCACTCGCTGGCCGGCCGGCAGAGCTACTGCCCTGCTGAACGAGGCAATGCCGCGACTGTCAGTGGTGACGCTTACAAAATCGAGAAAGCGTTCTCCCTCGCCGTATCCAGTTGAGTCGCATGTGGTGTTAGAAAACAGCTCAACCCTGAAGGTGGTGTTCGGGGTGCTGTTGAGCGTGCCTGTCACGATCGCATTTCCGCCGGACCTCGATACTGATGTCAGGGCGGGCGGCGAAGGATCACTCGCATCAGCAGGACTGAAGCTGATTCCGTTCTGGCCGTTGGAGAATATCGAGTTAGAGAGTATGGAATTGCCGCTTTCCGAACCAACCAGCACACCATGAGCGCCGTTAAATGCTATTCTGTTTCCGGTCGCGGCGGTTCCCCCGATCCGGTTGGCGGCGCTTCTGCCCACAATGGATAGCCCGTTCCGCAAGTTTGGGAGCGCACCGGTCCCGGCGGCATTGGTGCCGATCAAGTTGTTTTGCAGTTGATTGTTATTTGACCCGGAAATGGAAACGCCTGATGAACCGTTGGCGGAAATCACGTTGCCGGCGGAAGCGGTTCCGCCGCCAATTGTGTTGCCGTCGGCAATGTCTAGAGTTACGCCACAAGCGGAGTTGCCCAGAGCGGTGGTACCGGATGAACCGGTCCCGATAAAGTTGCCTTGGACGAGATTGGGCGATGTGGTCTTAACCAGACAGATCACAACTGCCTGACCATTGTCGGAAATCACGTTTCGCGCAGCGGATGCGGTTCCTCCGAATGTATTCCCCGAGGAACTACAGATTAACCCGGTCTGAGGAAAACTATTGCCACCGGTTAGCCGGCCGGTCCCCGCAGCATTCGGACCGATGAAATTGCCCTGGACCATTGTGCCGTTGCCGTTAGTAAAAAGCCCGGTTCCATTCCCTGAGACGACATTGCCAGCCCCGGACGTTATCGCGCCGATCGTCGCGCCGGGTGCCTGGTCAATTGTAATTCCGGAGCTAGCATTTGCCAGGGTCGCAGTCCCGGCAGCATTCACCCCGATGAAATTGCCCTGGGCGAGGTTTCCGGTTGCCC
>JBASRM010000170.1:0-4612 GCA_049273835.1 Blastocatellia bacterium | reverse complement strand
GTTCACCGGCGGGTCGAGCTCGGGTGTCGGAACCGCGGCGAATTTCTGGGCGGCTAACGTTGGGACCGAGACATCCGGATCCATTCTCAGCCCGGCTAACCAGAACATGCTGGTTGGCATCAAGCCTACCCTCGGCCGGGTCAGCCGCCACGGAGTGATCCCCATCACCGCCGACCAGGACACCGCCGGACCAATGGCGAAGTCGGTGACCGACGCCGCGATTCTGCTCGGGGTCCTCGAAGGCGCGGCTGCGGATTCAAACGATTCGACGACCTCGAAGTGCTCGCGTGTCCCGGGCGGCGACTACACACGGTTCCTCAACGCTGGAGGGTTGAAGGGCGCGCGCATCGGCATCCCCCGCGCATTCTTTTACGAAAAGTTCACCCCGCCCGGGGAAAAGCAATCACGCGGAGGGCTCGACCCGGCGCAGACAAAAGTGATGGAGGAAGCTATCACAATCCTCAAGCAGCAGGGCGCGATCATCGTCGATCCGGTTGAGATTCCTAGCATAGTGTCCACCGACCCAAAAGAGAACTTCCTGCTCTGGCCGACGTGTTCCGGCCTGGATAATGCCAAAGGCAAGGACGCCGGGTGTTCGATCGTTTTCAAATACGGCATGAAGCGAGACTTCAACAAGTGGCTGACATCGCTCGGCGCGGCGGCCCCGGTAAAGACGCTCACCGAACTGCGGCAGTGGAACGTGGCACACCAAAGAGCTGGGTCGATCAAGTATGGACAGGCGCTTCTGGACATCTCGGATGAGATGAATGTTGAGGCCGACGCCGCTCGTTATCGTGCCGATCGCGAAAAAGACCTGCGGTTAACAGCCACGAACGGCATTGACGCGGTGATGAAAAAGCATCAGCTTGACGCGCTCTTATTTCCGGGTCCGAGCAGTGCGGGAATCGCGGCAAAGCCTGGTTACCCGACTGTGATCGTACCGTTTGGGTTAGTGCCGAACGCACCGCCGCCGCCTGCTCCGCCGTTCCCTGAAGGATTTGCGGCAAAGCCGGCGCCTTTCGGGGTGGGCTTCACGGGTTTGGCCTGCAGCGAACCTCGGCTGATTGAGCTTGCGTATGCGTTTGAGCAGGCGACGAAACGCCGCGTTCCGCCACCGTCGGCGCCGTAGCACGGAGGCGAACTCGAAAGCAGCGCTCTGGTAGGAAGGCTGGAGGCTCTCAAGCTCCTCACACCATGACAGAATGCCGCCTGCATTTCGGGGTCTGGATCACTCTATCTCATCGTCAAAGCCGAGGTTAGCGTTTTAGCCGAAAACTGGCAGGAGGAATATCATGCGAAAAGAGATGGATCACGTTGAAGAGGAGTATGTTTACGTTGCGGATGTAACCAACGAGTCTGTTCTTATTTCCTGGGGGAAGTTTTTCTTTAACTCCAAGTGGAAGCTCGTTCACGACAAGGACCTGCACCTGTTCGAAGGTCACCATGGCCGTCACTCCTCGATTGGTGAAAGATGCGATTCTTACGGTACTGCGACCGTTCGGGTATTCGACGATAAGGGTAAGGAGCACCAACCGTCCACAACGACCGACAAAAGCTACGCTTGGATCAAAGGGCTTGACGCTGACAGGGAGTACACTTACCGCATCGTCGTGCCAGACGGAACCGGCACACGAGACTGGGGCAGTGATCCGTGGTATCGATACGATAAGGAACATAAGGAACTGCTCCCGACAACACGCACATACGATTGTCGATTCCGGACGTTTCCGGCTCCGGACGCAGACGAATCTTTGACCTTCGCCGTGATTGGCGACACTGGGACCGGCGCCGAAGTTCAACAAGACGTAGCCGAGGCATTGGAGCGCCTGGTCGAGGAGCGAGGTGTTCGCTTTGTGCTGTTGCTTGGCGACATCATCTACAACAAGAGCAGCGGGGGCAGCGGCGATGACGACTTCGAGTGGCTGACGACATATTTTCAGCCGTACCGGCACGTAATTAGCCGCGTTCCAGTCTTTCCGTGCATGGGAAATCACGATACTTCGGAGAACTGGTTACATGGCGTGTTCCTAGGCGAGAAGCAAGGGGATCGTCTTGGCGTCTATGACAACTTGCTTATCACTCCGCGGTTCGTAAATGCGAACGCGAACCTCAGCCTTCCACCTGCGCTGCCGGCGGACCGTCAAGCTTCGATCGTTCCGGGACTTTTCTACCGGTTCAAGTTTGGCTCAAGCATCGAATTCATTTGTCTCGACACTTCCAAGGAGCCACACTTTGACCATCGTTTGTTCGAAAACGACAAGCACAGAAGCTGGGTCCACGCAGCTCTGACCGAGCCGCTTGGCTCGCTCAGATGGCGTATTCCGTTCTCGCACCATCCTCCCTACTGCAAAGGCCCGGTCCACAACGAGGATGAGACAAACCTCAGGCATGAGGTAATCCAGCTCTGCGAGCAAAACGGCATTCGCGCTTTCCTCTCCGGCCACGAACACAATTTTCAGTGCTTTGACAGTAAGGATGTCCACGAACTGAACGCAAATCGAAGTGTTCGATGCTTTATCAGTGGCGGCGCGGGCGACTTTCGTACCAGGAAACTTGACGAAGCGACAGACGGATTCTTGCACCGTTGGGGGGGCAACGATCGCGGACATTTTCTTATCGTAACCATCCGCGGTGACGAGATGAGGGTCACGCCGATTGGATGTCGGCGGAAAGATAGTGAGTTAATTGTCGATGCGCTTCCGCTTTTCGATGTCCAGGATATGAAGGGGAAAACCCCGCTTCCGCCAGAACCCATTTTGGTGAGAGTCTAGTGGTCCCGTAACACCCCTGATCTGTCGCAATCCTGGCCATTCAGTAATCGGTTTGTCTGGGACGTGAGTTATGGAGAGAATACAACGGTCAGGCCCACAACGCCGACAACCGGAACGAAATCCGAAGGAGAGAACTATCATGAGAAAGCGTTTCCTCGGCCCTCGAACCCTGCCTCTATTAATCACGATTGCCTGGCTACTCGCCGCACACGCTAGTGTGCTGGCACAGGACAAGGCGGCAAAGATCGATGAGTTGATGAAGGTCTACAACAGCTACCAGCAGTTTAACGGCGCGGTGCTGGTGGCCGAGAACGGCAAGGTCATCTTCAAGAAGGGATATGGGATGGCCAACATGGAGTGGAACATTCCGGTGGAGACCGACACCAAGTTCCGTCTCGGCTCGATCACCAAGCAGTTCACTGCAATGCTGATCCTCCAGCTCGTCCAGGAGGGCAAGATCAAGTTGGAAGGCAAGCTCACCGATTATCTGCCCGACTATCGCAAGGACACCGGCGATCGAATCACCGTCCATCAGCTTCTGAACCACACCTCCGGCATTCCCAGCTACACCGGCCTCCCGAACTTCTTTCAGGAGATAAGCCGGAACCCCTACGGCGTATCCGACTTCGCAAAGAAGTTCGCCAGCGGCGACCTCGAGTTTGAGCCCGGCTCGAAATGGAATTACAACAACTCAGGATATTTTCTGCTCGGCGCGATTGTCGAACGCGTGGCTGGCAAGCCTTACGAGCAAGTGTTAAAGGAGCGAATCTTCGACCCGATCGGCATGAAGAACACCGGCTACGACCACCACGCCACGATCCTAGCCAAGCGCGCCGCGGGGTACGAGAAGCGTCCCGGCGGATTTGTCAACGCTCCTTACCTCGATATGGCGCTGCCTTATGCTGCAGGGTCGCTCTACTCGACAGTCGAGGATCTTTACCTTTGGGATCAGGCGCTGTACACCGAGAAGCTGCTTTCGGCGCAGCTTAAGGAATTGATGTACAAGCCGGGTCTGAGCAACTACGCCTACGGGTGGGTGGTGCGGAAGCCCCCGCTCGGCGCCCATGACGAGCCGGTCACGATAATTGAGCACGGCGGCGGCATCAACGGGTTCAACACGTTAATTACGCGTATGCCCGAGAGCAAGAACCTGATCGTGCTTCTCAACAACACCGGCGGCACCAAGCTCGGGGAAATGTCCCAGAAGATTGGCGGGGTTCTTTTCGGCAAGCCGTACAAGGCGCCGGCGCGCGACATCGCCGACGCGCTCTTCAGCACTGTTATGGAGAAGGATGTGCAAGCGGCGATCAAGCAGTATCGCGAACTGAAGGCGACTCAGAAGGACGCTTATGATTTTAGCGAGCCGCAACTGAATGGCATCGGCTACCGGCTCCTGCAGATGAAGCGAGTCAAGGACGCGATTGAGATTTTCAAGCTCAACGTAGAGATGTTTCCCCAGGGCTTCAACACCTACGACAGCCTTGGCGAAGCCTACATGGAGAACGGCGACAAGAGTCTTGCGATTCAAAACTACAAAAAGTCGGTGGAGTTGAACCCGAAGAACACAAATGGTGTCGAGAAGCTGAAGAAGCTTGAAGCCGCGCCGTAGCGACGGAGCTGGAATTTCACCGAGGCCAAGGGCGCTAGCCTCAAGGCGAAACAATCGAAATGTCAACAATGTCAAGCCTGACCCCTTTTTTGGTAGCCGCACACCGGCCCTCCTAGCGGAGGGCGGACGGCTCCGGCTTGCGTCTATAAACATGGCCCTCCTAGCGGAGGGCGGACCTGGCTCCGGCTTGCGTCTATAAACATGCCCCTTCTAAGGAGGGCGGACTTGGCTC
>JBASRM010000162.1:0-6569 GCA_049273835.1 Blastocatellia bacterium | reverse complement strand
ACGTTACTTATTGAGTTCAGTCAGGTTACGTTCTGAGTTCAGCCAACGTTCTGAGTTCAGCAAACGTTCTGAGTTCAGCAAACGTTCTGAGTTCAGCAAACGTTCTGAGTTCAGCAAACGTTCTGAGTTCAGCCTTTAGGCTGCCGAATTCCGAGCAGAAGTACCAGCAAGCTAAAGCTTGAACTCAGAACGTTACGTGTTGAGTTCAGTCAGCAAACGTCCTGAGTTCAGCAAACGTTCTGAGTTCAGCCTTTAGGCTGCCGAATTCCGAGCAGACCTATCAGCAAGCTCGAGCTTGAACTCATAACGTACGTCAACCCTACATAAAGGAGAACTAAGCGATGCCAAGGTCGAAAATAATGAAGATTCTACGACGCGCCACCCCGCTTAGCCTTGCTCTGTGCATCGCCTGGAGCAGTGCCCCGGCGCGCGCACAGCTCAACAATTTCAGCAGCGGGTCAACCGGCGCTGATGGGGCGTTCTCACCCACGACGAGCCAGACGGTCCAATTACCTGAAAGCGGAGTCTTCAACTTCACCACTGTCAACATTCCCACGGGCGTCACGATTACCTACACGCGGAATTCCAGGAACACTGCGGTGACCCTTCTGGCGGCCGGCGATGTGACGATAGCGGGAACAATCAACGTCAGCGGAGGAAGTGGTCTGACAAACGGGGGCGGAGGACGCGGCGGACCCGGAGGTTTCGATGGCGGCGTCGCCGGTTTCGGGTTTGAAACTTTTGTAGGCGCTACGGGCGACGGACCCGGTGGAGGAGGCGGCGGTAGCAGCACAGCCGGTACCACCCTCAGTGCAGGCGGAGGCGGAGGTTATGCCTCACCTGGCGGCAATGGTGGGGCGCAGGCCGGTGCGCTGGCGGGCGGCGGCGGACCCAAATATGGGTCCAGCACGATACTGCCGTTAATAGGAGGATCAGGCGGAGGTGGCGGAGGAGCAGTCGCAAACAACCACGGCGGGGCGGGCGGCGGCGGGGGAGGCGCCGTCCTCATTGCCTGCTCAACCAGCATCAGTTTCACCGGGACAATCAACGCGAGCGGCGGCCCTGGGGTCAACGTCGGAACTGCCGGTGCCGCCGGCGGCGGGGGGTCAGGCGGAGCCATCCGATTAATCTCAAACACGATCACCGGAGCAGGCACGCTAAACGTGAGTGGCGCGAACGGCGGCGGGCAGAGCACTTTCCCGGGCGGCGGAAACGGAGCCGCCGGCTTTGTGCGCATCGAGGCGTTCAACTTCAGCAGCTTCAATCCAAACGTCCCAACAAACTCGGCGACCTTTTCGCTTCCCAACCCGTTGACCATAACCAATGGACCGACTCTGCGCATAGCGTCGGTCGCCGGTGTCGCGCCGCCGCTTCTACCGGTTGGTTCGCTCGCTGGCCCGCCGGACATCGTAGTGCCCTCGTCTGCGACAAACCCGGTAACCGTCGCCATCGAAGCTGCCAACATACCAGTGGGAACCGTTGTGCAGGTCAGCTTGATACCTCTCAACGGCGTCCGAACTAACGTGCAAACAGGACCGCTCTCGGGAACTACGGCGGCTTCCACTGCCTCCGCGACTCTGAGCCTTCCCTCGGGCATGAGTGTGCTGACCGCGTCGGTCGTGGTGGACGTCTCTACCCAGGCGGTGTTTGTAGATGGCGAGCAAGTAAATCGGGTTGAGATAGCCGCCACCTACAACGGCTCGCCTAAAGTGACATACGTAACCCAATCCGGGCGGCGAATCAACACCCAATAGCGGAGACCGGTTGGTAAGGAGGGGAGGACAAAGGGCGAGGCTCTCACGTACCAGCTCCGCACGAATAACCAAGACAGAGCCCTCGGACGAGGCGCTGAGGAGATGCAATGAGGGAGATGCGAGACGTGAACCGGCTACAGCTTTCACGTATCCCGGGCGGAGAAGAGTCTTACGACCCGGGCAAGCTGACCAGCAGGTTAAAACTGATTCCGACGGTTTCGGAACCGCCAAAGCATCTTCGCGCCAGGGAAGCCACGTTTGGATCCCGCCGTGGGATGCTCGGACGAGTTCGTCGTTTCAGCATTCTTAAAGTACTGCCCTCAAACGTCAGCGTGCTGTTGCTGATGCTTGTAATCCTCCTTCCATCAGTTGCCCCGGCACTGGTGTCACCCAGCCACGTGATAGGTGGTGCAACTGACTCAAAGCGGCCGGGCCGTCTATCGGCATCACCGAGAGCGAGTTCGAAGAGCCAGTCCCTCGCTCCTCAGGAGTCGTCGCTCGAAGCTGCGGTCGTCCGCCACGCTCCTTCCCTCAACAGCGCGAGGATAGAAGGGTCGGTTCGACAATTAACCGGCGAGGGTATCACCCTCAACGGCAGCTCGACGATCACGTCCGCGCTTCTGGTGCCGGGGACGCCGCACGTTCGGATCAACGATAACTCCATACTTGGGGCCACGGTCGAAGGCAGCGGCAGCACCGAGCCGTCAGGGTACACCGTAACGCTGAACAGCAACGCGAGGCTGGGGAAGCTTGTGACCAGGACCGATCCGATCGCCTTGCCGACCGTCGATCCGCCTCCCGTTTCGACTGGAACCCGCGACGTGGTGATGAACAGCGCCAGTCAGTCACCTGGTGACTTCGCGACTTTGCGCGATCTTACCTTAAACGGCGCCGCAGGCAATGTCGCGGTTCCACCAGGCACCTATAGGAACTTTAGCGTAAGCGGCGCTGGCGGGTTCACGCTCGGAGTCGCCGGGACGAGTCAGCCCACCGTTTACAATCTCAACCGGCTGGCGCTCAACGGTCCGAGCCAGCTCCTGGTTATTGGTCCGGTAATTCTGACGCTTGCAACAAGCCTCAGCTTGAACGGCAATGTCGGTGCCTCGTCTAACCCGCTTTGGTTGAGCCTGAGAGTCGCTTCAGGAGACGTCACGCTGAACGGGGGTAGTTCGCTCTACGCAGCGTTGCAAGCACCCTCGGGAACCGTCTCTCTCAACGGCAACACTCTGTTGCAAGGCTCAGTCGCGTCGGACAGCCTCACCCTGAATGCGAACAGCACATTGAAGGCGACCCCCGGCGCGCTCAAATCGATAGCGCCAACGGCGGCCGGGCAAGGTCAGACACTGACCGTCACTCTCAGAGGCAACAACACGCACTGGGTTCAGGGGCAAACTCGCGCTTCATTTGGGGGAGAGTTGTCGGTTGGGGGTGCCGCGCCGGGCGAGCCTGGTCCCGTGAATGTAACCGATTCGGTAACAGCCGTGGCCCAGCTTGCGATCGGCTCCTCGGCGGCTCTCGCTCCGCGAAGCGTGCGGGTGGTCACTTCCACGGCTGGTTTTCAAGACGATCAGGTCGAAACACTGATAGACGCGTTCACAGTTAGAGCAAACCTGCCGCCTGCGTCTGCCTCGGCCAACGTCTTTACGATGGTGGGCGGGGCAGGGGTGCCGGGCTTCGCCGATGGAGCTCCAGCTCAGGCGCGGTTTCGAGACCCGGCGGGAATCGCAATTGCTCCCGATGATTCAATTCTTATCGCCGACGCCGGTAACAATCGTATTCGCCGCGTCGCCCCGGACGGCATTGTGACGACGGTTGCCGGTGACGGCATCGCCGGTTTTATAGACGGCTTCGGTTCTTCGGCTAGATTCGACAACCCGCAAGGCGTAGCCATCGACGCGTCCGGCCTGGTCTACGTAGCTGATACCGGCAACAATCGAATAAGGCGAATCGCCCTCGACGGAGTCGTAACCACACTCGCCGGCGGTGGAACTCCAGGATTGCAGGATGGCGCAGGGTCTCTGGCCCGCTTTAACGCACCTCGCGGACTTGCGCTCGATACTTCGGGCAACGTCTACGTTGCTGACACCGGCAACTCATCCGTGAGGATCGTGACACCGTCAGGAAACGTCTCGACCGTCGCGGGTGATGGCACGATCGGGTCTTCGGATTCTCCCGGTGCGCGTTTTGATGGGCTCGTCGGAATCGCAGTCGATGGGACGGCCCTCTTCGTCTATGTGGCCGACACCGGCAATCATCGCATTAGAAGAGTGACTGCGTCCGGCGCGACGATCACGATAGCCGGCTCCAGCAGAGGGTTTGCAGACGGCTCTGCGTCTCAGGCCAGCTTCGCTGAGCCCTCCGGAATCGCGATAGACGGCGCGGGCAAGCTGATCGTCGCGGACGCAACGAACTCGCTCATCCGGTTTGTTGACCCGGCACTTGCGATAGGCGGGGCGGCACAAGCGGTGTCCACACTCGCCGGAACCGGTGAGCGCGGGCTTACGGACGGCAACGGCAGCGTCGCGCGGTTCTTCACTCCTCGCGCTGTTGCTGTCTCTCAATCGAGCGCAATCCTAGTCGCCGACAGCGGCAATCACGTTTTGCGGCGGGTGCTTCTGCCGCCGTCAATCGCGTCGTTCACACCAGCGCGTGGCAACGCAGGCGGTACCGTTACGATAACCGGAGAACGATTCGATGGCCGATCCGCCTCATCCAACAAGATTCGCTTTCGCCGCGCGGCTGGTGGCCTGACCGATGCAGTCGTCTCCTTTGCAAGCCGCACCCAATTGCTGGCTGTGATTCCTCAAGATGCGGTGACCGGCCCGATCACTGTCCAGACCGAAGGCGGCTCGGCAACCAGCACTACGAACTTTGAAGTCATTGAGAATGCGCCGCTCATCTCCGACTTTAGTCCCAAGAACGGAACCGTGGGCGGCGAAGTCACGCTGACCGGTGCGGCTCTCAAAGCCGACATCGGCGCGACCGTTGTCACCTTCGCCGGCGTCAACAACTCCCGTCTACCCGCGCTTGCGACATTCGTGAGCACTACATCTGTGCGTGCCCTTGTACCCAACGGCGCGGTAAGCGGTGTGATCGATCTAACCAACAACCTTGGGCGCGCGGCGACCGCCACGGCATTCACGGTTGATCCGGGCCAAAATGACTATCGACTCACGCTCGCGCCTTCGTCGGCGACCGCGGTCCAGGCGGGCGCCGCAACGTTTGTGGTTTTCTTGACCAGCCCCTCGAGTACGTTCAGTCAGCTCGTCAGCTTGTCTGCAACCGATTTGCCTCTGGGCGCCACTGCCGAGTTCCAGCCACAGCAAATCACCTCCGGTGCGATTTCAACGCTGAGCCTCAAACTATCGGGGACAAACCCGGGACCGGGCAGCTATCAATTCACTATTCGCGCCAGTGCGCTCGTTAACGGGAGTGAGCTTGTTCGCACCGCTAGCGGTGCATTGAGCGTCCTGCCCGCGGGACAGACAACCCTGTCCGGCCGTGTGCTCTCGACCGAAGATGAGCCGATCATGGGCGCTACCGCTTCCCTTGACGGCAAGACGGCAACCACCGATGCCGCTGGCGGATTCCTGCTCACCGGAGTCACCGCGGGACAGGACCGCGCGTTGATGGTTGATGGACGTACGGCGTCGGCGCCAAATCGCACCTATCCGTTGATAATTGAACCCGCAACGATCGTAGCCGGTCAGGCCAACACTGTTCCGTTCACGTTCTTTCTGCCTGCTATCGATACCCAGTTTGAAGTGGACGTCGTGCCCGGTGAAACTACGACAGCTACCAACCCCCGAGTTGCGGGACTGAGAATGACGATTCCAGCGGATGCTCATCTTCGCAACCGAGACGGATCACCAGTAGCGCGGGCATCGATCACACCGCTTGCGATAGATCGTACTCCGGCGCCCTTGCCGGCGAACGTCGGTACGAACCTTGTTTTTACGAGTCAGCCGGGTGGCGCGATATCAGATGTCCCAATGCCGGTCGTGTATCCGAACCTTGCTGGCGCTGACCCCGGGACGCGGGTGGAGTTGTATGCGTTCAATCACGACACTGTGCAATGGTACGTGTATGGGTTCGGGAGGGTAAGCGGTGATGGTCGCACAATCGAACCCGAAATCGATCCGCAAACCGGACGACCTTTCGGATTGCCGGATTTCTCGTGGCATTTTCCGAATGCAACTCCGGAGGGTAACACGTCGCCTGCTGATTCCTGTCCGGTTCCTCAAACCTCTCAACCAGTTGACCTGGCCACCGGAATCAAGATCGAACAGATGACGGACGTCTCGTTTGGTGGCTCGCGAGGGCGCATCGCGCTGACGCGACTCTACACAAGCGAGCTCGCGCGGAACTGCGACGCGTGTCCGTTCGGAAGGGGATGGACGCACAACTATGCCGTTCGGTTATCGGGTTCCTTCCTGCAGGGAGGAGCGGGCCGCGTGCTATTACCGGAGCATGTGACCGGCCGGCTGTTCAGCTACGCGCGTACTGATTCAGACGGAGCGCTGGTCTTCTCGACTACAGCCACGGTGGGGCAGCTCGGCGATATCGTTCGAAAATTAACAGATGGCAGCTTCGAGTATCGCTACGCGAGTGGGAGCTTGATGCGATTCGATCCGAGCGGAAGGTTGAGTGCTATTGTTGATTGGAATGCCAACATCACCTCGCTAGCTTACGCTGGCCAGAACCTGACTCGCATAACCGACGCGGTTGGCCGGTCGCTTGTGCTCGACTATGACTCATCGAACCGGATCATAAGGGTGACCGACCCGATCGGGCGGACCTGGGGCTACACATACG
>JBASRM010000157.1:0-23422 GCA_049273835.1 Blastocatellia bacterium | reverse complement strand
TCGACCTGTACGTCAAAGAGAACTTCAACGAGGCGATTCTTGACCTCGAGTTTGCTCTTATCAATGGACGAGGCACCCCCGAGGTCGTCTTCGCTTTAGCTCGTTCTTACATGAAAATCGGTGAGCTCAATCAAGCCGAATCTTACTTTCTAAAAGTACCGCACAGCCCCGCAGACCCCTATCACTCATCCATCGCGGCCCTTGGTGATATCGCGTACCAGCGAGGCGATACCGCCACTGCCGTTGAGAGATGGAAGGAAGCCCGCCAATTGGGAGGCAGCACGCTGTACGCAGCCGCATTGCTCGAAGATAAAATAGAAAGGATTGAAAAACGCCAGCGAGAGAAAGCCGCTGAACCGACCCCGCTTACACTTCCGGTAAAGCACGTTCACGGCGGATTGCTTGGAGGTTCGTGTAACGGAACCCTGACAATCAACTCGACCGGAGTGCGCTTCGACGGAGAGCACGTTTACGCATCCAGTCTTATCGGTGTGCGTATCGGCATCACTAAGGATGAAATGTCGATCAGGTTTGAGGGTAATTCACAGAGGTTCCGGGTTCCTCGCGGGGATGCCGAGCGGTGTCGTGAGACTCTCTCGCGATACCAGCAGACGTACTCACCTGCCAACAAGTGACTCACCGCCGTCAGGTGACCCACCGACGTGGCGCTTCCTACCTGCACAGGGAATTGACCGAACGAAAATAGGGTGTATAGTTGCTCCCGTCACCTTCGAGGTGACGAACGAGCGAAATCGAACCAGGCTCTCAAGCTTCCGTTAAATAGAACAATCAAAGACGAGGTGGATTCATTTACCACCTCGCGTGTCTCCCTCCTGCCCTGTTATCAGCAACGAGATCTCGTCGGCAACCTCGGACGGAACGCAAACACGATCGATCCGATACCCGTGCATTCCCCGAACCACATCCGAGACCTCGCTGATCTCGCGAAGGGCCGACTGCGGACCGGCTTCAATGTAGATCAAGCTTTTGGGATCGACTCCCACCGTCGAATAGTCTCCATAGTACGGAACATCACCGGCGCGATCGGTAATCATGTAGTACTGAGGATCAAACCCTGCTTGACTGACAATCTGGGCAGCCCGCGTCCAAAACTGGGCGGTTGGGGCCGCACCAAGGTCGAGGGCTTTGAACAACCTTCGATGCATCAAGCGCTTTGCCAGATCGGCGAGTATCTGGTCGTGGTCGCGCGACCACTGTTTGACTCTGAACATCACGTCAGTGTCGTCAAGCTGGAGGTATTCCGTTGTGGTCACCTGTTCGCCGAGCAACATTTTCTCAAACACCGATCCCGGCATCTGAAAGCCTGGCCCCCCGTGCTGCATGAGCGCCCGACCACGATTCAAGATCGAATTCAGCACCGCTTCGGCCGAGCGCAGCGTTCGATGAAAATAGACCTGCCGGAACATGTAGTAGCGCGCCTGGAGGTATTCCTCAACGGCATACAGCCCCTTCGACTCGACATAAATTTGATCATTCTTCTCGTCGATCCTGAGCGCGTGCAAAACCCATTCAAGATCGTAGATCCCGTACTTCGCGCCGGTCATCAAGCTGTCTCGCAGCAGGTAGTCCATCCGGTCGCAATCAAGCTGTGAAGAAACCAGCTGCGCGACAAAAGCCGGCGAGTAGCGATGCTGATACAACGAGGCAAGCTTCTCGGGGAGCTGGGCGTCGAAAGCGCGAAGGATGTGATTGACTTCGGTCGAATCGTCCAGGATTATGCGCCGCGTCCAATCTTCGTGATGGAAGCGGAACACCTTTTCGACAACGTGCGAGAGAGGACCGTGGCCCAGGTCGTGGAGCAATGCACCGGCGCGGCCTACTACGCGCGCCTCCTCGCTGATCTTATGATGGGGACCCAACAGGTCGAGGGCACGAGTCATCAGATGCATAACGCCGATCGAGTGAGTGAACCGGCTCTGCTCCGCGCCCTGATAAGTGAACATCGCGAGCCCGAGCTGCTTGATGCGTCGCAGGCGCTGGAATTCCTCTGAGTCGATTAGATCGACCATCAGCCGGTCTTCGGGTACAGATTCATCCAGTGAAATTATGTTGTGAAGTGGATCGCGATAGTTTCGTTGAGGCACTTTACCTCGGCCCTGCTACGGTGTTGTTCCGTCGAGATAGTACCATAGCGAGGACCATCGGGTGACATTTCCGTTGCGGCTTATTCGGGATGTCTGGCCGGCGAGCCCGCCGGTGAGACTCCGTGCTCGCTGATTTCGCGTTCGAGGTGGCGAGCCATCACGCTGTGCCTTCTGCCGTAGCCGAAGTAGATCGCAAACCCTATCAGAAGCCAAACCAATAATCTCAACCAATTCTCGGCGGGCAGCGAGAACATCAGAAGCAGACAGATTGCTATTCCCAAGATCGGCACCAGCGGGACCAGCGGAGCGCGAAACGGCCGCTCCGCATTGGGATGAGTACGGCGCATGATCAAAACAGCGGCGCATACGATCACAAAAGCCAGCAGCGTTCCGATGTTGACCAGAGTCAGCAGGACATCAATCGGAAGCAAGGCCGCTGTCGTTCCGACGAATATGCCCGTGACGATCGTCGACTTCCATGGCGTGTGAAACCGCCGGTGGACCGCGGCAAAGAACTTCGCCGGCAGCAACCCATCACGCGCCATCGCCAGCAGGATCCGCGCCTGACTCAGCATTGTAACAAGAACTACTGAGGTGATGCCCGCGACTGCGCCGAGCGAGATCAACAAGCGGGCCCACGTCAGCCCTTTGTGTTTGAATGCGTCAGCTACGGGCGCGTTGATGTCGAGTTGGTTGTAAGGGACCATTCCGGTGAGAACGGCAGTCACAGTGATGTACAAAACAGTACAGAGCAGCAGCGACGTGATGATGCCGAAGGGCACGTCGCGCTGGGGATTGCGCGCTTCTTCGGCGTGCGTGGACACGGAATCGAACCCGATGTATGCGAAGAATATCAGGGCTCCGCCGGCCAACATTCCGACCGGTTGCCCGCCAGCGTCGGTTTGGCCAAAGATGGTTTTACCAAAGAAGCTGACGCCAGTCAGACCGTAGGGCGCAAACGGTTCCCAGTTCTTGGGATCAACATAAAACGCGCCGACACCGATGACCAGCAGAACGATGGCCAATTTCAACAGCACCATGGCGGCGTTAAAGCTCGCGCTTTCCCTGATGCCGAAGACCAAAATCACAGTCACCAGCGCGGTGACCACCAGCGCCGGCGAGTCGAGAAGCGTTCCCGTCGACACCCACTTTCCCAGCTTGGGATCGAAGTCGAACGGAGCGCGGCTCAACGCCTCCGGGAGCTTGAGGCCGAATATTCCGATCAGGTCCTGGAAGTACGCGGATGCGCCGTGCGTGACGGTTGCCGCGCTGACCGCGTATTCAAGCACCAGGTCCCATCCGATTATCCACGCGAACAGCTCTCCGAGCGTGGTGTATGCGTAGGTGTAAGCCGAACCTGCCACCGGAACCATCGAAGCGAACTCGGCATAGCACAGCGCCGCAAAGACGCAAGCGCTCCCCGCAACTACGTACGACAGCACCAAAGCGGGACCGGCGACGTTGTGAGCCGCCGCACCAGTGGCGACAAATATTCCAGCACCGATGATCGCACCCACGCCAAGACTGGTTAGTTGGACGCGACCCAATACTCGTAAGAGCCGATGCTCGCCCGCCATCTCTTCAAGCAGAAGCTTGAGCGGTTTCTTCGCGAACATCTGGTTCCGACGCGGCGCGTATCCCTGGAGCGCGGCGGACGCGGGCGTCTCATCGCCCGGCTGTGTTCGCACCGCCAAAGGTTTCTGTGACATTTCAAATCCCCTTGAGACCGGCCTCGCGGCCCAAATCGCCCGCCAGATTTGAAATGCGCCCACCGATGGCGAGGCACGCTTCTAGCGGGGTTTAGAAAGACTTTGGTGAATGATGTTGATCCAGGTCTTTGTGTTGATAAAACCGTTGCCCCAGCTCTTCCATTTCTCGGGCAATCCTTCTGCTTGAATCTGCTCGAGTGTTTTACCGGCCTTCATGCGTTGCTGCACGATTCCGATAGTCTCCACCAGCATCGCATGAAAAGCTTTGAGGTCGTCGATTGTTGCGAGCGGTCCGTGGCCGGGAATGATCTTCGCACCTGCTGGAATTTTTGTGATGGCTGTCGCGACGTTCCGTTCGTATCCTGCGACGTCGCCCCCACTGTTGAGGTCGATGAACGGAAACATTCCGTTGAAGAAGTCGTCGCCCATGTGGACCACATTCGAACTGGTGAAAAAGATCACGCTATCTCCGTCGGTGTGCCCCCGTGGATAATGGATCGCGCGAATCTCCTCGCCGTTGAAGTGTACCGACAGCGCCTGATCGAAAGTTATGACCGGGAGCGCTTCTTTGGGAGCCGCGGCTGCGGCGCCGCTCGCCGGCTTCAATTCACCCGAGAGCCGCTTGCGAACGTTGTCGTGAGCGATGATCGAAGCCTCCGTACCGAACTGCGCATTCGACCCGGTGTGATCTCCGTGCCAATGAGTGTTGAGCACATAGCGCAGCTTGCCCTCTCCGAGATTCTTCAGGGCCGCGCGAATCTTGTCCGCGAGCGGAGCGAACTGGTCGTCGACGATCAGAATGCCGTCGGCTCCTACCGAGACCCCTATGTTTCCGCCGGCGCCCAGGAGCATATGGACGTTGCCGGCAACCGGAATCGACTTGATCTCAACCTTCGACAGATCGCCCTGTGCCTGCGCGAGCACGGCAGACAAGCAGACGATGGTGGACAAAACGAACGCGATAAAACGATTCATGGATTGGCCTCCTGTTTTCTGGATGGGTACAAAGTGGTTGTTTCCGGCACACTATACCTCATCCGCGCCGCAACCTGAACGGCGACTCACCGCGGTCAAACCGGGGTTTTCCCAGACCAATCTTCGCCGCGACTATAGAACGCGAAGTTGAAACGGGCCATCAATTTGTCACGAACGTTTCAGAAGAGGGAGCGGATTGATTCTGAGAGGGAATGAACGGGTGTGACCACTGTTGCCTGCGATACGCTATCGAAGCGTGATTGAAAGCGAGGGTTCAAAGCGTGCTTCCCAGGAGCTCGCCGAGCTTCTTTCGACAACTGCGGCTGAGCATCAACTCGGTCCCGTCGTGAAGGATCACGCGATAATCGTTATGAAACCAGGCCTGTAGCTCGCGAACCCGGTCGATGTTGACGATTGTCGAGCGGTGAATGCGGGGAAATTTCTTCGGATCGAGCTGGCCTTCGATGCTTCCGATGGCTTCGCGCAGCAGATACGATTCTTTGCCGACATGCAGCCTTACATACTTGCCTTCGGCTTCGATCCAGTCGATCTCATCGGTCTTCAGGAAGAACGCGCGCCCCCCAGCTTTGATCACCAGCCGCTCGATGTGGCTTGACCTTGCTTTCAATTCCTCCAGCAGCGCTATAGTTTGGCGATTCAGATCGCCCCCCCGCTCAGTAACGAGCCGCGATTTTGCTCGCTGCAGCGCTTTTTCAAAGCGGCGCAGATCGAACGGCTTGACCAGGTAGTCGACGGCGGACACTTCAAAGGCGCGCAGCGCGTATTGGTCGTAGGCAGTTACGAATATTACAAACGGCATCTGGCTCGGCGATAACGATTCAAGAACATCGAAACCGTCTATCTCGGGCATTTGCACATCCAAAAAAACCAGGTCTGGCTTGTGAGCCATAATCGCCGCTATTGCTTCTCTTCCATTTGCACATTCCCCGCTTATCTCGACCTCCGGATCGTGTGTGAGCATGCGTCTGAGCTTGCGGCGCGCCAGCGGCTCGTCATCGACTATAAGCGCCCTGATTCGGTTTCCGGCTGTCATCCGATCACCGTCTCCTCTTGCGCGCGAACAAGTCCCACGATCACGAACGGGACTTCCATCGTCACTTGCAGACCGCCTTCCGGTGCGTCCGACAGTTCCAGGCAATGGGCTGCGGGATACAACTGCTCGAGCCGTGCACGCGTGTTCGCGAGCCCGAGTCCGGCTTTTATTCGGGCGCCTCCGCGTTCGTTTGAAGCGAGCCCGGGTCCGTTGTCTCTCACCTGCAACTCGAGAGAGTCGCCTGCACGCCTTGATCGAATCTCAATTTGCCCCGGAGCGATTCGCGAAACTATCCCATGACGGATGGCGTTCTCGACTATCGGTTGAAGGATCAGATTTGGCACTCGCGCTTCGAGCGTCTCGGGTTCGATTTGCAGATTAACCGTCAGTCGGTCCTGAAAACGCACGCGCTCAATCTCGAGATAACACCTTAGAAATTCCAGCTCCTCTTGAAGTGTGACCTCGCGGGCGCCGGAGTTATCGAGAGTAAGCCGCAGGAAGTCGCCGAGCCGGGCCAGCATCTGATCCGCCGCTTCTACGTCTTCATCGAGCAGCGCTGAAATCGAGTTGAGCGTGTTGAACAAAAAGTGAGGATGAAGCTGCATCTTCAGCGCTTCGAGCTGGGCCTCGGTCACCTGTAACTGCGCCTGTGCAAGCTCAGCCTTCAAACGAGTGATGTTCAGCTCCTCTTCCTGATGGCGCCGGTAATAGTCGATCACGTAACTGACAAGGAAGATGGTCCCGTAACTCATGAATCCGGTTGGAAGATTGAAGAGGATATCGGAGGAGTAGAGCTCGGGGATCGAAGAAAGTTCCTGATACGCCGCGACATGAAGCAGCCAGCCGATGATCAGGTAAATCGCCCGATGAGCCAGAGACAGAACTACGCAGCCCGCAATATGAAGCAGTGAATTTCCAAGCCACCGCTCGCGATCGATCGGAAACCGGCGAGTGAACAAAAAAACCACCGGCGCCAGCCCCGCCCACAGCAACCAGTAGGGCAGCTCCCATACCAGCATCTGCGCAAGGGTTGGCGCTTGCTTGAAGATCGATACGTAGTGCCCGGCAAAAAAGTAGTAATTCAGAGTAAAGGACAGACCTATCAGCATCCATACTGCCAGCACCAGGACCCAGAGCATTGAATAGCGTCTAAACATCAGTCGCCCCTTTTCTCAGAACTGGCTAAATGATATCGCGAAAACGTGAAAATGTATCACGGCTGTTAGCGGGATGAAGGTTCGGCCCGGTCCGTTGTTTGACCGGCGCACCCTAAAGCGATAACGTTCGCGTTGGTATTCACGCACTCGAATAATCGAAATGCGCTTGTTGCATTTTACCGTCATATCGACTGATCGATACGAACGAAAGACAAATGATGACCAAAATGTCAGCGGAAGAACTCGAACAGTTTCTCTTCTCTCACTTTCCCAACAGCGCGCGGCCCAACGTACGTGTAGAAAAAGTCGATGAAATGTTCGCGCAAGTCCGTATGGGACATGACGCGAAGCATCTGCGCCCTGGCGGAACGATTTCGGGACCGGCATTGATGATGTTAGCGGACATGACGATGTACATCGCGCTGCTTGGAATGATTGGCCCGGTTGCGTTGGCGGTCACTACAAACCTGAACATCAACTTTCTGCGAAAGCCCGCGGCGGCGGATGTCATCGCAAAAGCGAGACTCCTAAAGCTGGGGCAACGCCTCGCGGTGGGCGAAGTTACAATGTATTCTGAAGGCGATAACGAACCGGTGGCTCACGCAACAGTGACTTACTCAATCCCGAAGGAAAGATAATCGAGGAGAACTAAGTTATCACGGCATAACAGCAGTTTGATATCAGCCACTTCCGCTGGGATTGCCGATTCGCGCGCGATGACGCTTACGGCCGGCTTGGGACTAGCACTGGTGAGCAACGCGAGGATTGAGGCGAGAAGTCCTTAATCTACACCGGTTATGACGGTAGCGATGGCCGCATCCTATCCGCTGAAGACCGACGCACTCGTGGAAATCAAAGACGCGCCGGCGCGAGTAAGCTGGTTCAGGTCAATTAGAGTGAGCCGTCAACCACTCTTGTATTTTCACTGACTCGTCCCCACAGAAAGCCTCCGCTCCCGAAAAGCTCTCGCTGTGTAGCCAGAAGCCGCAATCGTTCTCATCAAGGAAGTGGTAGCGGCCGGTGGTCTTCTCGCGCAAGATATAGCAGCTCCCTGTATAAATCTCCTTGCGGACGGCAAGAGCCTCTCCCTCAACGGTGATCTGGCTCAAGAACCTTTCACCCTTGTCGCTCCGTTCAATCCAAACATCGCGCTTACCGCGGCGGTTGTGTCCGAAGCGGTAGTCGGCTATGCACACAGTATCGTCCTTTAGAAGATCGAATCTTTCGGTTTTCAAGTGGTTTGGTGACATCTCTTGTTCATCCAAATTACTAATTCTCACTAATATCGTCCTGCTTGAGCGCGCCATCGACCTGTTCTTCGACCGCGGCTCTGGTGTCCCCGGTGACTTCTGCGATTTCGCAGATCAACAACCTTCTTGCCCTCCCAAGCGTCACCGATTCTCCAACTGTTAACGACCTCCTGTTGCCGAGCTGGGTAAGCGATGAGACTACTTCGGCGAGGTCATAGGGCGACCCGGAGATGAACAGCTTCAAATTGTCGGTTGCGCGCTGCTTCCAGTTATCGGCTGTGATGGCGCTCTTCTTTAGATGGGCCAGAAGCCTGGGGATCTCAAACCTCTTCATCAGCAACCGGACCCCGATTGCCCGAGCCTTTTCGACTGGCACGAACAAGTCGCCTCGATTGTCGTCCAGCACGGTCAAGTGATAGAACATCATCACGTTGGAATCGACGACTCTTTTTACGGTGCGGCCAACAAGGCAGGGGCCCTGACCCGGATAGATCGCTTTATTGCCAGCTCGCAGAGTAGCTCGACTTCCATCTCTGCTTTGAGACGCCATCCTCTCGGTTAGTCCTCGAGCGCTCATGGGTAAATCCCCCTTCTCAGTTGAGGTTCACTGGTCGTGATATCGGTCACCGTGAGTTCAAACTCGTCCACTCTACGCCTGGACTCTTATTGCCGCTCCCGCCTAACTGCCGCCCTTTGTCAGCGCCTGAGCTTTTTTCAGACAACGCTGCGAAGCGACTCGAGATAAAAAAACGACTAGGTGATCTCTGGAGCATGCGGCCAGGAAATTGTTAGCAAGATCGCACTCTCTCGAAGCGCCTCGAGGTCGTGCTCGACAGCGCGATCGAGCACGAGCAAGTGACCCTGTGGCAGATCAACCGTCTGCTCCGGCAGTTGAAGCTTCACGTGCCCACTCAGTGTATAGATTGAGATTCTCGCGTCGGCGCTGTGTTCCTCAAGGTGACCGCCCTTTTGCAATGCGATCAACACGATCCTGACATCAGGCTGCTTCACCAGAGTCTTCGAGTTCCTGCCCATTCGCAACCATGCTTCTTCTTCATGAAGTTGAGCGATCTCTTTGGCCAGCCCGAAGTCCATCAGCGGCGCGGTCAAGTGCCCTGCTAGCGATTCGTGACCAGTGCGGCCTTCCTTCTCTTGAGAGACTTTCACCTGGGGTTGGGTCATTGCCTACCTCTTCCTTCCGCCAAACTGTCTTTATCGGTTCGAGATTGTGGTGGGACTTCCGAAAACTTCCCAGCTTCAATTGTACGCGCACGCCGCCACGGCTGCCGTCCAATATTGAACAGTTTCAGAGAATTGTTGGGCGAGCGGATTGAACGGTTGAGCGAGGACTAGCGGATGGACGCGAGGTACGCAGTGAGCTTCTTTTCCTTAATGATCAAATGGTGTTCTGTGTTGTATTCGATGAGTTCGAGATTCCGAAATCGCTGCATAAACACGCTGATTCGCGGTCTGGTAGTGCCCACCATTGTCGCCAGTTCCTCGTGAGAGATCCTTACCTCGATTCGTATGCTTCTTGGGTCTTTTTTGCCGAGCTTTCTAGCTATTTGCAACAAGGTCTTTCCCAGGCGCTGCTCACTATCTACCGTCACCAGGTTGGCGATGACCTGTTGTTGGTCCGCAACCCTCACAGCGAGGTACTTGATGAACCCTTCAAGCAGAGAGTCTTTGGCCAGGCGATCAAGAAACTTGCCGCAAGGAATCTCTTTCAAGAGAGTCTCCTCCATTGCGGTTGCTGTCTCCATTCGGCTCCCTAGGCCAGACAGGCACAATTCGCCAAAAACGTCTCCCGCGCCGTGGATGGCGAGCATGCATTCCTTACCTTCAGCCGAGACCATGACCAGCTTGATCTGGCCTTTTTCGATGAAATACACCGTCTCGCGTTCGTCCCCGATTGTGTATACATTATTGTGCTTGCCGACCTCGATAGCGCTTGAGTTTCTAGTCTCGCTGAGCAACGACCCCTGCATTTGTTCCTTGAATTGATCTGAGTGGGGAGTCTCTTGAATCATACGTCTTCCGTCCGTTTCGCCTATTGCTTTTTGCTGCCAATGCTATCGACTACCCCAGTATACGCCTCCAATCAAGCCGGCGCAGTTCAATATTAGACAATTCTGCAATTTTTGACATTCATGGAGATCTTTCACAGCAACCCGTCGACTGAGGTTGAGAAGCAGAGCAGGTGTTCTTGGGTGACTAAATTGAAGAAAAGGAATTGGCGGAGCCCAATCGAAGCGGGTCCGAGCGCAGAGGGAAAGGCTTTCCTAATGTCTAAGGGTTCCGCTAAACAAATTTTCAAATCTGTCTACTATTGAACAGACTTCACCGTGCCTGCTCTGTACCATAGAGCTGTTCTAGGTGTGAGTATGGAACAGCAACCGCACTGGCGCTTCGAGGTCAACAATCCTCGTACGTCCACTGAGTGGCTACCTCTGTGGGAGGTTAACCAAGATCAGCTCGCCGCGTCTGAAGAGCTGAGGGATGAGTTGAATCGAATAAATGCCCCGATACAACTTCGTATTGTTCTTAACGTTTGAAAACGCCTTCCTACTAATTCGTTTGATCCCGCGTGCACATTGGCAAATTTGGATCGCTCCCCGGATTCAGGTAGCGTCTGAGCTTTGTGTTGGACGCCAAAACAAAAAGGCGGCCGCGGGCCGCCCTTTATGCGTCTAGTTAAACCGTTCTCAAAAAGAACTAAATCACTTTCACTTCGATTTGCTTGGCCTTGGCTTCCTCGACCCTGGGCAACGTGACTAAGAGCATCCCCTCCTTGAACTCCGCGGAGATATTCTTCGTGTCGACAAACGGAGGAAGCGTGAAGGTACGCAAGAACTGGCCATAGCTTCGCTCGTGGCGGTGATAGGTCTGCTCTACTCCCTCTTCGTGTTTTCTCTCGCCTTTGATCGTGAGCACGTTGTTATCAAAAGTGACTGAGATGTTCTCTTTCTTCACTTCCGGTATCTCCATCTTTATGACGATATTCTTATCCGTCTCGTATATGTCACACAGCGGTGACCAGGTTGTGAAGGCTCCGGTCTCTTCGTCGACGGGGGTCCGCGTTACATAGGGTCCGAATGTTTCGTCGAAGAGGCGGTTTAGCGTATTTTGCAATTGTCTGTTTCGTGCCGGGGCGATTCCGGTCCCTGTATTCATCATGGTTAGCTCCTTAACTGGGTGAGCTATTGGATTCAGATGGACTGGAGAATTCAAGAGAAGCTGAAGAAGAGAGTAAGCTATGCTCGGTTCTTAATAAGCCTACGCTCAATGAACGTCACTGTCAAAGGTACGTGTCGTGATGAAGCCGCGCAGTATGATATGTGCTCGACTCTTGATTCAAAGCCTGTCGGCGCCCTTCGCTAACGTCACATTAGTCTATCAACGCCTTCACTCGTGGATAATTCCTTCAACTTTCATCGATCAGGACTCTCTCAAAGTGACTTGAGGTACTCGATCAGATCGTTCTTCTCTTGCGCCGCAAGCCCCGATTTGAAGAAGCTGTTGTAATGCTCGACGACATCGGCGAGAGTTGCAAATCGGCCGTCGTGATAGAAGCCGCCCTTGGTGTGCGAGAATAGTCCCTTGAGCGGCGATGTGCGATAACGAAGGTCTGGTGAGCGCGCAGATTGAAAATCGTCGATGCCGATCTCTTCCGCAGTGTGCATGTTCCAGCCCGGTTCCGTAAACAGCGGCGGCACGTGACAGGTCGAGCACTTCGCTTTTCCGTTGAAGATTGCCTGGCCGCGAACGGAGGCAACTCGGTCGAAGCTACCATCTGGGGGCGCAGGCGCTGGGATGGCAAGTTGATAAAAGTGAAGCGCCGCAAGCTTGGCCGTGATCAAATCAGGACTGCTACGAACATTCGCGGAGCCTGCTTTCGCAGCCACCGGGAACTTGACCGGGTCATTCAACCTCGGATCAAAGAAAATTCCCTGGCCGTGCATCTCGAGATTTGCGACGAACGCATTCCAGTAAGTGGTCGAGCCAAACCCGGTCGAGGTTCCAAGGTTCACACCCGCAAGTCCGAAAGCCGGTGGAATCAATGTCGCCGCGGAGCCGCCGTCCAGGCGGAATCCTTTGCCATCGAGGAACACTTGCGCATCGAATTTTCCGGGGCCCCAGCTTGCTAAAACTGCCTTCAGCCCGACCTCACTTACTCCCAACAAACCCATTACTGAGCTCATTTCGGGAGCGAGGCCGACGATCGCGCCCACGTTCAGGTCGCGATTCGCCCAACCGTCTAACCGGCTGCCGATGCCCGGCGCGAACGAGTTATCGACTGTCGAATGACACAGCGCGCATTGAATGCCGATCGTGCGCAGTGTCCCACCAGAGTTGAAAAATCCCGTCAGGCCCACCACCGCATTGAGCTTTAGCAGGGCAACCGTGGTAGCCGGATCATCAAGGTCTACCTGACCCTTTTTTAGTTGCTTTAAGAGTTTGTTGGGAAGTGCATCGGCGTCAACTTTCAACCCTACTGCCAGAGCAGTCCTCGGACTCACACCCGCCCCGACGCCTCCAAGCTTCGAGCCCTGAATGGCCTGGTGCAGCTTGAGAGTGTCGCCCCAGAAACCTTCGTCGCCAAAGGTGTCGAAGCGAAATATCTGACGGCCCTCATCTACCATCTGTTGAGCGTTGGCGTTGATCTGCTCAGCAAGCTTTTTCTCCTTTTGAGCGTGAGTTATGTTCGCGAACATCGCGAGTATTGCAATTACGGCGACGAGCATCACTGACAAAGAAATGACTCGCTTTGTGCGTGCAGGACTAACTCGGCTATCAGTGTTGGCTGACATATTCTTACCCCTTCTTGATGTACTCAACTCCGAAGCGCCCGCAAAGCGCCGAACTCATACAAATCGGCCAAACCGGCGCCTCGTTACCAAACCAACGAGCGCAACTAACATCGCTGCTCCGATAATTGCCCAGAGGACGGGAAAGCTCGTATGACCGATCTTCAAAATATAAAGTTCAGGTAATCTGAACTGTTTGATGGCCCAGGTCCCAATCAGGGCGCCGATAAAGCCGATGACAATCGAGGTCAAGCAACCACCGCGCGAATATCCAGTGATCTTCTGAGCGATCACTCCCACGATGCCACCGACGATCAGCAGGATGATTAGAGTCTCCACACTCAAGTTCATTTTCTACTCCGGGTCTCCGGCACAGGGAAGAGGTCGAAGGGATCGGCTCAACATCACGAGTGTCGCTTCAAGAATGAGTCCACCGACCGCTACAGCTACTCCCGTCATCATCATCCCCATTCCTAATGCCGTAATTTCAATCATCTCTGTATCTCCCCTTCCGTCGGCCAGAGCTGCAAGCGTAATTCTACGTACAGTCTTATGATAGGCTCCCTGGGGATTGCTTTCCGTCCAATAGAGGACAAGTTTGAGAATAAGTTTTTGGGATCAAAAGCGTAGCGTAGACTGTTCAGTCTGCGCCGGGCCGCGCTGCTCGAGTCTACGATACATTTTGGGAGAGGCGCCTCCGATTGTTGATTGGGGTAAAGCTATCGGGGCTGATAGGACAGCATATCCGGTATTGTATCGGCGTGCTCCTTGATTGCTTTGTCGTGGCACTCTTCGCAAAACGCGTCCGCGGTAGTCGCTGGCTTATCGCAAGTCTTGCCCGGATGATTGTCGTGCTGTGTAGTTGTACAACTGCATATTTGCATGTCCTGACTCCCTTCACTTCTGGCAGACCAGCGAATTCGTTGGACTGTGATTCCTACCTTCGCCGGCGAGAACCGGGCACGGCTTTCTTCAACGCCACGCCAGTATCCAGATCAACTGGTGCAGGATAGCCTTTACCCTGGAGTGCTGGAATCTCAACGACCACTTCCTTGACTCCCTTGATTGTCCGGGTCACCTTCCCGCTCGCGATGTTGTTCGCCTTTGACTCTTCCTTGCTCTTATCTCCTTTTCTGGACGAAGCGCGGGCTGAAGATGCGGCTGAGGAGTCGGCTTTAGCGATATCTGATTTGTTCGCGGCGGTCGGTTCTGTCGCCGGGTTGCCGCCGGCGTCCCGGGCCATCTGGCTCAGGCCGCGAATCACCTCCGCTCGTTTGGGTTCACTAAGTTGATCGAGGGTCACGCCATAATGTTGCAGCACGTTGCGAAGATTCTCCTCTGTATTGGTGCCGCGGTCATACACGTCGCGGTAGATGTGCAGCTTCCCGTCCTCGACGGTTATGGTTTCGTAACGCAGCTCAACCGGCACGGTTTGGCTCAATTTCACCGGCTTTGTCTCGGTCTTGTTCCTCTGAAACTCGGCGATCTGTTCATCTGAGATTTGCGTTCCCCCCAGTTGGCCAAGCCGTTTAGCAAAGTCCTGTATCTGCGGACTTGTCAATCCAACGCATCCGTGCGACGCGAAGCCGCCGAGTTTAGCCGGAGCTTTGCCGCCGTGTATCAGCGACGGCAAGCCGATCGGGACCTTGATCGGGCCCAGCGGATTGAGCCTATCACCGGCCTCGATCTTCTCACCCACCTTCACCTTGCTACCGGGCGATTCAACCCAGGGTTCATCCGGAGGCGTCCAAGTCGGGTTGAAAATGATCGTGTCAGCTTTACGCAGCCCGGTAGGAAGCGGGAATTCCGGATAGCCTATGCCTATTTTATAAGACTTGACTAACTCGCCGCCTTCAAACAGATCCATTCTGAAGGCGGGCGCGTTGACGACGACACGCTTATCTTGGGGCACTCCAAATCGAAGCGCGGCGGCGGGAGTGACGTTAGCCGGTGTCGGGGCGGTGACGTCGCCGCTCCAGCGCTCGTTTACAAAGGCCATCAGCTCCTGCGTTTTTTCCTCGCCGATCGCTGCCTTGACCTTTTCTTGGGCGTCTTGGCGGGCAGTGTTAGTCCTGCCGGCATATGCATCCAGACTATCATTTTCGCGCAGCTTGGCCGTTTCCTGGCGCGCAATACTCCGAAGCTTATTCACTTGCTCATCAGTAAGCTGCAGTTTCGACTTCAACTCCGCCGGAAAATTTTCTTGAGCGAAAAACGCATCGAGAACTGGTAAGGTCACCGGTTGAGTGATCGGCGCCGCGTTGCCTGTCTTCGCCGTCGGTCCAGGTGTTGGAGTGACGCTCGTCGCGTTTGCGTTGGCGGCTGTATTGGCAGGTTTGTTGGCGGTTGTATTGGACGACTCATTCACGCAGCCGGCCCCGGCAAGGAGAATGAGAACGGCGCCGGCCTTACCGATCGGTCGCAGAATGGTTTTCATCGTCACCAGCTCCTCCGTATCTCGAGAGCACCTCTAGCCGCAGGCAGATTACCTGCGCTACAGCGGTGGTTTTGGCCGTGCAGCACAAGGCTTGGGCAGGACTCTGCCGTTCACTTTTCTAGCGGTTCACGGTCGCACAACAATTTGGTTTATGACTTTCTGAACTTACTTTTCTGACTCCATTTAGAGTGCCCGCCGGCGGCCGCTCAGGAGGTTGAAGATCAACACTATCACCGCAACAACAAGCAACAAATGAATCAACCCGCCGCCGACGCCGCCGAGCATCCCCAGCAGCCACAGGACCAGCAAAATAACCAAGATTGTCCAAAGCATGGTTCACCTCCAGGTGTGACACTTCTTCCGTAGCGAGCGCACAGGGCTCTTTCCGACTCCGGGTACATTTGAATGGTACGCCTACTCGAGAGGCGTTTCCGTGCACTATTGGACATCAACGAGAATAAATGACCGGGAGACCAACAGCCAGGCGAGCCGCGGTCAGGGGGTCCAGAAACATGAACTACGGACCACGTACCACAGCGCAGATAATGAGCGCACCTGATCCCTTTTCGGCCAGGGAGCGTGTTAGCTCGCTGTCCGGTCTCGCAAGCGCCTATGGTCACTTCATTTAAGAGTATGGTCTCAAGTTCAATGATAGCCCTGACTCTTTGTGACCCTCTGCTCCCCCTGCCCATCGATTTATTTTCGGGCATGTACAATATTGGACAGCATTGAACCCGAGCTTGGAGTATTGTAAGCGCAGTTTACCAATGGGTGTACGGCATCTGGCCTTTCTAGGCAGATCCCTTACACCGATCGGTAACGTGTTCAAGGCCAGAAACTTTCGTCAGGTACCAACAAAACCTAAGCCTCCAATAGAAGATGGATCCTGAGCAGACGACACAGTGGGCTTCGGAATCGGGAGGTCGAAATGACAGCGATGACAAGTGGATCCGCAGCAAGAAAACGAATTCTCTGTGTTGATGACCATGAAGATACCAGGGATATGATGAGGCTCCTGCTTGACGGCTACGGCTATGAAGCAGTAGTAGCCGCTTCCGTATCCGATGGGTTGGAGAGAGCCAGGTCAGGCGGGCTTGCGTTATGCATCCTTGATCATTGGAGAACAGAGTGCAGCAATGGTGTTGAGCTATGTCGAGAGATTCGAGGATTTGACTCAGAAATCCCGATAATGTTCTATTCAGGTGCGGGCTATAAAGCTGATATTCAACAAGGGCTCGATGCCGGCGCACAGGCTTACTTAGTCAAGCCGGACTTTGAAAATCTGAAGCCAACTATTGATCGACTAATCGATGAAGCCGGCTCCAAACAGCCAGTTCTTATGTGATTCCTCTGGGCCGCTCAGCACCGCTAAGCTCTGTGCAATAGGTCTCTCTCATTTCATACAGCCAACAATCTGGGGCGGATTAGTCACAGCTCGGTTGATCTGCTTTCATCGCTTGGTCAATTCTTGCTAACCAAAACCGCTCGACACCCTCGGGCTTATCAGATTCTGGCTGTGGCATGAATGGGCTGGCCATTTCCCTACAGTCAAGCTGAGTTCAACTCCAACGTCATTGATGGCCAAACCCGGGATGCTCGCTCATCCCGATTGGGACATCATCTTCTCAGCCGTTAGCGGAGTGATTGCAAGTTGAGAATCCCCGACAAAACGGCGGCCAGGATCGTGTACTTTCCGTTGGAATAGCGGCCGTATTGAGAGCGGCTGTCGTAGCCGTCTTCATAGCCGCGTCGGAAGCCCTCACGGAAATAGTAGTTGTAGTCGTCCTGGTCTACGTAATAACCACTATAACCATAGTTCGCATCCTGATAGGCATAGGAGTCTTGATAGCCGGAGTTCCAGCGATCCTCCCGGTCGGCCTGGCCCGAACGAAAGCCCTGCTCATAACCGTAGTTGATTCCCTGGCGAAGCAAGGCTGCGCCGTATTGGTTCGTCTCATAGTTGCTGCCGCCGCGGGAATACCGATAATTCGGAGCCGCGTAGAAGTACAGATTGCGATTGCGGCTGTAGTTACGCTCGTTCTGTATACGGATCTGCTGCAAGCGCGACCAGTACTGTTGCTGATAGCGGTACTGCGCCATACGCCGCTGTTGCTGTAGCTGGGATGTGCGTTGTTGTGTGAGACGCTGCTGCTGAGCTAGTTGTTGACGGTACAGGGTCTCACGCTGTTGCTGCCGCTCGACCACCTGTTGTTGACCGACTCGAGACAGTCGCTGTTGCTGACGCTCGCCCCGCTGCTGCGCCTGCTGGCTCTGCTGCGTTTCGTTCTGCTGCTGAGCAGCTTGATTCTGTTGGCGACGCTGCTGCTTATCGGCCTGCCTCTGAGCAGCATCACTTTGTTGTTGACTCTGCTGCCGTTGCTGCGTTTCGGTCTGCTGCTGGGCAGCTTGATTTTGTTGGCGACGCTGCTGCTTATTGGCCTGCCTCTGAGCAGCATCACTCTGTTGTTGACTCTGCTGCCGTTGCTGCTCAGCCTGGTCAGCTTGAGTCTGTTGCTGTCGCTGCTGTTTGTTAGCCTGCTTCTGGGCAGCCTGGGTTTGCTGTTGTTGTTGCTGCGCTTGAGGCTGTTGTTGGCGCTGCTGCTTATTACTCTGCTTCTGAGCAACCCGTTGTTGTTCACTCTTTTGTTGCTCGGCTTTACGCTGTTGTTTGCGTTGCTGCTTATCCTGATTCTCCTGGCCGTTTGTCGAAATGCTCGTTCCAATCAGCAGCACGCCGCTGATTACAAACGCCACGACCATGCGGTTTAAGGTACTTACTTTCATTTGAGCTCCTTTGTCTAACAATTCAATAATTACTCAATCTTGGCTCGCTCCGGTTCAAGAGCTGACCCGTCGTCCCCGCAGTAGTTGTCCTCCTGGGGGTATTTTTTTTCACAGACCGGACATTTCTTCATGCGTGATTCCGTAGCTTCGCTCATTTCTCACTCCCGCGAGCTTGGGCGCTTTTAAACAATGCGCGCGCCGGCTCAACTGAGTAATGCTACGCCCACTCGCGAGGGGTTTCAGTGCAGTATTGGACATTCTCGAAAACAATTGCCGAAGCGGACTTAGCGAAGGCGCTCAGTCCACGATCAAGCGGCTTTGGCAGGATACTGGCCGGGATGGCGTCACCCAGGTTTTGTTGAACCCTTTGCGGTGCGCCGAAGGCCCCTTTGAGTGGCAAACGGCCTCTTTTTTACTTATCTCAGTTATCGCTCATCCATCCTGGAAAACATCGAAGGCGAACGAAAACTTGGAGGGCTATCGTTCGCCTTCGAGTGCGCGCGGGGGCTTAACGAATCTACAGCATAAGGGTGCCTCAAACGAATATCTGTTCAATACAGTACAATTCTGAAATAACTTTTTCTGGGCGCTAAAGAGGCTGAGAAGCACCGGCGGCCGGCTCGCTTCTCAGCCAACTCTGTGGGCGCGAAAGGGTTCACACGATCAGAACCATTCGCACGTTGAGCTTAGTAGCGTCGCGAGTCACCGTAGCCGCCGCCATTGCGGCTATCGACTTTCGGTTTGGCCTCATCGACTTTCAGAGCCCGCCCGTGCAGGTCTTGTCCGTCGAATTTCATTTTCGCGGCAGTGGCCTCGGCCTTCGAATTCATTTCGACAAAACCGAAGCCCTTTGAGCGGCCGGTATCCCGGTCTGTTATTAACTGGCACGATTCCACGGGACCTACTTCGCTGAAGAGATCGCGGATTTCCTCACTGGTAGTCTCGAATGAGAGATTACCAACAAACAATTTAGCTGACATAGTATTTTCCTTTTTGGTTAGTTGGAAGCAGGCCGAGCGGTTCGCGGGAACGGTTGCGGGCGGAGACGGTCGGTCTAACAGGTGAACGATTTACTGCTCTTCAAGCGATTGATCGTCCGGGTCACATCAGACACGGGCGCATCTCCGTTGGTTGCTGGAGAGCAAGGTTGCGAAGGGGGCAGACGAGTCCGCCCCCTTCGAGATTAGTAGACCTACCTCAAGCCTTAGCGGCAAGCTTGTGGAGGGTCGAGGTGGAAAGCTCGAAGGTTTCGACCTTAGGAGTTCCCTCGACGACCTTCGTCACGATCTTCAGTATCTCAGGATACCCGTTGCGGTTGTAATTCTCGCAATTCTCTTTTGTCTCCCAGAAGCTGATTGCTAATGCTTCCGAGCGCTCGGGTGATACGAACGTGATCTCATCACGAAAGCCCGGCTGCTTGCGAAGCAGTGGGAGAATCTCGTTGTCAATTAACCTGTTAAATTCGGGCGCAGTATTCGCCTTAAGTTTCATCGTCACATTGCGTGTAAACATTTAAGCTCCTTTGTAAGTGAGCTGTTGGATTCAGATGGACTGGATGATTCCAGAGAAGCTGAAGAAGGGAGTAAGCTATGCTCGGTTCGTGGCAACTCTATTGATAAGTTGGTGATTTGTCAAACAGAACACCGTGAAACAACCCTCTGCGGAGGTGAAACGCCGAGCAGATTCACTCTCAAAGCGGTGTTTTGGTGGTGTTAGCCCTAAACGGAGAATCATAAATAAAAATTAAATGAGTCAAGGACACCAACGCCTCAGAATGCGTGAAACCGCACTTTCTGCTTCTGTTGTTTAACAAAAAGAAAAGGCACCGGGACGCGAGCTCTGATCAAATGCTTCGCGCCCTGGCGCCTTTATTTCGAGACTCCGCTATTCTTTCCTTGCCTGTTGAGCCTTCGAGCCGATCTCCTTCAACAGCTCTTGAACTGCGACTTCGATCTGCCGGTCGCGGCCCGCGAGATTGTCTTCAGGAGTGTTCTCGACGAAGATGTCGGGCTTTACGCCGTAGTTCTCCATGTTCGTCCGGCCTTTATCCGCGAGATAAACTCCCACACCGGGTGTGCGGACGGTTGAGCCGTCAATCAGCGAGTAGCTTCCGGTTCCGATCACCGCTCCGGTCGTCGGTGTTCCGATAACCTTGCCGAGCCCAAGAGCGCGGAAGCCAGCCGGAAACATCTCCGAGTTTGACGCCGAGCGCCAGTTTTGCACCACGACCTTCGGCCCAAAGAACCCCGCGAACGGACGGCCGGTTGGCTCGGTCCCTCGCGGTTGCCAGACCTGATACTCTCGTTGGACGAGTATGGCCAGAAGCTCCTGCTCGATGTTGCCTCCTCCGTTCCATCGCTCGTCGATGATTACGGCCTCCTTGCTGCGATTCTCGCGCAGCTCTTTTTCGAAGCGGCGCAGTGAAGGTTGATTCATCGACTGGATATGCAGATAACCGATGCGCCCGTTTGAGAGCTTATCCACCATCGCGCGCCGATCCTTTACCCATCGCTCGTATCGAAGCTGGCTGTAAGCTCCCTGGTTCACCGGTTCGATCCGAGTCTTCCACGCGCCGTCTTCGGAAGGCTTGTTGTTGAAGGTGACTTCCACTTTGCGGTTGAGCCGATGGTTGAGCATCTGCCAATAGTTATCTCCCGCTTTGACCGGCTTTCCGTTGATCGCGATCAGATAATCGCCGGCGCTCACCTTGACCCAGTCCTTATCGGCCGGTCCCTCTTCGTACACGTGAGTCACCTTGTATCGACCCGCAGCGTCATCGGGCTGAAGTTCGACACCCAGGTTTGCAGTTGAGACGCCGCCGGGCTCGCGACCACGCGGTGGCGGAGCCGCCCCCGTGTGAGACGCGTTCAACTCGCCGATCATCTCGTTGACGATGTTCAGAAGCTCCTGTCGGTCGCCAACGAATTCGACAAGCGGCTGATATTTCGCGCGGGCGCCGTCCCAATCCTTGCCGTGCATACCGGCGTCATAGAAGCGATACTTCATCGTACGCCATGCGTCATCGAACATTTCAACCCACTCGGTCGATTTGTCGATCTTCACCCGCGCGGTGAAGTTGAGGCGTCGCCGAGCGCCTTCACGCCCGCCTGACGCCGCGGCCTGTCCGCCGCCAAAGCCCGCACCCGAGCCGCCGGCTGCCGGCGCAAGTGAAACGGAGTCAATCGAAGGACCCTCTTTGAAGAAGAGTGTGCGGCCGTCGCGCGCGATGTTCAGGTTGTTGATGCCTCCGCCAAAACCAAAGCCGCCGCCCGGCCCTCCGCCGTCCTCCGCTGAAGGCGGTTCGCCAGCGGTGACCCGGGTCAATCGCCGGCCATCTTCTTGAATGGAGTAGATCACCGGGACCGACCGAATGCCCGCCGGCTCGGTGGTGACAAATACAACCGTGCGATTGTCCGGCGCGATTGCATAGTTGAACACCGCGAACGGCATTCGAGTGACTTGTTTTGTTCGGCGCTTCAACCCGGCCCAGTCGACGTTGATGTCCTTCGGAGGCGCGTTGCGCTGAGCGCCGGCGATCCGTCGGGTGACTGCTTCGTTGCTTTGATCCTGGAGTTCGCTCTGCTCCGGCCGGTCCTCTGGATCGGCAGGATCGCGTTCTTCGCGTTCAAGCGAGACAGCGTAGATCTGCGCAGACGGCTGCCCGCCTCCGCCCAGCCCCGCCTCAGTCCGAACGAAGTAGAGCTTTCGTCCATCGTGGGTGAACTGAGGATTTACATCGTTGAAGGAATCGAAGGTGACTCTTCTCTCTTCGCCGCCACCTGATGGGAGTAGATAGACGTCGGATGTCCGAACGTAGTCGGGCTTGGAATACGCGATCCACTTCCCGTCGGGCGACCACACCGGCGCTCCGATGTTGCCGTATTTTGAGGAAGAGAGTTCTACCGTTTGCTTGGAGTCGACCGCATACTTGCGCAGCTTGCTGTCCGAACTCGTGAACGCGATTTCCTTTGAGTTCGGCGACCATGCGAACGAAAACTTCAGCGAGTCGAGATCCGTGATCTTCTGGGGTTCGCCGACGCCGTCAGACGCGGCGATATACAATTCTTCGCGGCCGCTCCGGTCGCTGATGAAAGCGACCCACTTGCCGTCCGGCGAATAGCCGGGATCTTTATCGCGGGCGGGGCTGTCGGTGATCTGACGAAGATCGCCTTCGTCAGTGGGGGCGGTGAAGATCTCACCGTGTATCGAGAAGGTAATCCGGCGGCCCGAGGGCGCAAGATCGTAATCGTCGGCTTGTGAATTGAAGTCGCGGACTTCAGCCAGGTTCTCCTGGGTTTCGGCGCCGATGTCCAGCCTGATGGGCCCCGCCTTGTGGCTCGCGAGATCGAGCTTCCACAAGCCGAAGTCGTGCTCGAAAACTATCACCTTGCCGTCCCCGCTTATTGCAGGAAAGCGGACATCGCCGGTCTTGAAGGAAGTCACCTTATCGGCTTTTCCGCCGGCTTCGGGCACTCTCCAAATGTTGGTCAGGCCATTGCCTTCGCGATCGCTCACAAAGTAAATATGACCATCGGTGCCCCACATCGGCCACGAATCGATGCCATCGAAGTCGGTCAGATCGGTAAATTTCTTGCCGGTGATATCCATCACCGTGACATCGGTCTGCATCGAGCCGCGATAGTATTTGCGCCAGTAGCTCTGCCCCTTGCGATTGATTGCTAGTTTCTTGCCGTCGGGCGAGTAGCTGGCGTTCACGCCCATGTCGGCTCCGGCATTGCGCTCCATCCCTCCGTCGATCGAGACGGTGTAAAGTTTCCCGGTGAAGTCGTCGCCGCGGCCCGAAGCGAACAACACCGCTCGCGAATCGGGCGTCCATCCGAGCACGGTGTCGTCGGCGGAATGAAACGTGAGCTGCTTAACCGCGCCGCCTTCGCTCGGCACGATGAATACATCGGCATTCCCGTTGCGGTCGGACGAAAAGGCGATCCACTTTCCGTCGGGCGAGAAACGCGGGTAAACGTCGCGCGCCTTGTTTGCGGTGATGCGCTTTATGTTCTTGCCATCTTCGTCGGCAGTCCAGATGTCCGCCAGATAGGTGAACACGATGCGGCCGTGATTGTAATGCGGATAGCGAGCGAGCTTGACCTCCCGTCCGGCAGCCGTGATTGGCGCATACAGGGTC
>JBASRM010000153.1:0-4879 GCA_049273835.1 Blastocatellia bacterium | reverse complement strand
TGTATTCCGTCGCCGCCGTTGCCCGAGACAACACAGAAGTCCACAAGAGTATTAGGAGAGTTCTCGATGTAGACTCCGTGCAGAGTATTTCCGAGGCTGACGGTGCCCGCGGCGTTGGTTCCGATGTAATTATCACTGATGTTGTTGTTGCTACAGCTGGTGCCGGTCGTAACAACGGCTACTCCATTTCGGTTATTGCCGGAGATAAGATTGGGCCCCCCTGACGCGAACGAGCCTACCCCGTTGTTTGAAGCCGCGCTCGAATGTATCCTGACGCCATCGCCCTGATTGCCCAAATCCGCATTTCCCGTTGCGTCGGTCCCGATATAGTTCGCTCCGATCAGGTTGTTGGAGCTGTTCTCAATGTTCACTCCGTTTCCATAGGGCGCGCCACCTGAAAATCGATTGATCACCAATCCCTTGACCACGCAGCTACCGCCAACAAATATGTCTATACCACCAAAAGCGAACCCGGCGCTTGCACCATTCAACTCGATCAGCGGAGCGCCCGCATAACCCGGTTGGCTGGTTCCGTCAATCGTCGTGGCTTCCCCGAGGGTTGGCAGCAGCGAAGCCAGATTGATGGTCTTCAGGCCAGTGTCAGGTATGTTAAAGAGTATCGTATCGGCTCCGGCAACCTGCGCATCAGAGATGGCCTGCCTCAATGATCCCGTTCCGCTGTCGTTTGTGTTAATCACTGTCAGGGTCGTCTGCGGCTGGGACAACGTCACTAAGGGCTGGCTGTTTCCGCTCTCCAGAATGACGTAATCGTCGAGCGCATCGCCGTTGAGACGCATCGGCAGTAATCCGACTGGCTTGTCTTCCATATCCATTGTGACCAGCGAATCCTCGTTTAGCGACGCTCCGTCGTTGATACTCCCATCTCGATTCTTCATCGTCCGCCTGGGGATGATGACGTCCAGCTTGTTGGCTCCAGCATCGACGAGTACCAGATTGTCGATGGGCACGCTGGCGCTGCGCGCCGTCACTATCCCGGTAGCAGTTGGCCAGACACCTAACTCCAGTCTCCGGACAGACCCGGCGCTTACCAGATGTACTGAGCCGTCTTGGCCAAGCAGCGCCACATCCAGCGCATCTCTATCGGTGAAATCCCCAACCGTCAGGGACCTGATGCCAGATCCAACCAACTGCCTCTCAACTTTGGCGCTCGCAGTGCTGCGAGAATCACTCGGGTCGCGCCCGGCTACGATGAGCAGTTCTCGTCCGGCTGCAATCGCCAGGTCGATTTCAAACCCGTCATCCAGTTGCCCCAGAGCCAGGGACGTTGCCGCCGCCGGAAGGTTGATGATTTCCGGGGTCGCGCTGAAGGCTCCCGCCCGGTTCGAGAAAATCAATGCCCTCGGCCCGCTGGCAGCCGCAACGGCGACCACCACATCGGTTTTACCATCTCGACGGTTAATCTCTCCCGCTATCAATGCGGTTACTGTGCCCGGCAGACCTATTTCTTTCGGCAAGCCGAGATTGCCTTTGCCATCGCCCTCCAACAGATAGAGGCTGGTAGCGCCACGAGCGGCTACAACCACATCATCTTGAAGGTCGTTATTGAAATCACCCGCCGCAATGAATTCGGCCGCTACAGGAAGTGCAAACCTCCGTACCGGCGACAAGAAGGGAGAATCCACGAATTGGCCGTTGGCCTCGCGTTGCCGGGCCTCGGGGGTGTACGGGTTGATAGAATCAGCGTTTCCGCTATAGATACTAACTAAGCCCCCGCCTCCGCCAAGACTGACTGCCAGATCTGGCACTCCATCGCCGTCAAAGTCGGCTGAAGCCAAGGACAAAGGGCGAGCCTC
Source organism: Blastocatellia bacterium (assembly GCA_049273835.1). Lineage (GTDB taxonomy): Bacteria > Acidobacteriota > Blastocatellia > UBA7656 > UBA7656 > Onstottus_A. The sequence goes on along the minus strand of JBASRM010000153.1, from coordinate 3,065 downwards.
ATCTGCTTCGATGGAGTGGGCGAGCGGTTGCTCTCCGCCGGGGACGGCTGGCACTTCATATCCATCCGAGAGATTAATCCAGGGCGCGCCTCGCCCCGCCGCTCGGAGGTGGATGCGCTTGCTCTCACCTGTTTGGCGGGTTGTGGAAGCCTTTGCATTCGGCCCTACCGACGCACTCATTTTCTCGATGAACGAAGTTTCGACGGCTACGAGAGCCACTACCGCCAAAGCTGGAAGAATAGAGCGCGGCCTGATTGCCTTGACGAACAATCTGACTTTATTGGATACGATTGATTTCATCATTTTACTGAGCAGACCTGGGCTCCCTCAGACCAAACGGTCCTTACAGTAATTACTTATGGGCCTTCAACGGGTTTTAAGTCCACGGGGAGAAGCGTTCAACCATCGGTGCCACGGCGACTGAGTGTTCTAACCTAAGACCGCGACATCTTATTCACGCCGGCTTACGCCGTCAAGGCTGACCACTGCTCTACGAAACTGGGGGCGTGCCTCTTTGGAAACCAGCCTGACGGACGGCCGTTAATGGAATTTTCGGTATTGCCTCAGCGATTTCATATCCCAACCAGTTATGGCCTTATTTGTCGTTACATTTCAGCCTAACACCGTTCAACAATTTCGCCTTGATCTGGAATTCCATTCGGATTATAGTCGGCGGCAAGTTTGGACCGATTCGAGACCTCTTGGCATGAAAGACAAAAGAAGACGGTTACGTGGGCAGCAGTAGCTCGCGTTTAGCACCTCAAGTTTCGGCAGGTAACAGGGCGCCAGGCCCAGGCGGGACTATGATAAATCAACTTGTGCAGTTGTACAGTTCCCGGAAGCGAAGTCACAACCCGGAGAGAAGTCAGGATAGAAAAAGACAGAACGCTCAGATATTCAAGGAAAGCTTTGAGCATTCGGAAGAGGGCATTCGAAACAATCCTCTTCAACTCTTTCTGGAGGTGACTTCGAAATGCAACTTACGTTGTAAGAAGTGTGGTATGAATTATGATCCGGCGCGGCTGAAGGCTCAGAAACTCCCCTTCCATTTTCTCGAACAAATGCATGACTTTTATGAGACTGCTGTCGAAGTGAACACCTTCGGCTACGGTGAAATGTTTCTCTACGACGACCTGCAGCGGTTAGTCGAAATGCTTAAGAGTCATGACTGCAGGGTATGCGGTGTCACCAATGGGACCCGGATCAAAACGGAAGACGTCTCATGGTTAGTTAAGAGTCGTTACGATGAATTGACCTTCTCGATCGATGGTGCAACCCAGGAAACGATGATGCGGCTGCGTGGAGCTGACCTGAATAAGATCCTGGATGTTCTCGCGCTTCTTAAAAAGGAGAAACGAAAGCAGGAGTCGGACCTGCCGCGAATAGTCGTCAACTTCGTTGCTCAAAAGGATAATTTTAGAGAACTTCCCGCCCTCGTCCACATCTTAACCGACTTAGATATCTTCTTTCTCGGTGTAAACCCCTTGCACCACTTTTATGGACCAGAAGATGAGTATTCGGAACTGTATCGTGAGTATTGCCTCTTGAACGTGAGCAGAGACGAAGTTGAAGCCACGATCGAAGAGACTCGTCTGTTGGCGGAGAGAGCGGGAATTCACTTTGTCAGCCTTCTTGATATGGACTTTGAATGGCGGGGCTCAACGGGCGACGCGAATGTATCTCCGGTCACGGCGATTTGTTCTACACCTGATGTTCAGGAAGTTCAGCAAGAAGCCTTGCCACCGTATTACTGTCTGTACCCCTGGATGACGCTCTATCTCGCGGCCGACATGACGGCAAAGGTTTGTTGCTTTATGTCGGCGGAGGAGAACCTCGGAGATTGCTCCCCTGTCAGCGATGTGACCGGGATTTGGAATGGCACGAAATTAGCAGAGATCAGGGAAGACATAAAGAATGGGCGGGTCCATCCCGCTTGTCGGGTATGCGTGCAACACGGTTCCTACAAATCGTGCACCGCGACGCTTAGAGCCGTTGGAGAGAAGCTGGAAGATAACGTTAATCCTGTGTCTACAGTACGGGTTCAATCAGATGATTATTACAATGATCGGATCGCCCCGGCCTACGAGGGCTGTCACGATACGGCCAATTGTACGATAATTCATGGCTGGGTCTGGGATAGGAATCATCCGAACCGGCGAATTCAAACAGAGATCTATGAGGGGCGTAATCGGCTGGCGGTGGTTACTGCCGATGAGTTTCGCGTAGACCTTGCCGCCACGGGAAAGGGCGATGGAAAACATGCCTTTACTTATCAAGTGCCATATCGACTAAAGGACGGTAAATCACATTCTATCCGTGTAAAAATAGCCGGCACGAAACTGGATCTTTCATTCACGCAAAAGCGGATCAGGTGCTCGGGGCATTGAGCGAGAATACCGATTGACGGGTCGGATGGTAGAAATATTTATGACTTCACAACGTGACTTGAAGGTTACAACCCTGGATTACCAGGACGGTCTGGACGAAGGCAACGCTGTCGAGCTGTCGATTGTGATGCCCTGCTTGAACGAAGCCGACACGCTGGAAGTTTGTATCAAGAAGGCCCAACTGGCATTGCGCGAGAACGACATCGCCGGTGAAATAATAATCGCCGACAACGGCAGTACTGATGGATCTCAAGCAATCGCCGATTCTCTGGGGGCGCGCCTGGTGACCGTCAAAGCCAAAGGATACGGAAACGCGCTGATGGGTGGGATCGCCGCGGCGCACGGCAAGTTTATTATCATGGGCGATGCAGATGACAGCTACGATTTTCTTGAAACTCCAAAGTTTGTTGAGAAGCTCCGCCAGGGTTACGACCTTGTTCAGGGTTGCCGATTACCTCCGGGTGGAGGCAGAGTGATGCCGGAAGCGATGCCGTTTTTGCACCGATGGTGGGGAAACCCGATGTTTTCGTGGATGGCTCGCAAATGGTTCCGCGCCCCAATAAACGACGTCTACTGCGGACTGCGCGGCTTTACCCGGGCGCATTACGACAGCTTGAAGCAGCGCTGCACGGGCATGGAGTTCGCGACCGAGATGATAATCAAGTCCAGCCTCTACGA
>JBASRM010000150.1:0-28039 GCA_049273835.1 Blastocatellia bacterium | reverse complement strand
CGAACAGGCTCACCAGCGTAACCACCAGCGGAGTCATTTCAAACTACCTTTATGATACGGTAGGTAATGTTACGAATGACGGGCTTCACAGCTACCAGTATGACGCCGAAAATCGAGTGGTGAGTATTGATGGCGGGACCACGGTCCAATACAGATACGACCCTCAGAATCGCCGCGTAACCAAGATAGTTGGCGGGGCGTGGACACACTACATCTGGCAAGGCTCGCAGGTTGTCGGCGAGCACGACGCCAACGAGCCGTATTCCACGACTTACGCATCGAAATCGGCGAGGGTGGATTACATCTACGGCGGCGGCGCGCTCATCTATAACCGCACACGGACTAGCAGCACCGGAGCTTGGGCATCGAGGTTTTATCTGAGCGACCGGTTGAGCACCAGGATTGTGCTCGACGCCGGCGGAAACGTGACGGGCCGTCAGGCAAACCTCCCATTTGGCGAGCAGTTCGGGGAGAGCGGCACGCAGGAAAAGCATCATTTCACCAGCTATGAGAGAGATGTTGAGAGTGGTGTGGACTACGCCGTGAATAGACAGTATTCCGGAGGCTTAGGAGTATTCAATCGCCCCGATCCGTATCATGGTAGCTATACTCTCACCGATCCACAGAGTCTCAATCGATATAGTTATGTTCAGAATGATCCAACTAATAAAGTCGACGCGTTGGGCCTGTTTGGAAGTTGTCCACCTGGCTTTCATGCGGAGAATGGCCCCTTTGGTGGTTCCTGTGAACCAGACGATCCTGGTACCGACAGCGTCAATGGATCCAGGGGCGATGATATAGAGACCGAAAGGCCAGATATTCCTAGCCCTGGTGCGGAGGGCGGAGAACCAAAGACGATCACCAAACACCCGAAATACCGGTTCCGTTGCAACAAAGACGCTCTGTCAGCGATGGATGAACTAAAGCGACGATTTACAGACCTGGCGGACTACGGAAACATTTTGCTGGGTTGGATCAGATTTGATGACGACCCGATTAAAGAGGGTGCGATAATAGGAATTACCACGTGGCTAACCACTATAAGCGCAGGTAAGGAATTCCACGTGGATGTAACCAACGTAGCTCCAAACGGTTGGACATTCACAACCCAAGCTGACCATGTCTTCTATCCGGGCACGATTGAATTTAGCATAGCGGATCTCGGCGATGGTGAAATTGAGTTTCGTGTTGATCTTCAAGGAAAGACGAATGGGGTATTAGGAACCGTTGGATACTTTGCTGGCGGTGCGCTCATTGAAGATGCAACTTGGGATCATCTCGCAAAACAAATAAAGAAAAAAATATGCGAACAATAGTAAGAAAATCAGGTTAGTCGCAAGCGTTGTTGTCCAAATAGCTTTCGTTTAATCGCAGGAGTTAGCTTACAATGCCAAACCCAAATCTGCTGATTCTACTTATCGCAACGTCCTTCATAACCACCCAGAGTCAAAGCATTGATATTACCAAGAATACCAAGTGGAAAGATTCGCCTGACCTGAGGTTCGTTGAAGGAACCGTGCAATTCCGACCAGAACGGGACTTGGGAGATGGGGCTAGGAAATGCGCTGATATCAGTATTGAAATGACATTTAAAAACCAGAGCGAAAAATCGATCAAACGGATTGACTTTGAAATTGTTCTTTATGGCAAGAAGAGTGAAGGTCGCAACTATCCCAACTCGAAGATTTCGAGAAGGCAAAGGTTCTACCACGATAATCTCTTACTGCCTGGGGCGACTGGAAGCCTTGTGCATGAAGAAGGTGATTGTGAACTGTTCTCGCCAGTTCGCCAAACTGTACGTGTTGTTCGCATTATTTACGAGACGGGTCATCGAGGCTATTGAAGGTTCTATGAAAGACGTGAGTTTAATGATGGAATTGCATACAATTTGCCGACGCGCGATAATTGGCGCGCTCTTGGCTGGATCAACCGCCGACTTTGTTACAAGGATTGGTGACACTATCTTTTGGTTAGATCCAGGCGTTAGATGGTGGTGAGGTAGAGGTATGCAGGGGGAACGGTCGAGTGACAATGATACTAATAAGCATACCCTGTGGCTCGGACCCTGGGGATTACTACTCATGACCATTACAGGAGCCGTTGGTTTTACTTATTCCCAAAGAGACCCGAACGAAATGCGAATCGGGAGAAACCCTTCGTACGGTGTTCCAAAAGACAGGCAGAGGCGCCGAGAGGTAATTACTCCTACAGGCTTCGACTTCATACGCCTTTTTGATCGAAACAATTGGCTGGTGGCTGATTCGAAATCTGTCTACAAGACTCAGGACGGCGGAGAAAGCTGGACAGAGATCTATGTAATCAAAGGTCCACAAATGATCAGTATGGTATCAGGGGCTTGAGCTTCATCAACCGGTATTCAGGATTTCTCATTCTTGGTGGGCGAACCTTCGGCGGTTCTCTGTTGAAAACAGAAAACGGCGGTGAGAGCTGGGAGGACTTAGGACCGATCAAATCAGGAGATGAGAGAGTCTTCTTCAACAATTGTCACTTTTCCGACAAAGAGCACGGATGGACTGTAGGTTTGGTTTGGTTACAGAACGGAAAAGCGAGTCCGAAGGGTGCTCTGTACGAAGGCATAGTTCTTGCCACTAGTGACGCAGGGAGAACGTGGCAACGTCAACCGATTGCCGCCCCGAGAGGTTACTTCCCACGAGGAACGCGATGGCTAATAAATGATATATATTTCAAAGATGCAAAAAACGGATGGGCTGTTGGTGATGGCGGCCTAATCTTCTGGACTGAAAATGGAGGTGTGACCTGGACCCTTGCGAATACCAAAAGTGTGCCGCCGATGAGAAGCTTGCCTGCGAGTTGTTCAGACTCCCGGCTAGGAAGATCAGTGATACTCCATACATCTGATGGAGGGACGACCTGGAAGCGGCAGTTGGTCACCGAGGCGCAGACGGATGCGACGCGGAATCTGAATTCCCTTGAAGATATCCACTTTGTGAGCGTACATGTGGGGTGGGCAGCAGGATATAGCGGCACCATCCTAAAGACCACCGATGGCGGTGAAAGTTGGCACGGCCAAGCTTCGCCCACTAACGCTATACTCAACAAGATCCAGTTCATGGATGAGAATTGGGGCTGGATTCTGGAAGAAGAAGGAGGGGAAATCCTGCACACGAGCGACGGCGGCCGGAAATGGGTGACCTATCATTTCCCCGCAACCAGCAGAGTCAGTTCTCTGAACTTTCGCGATAAGTTTAACGGTTGGATCGTCGGAGAGAAGGGCCAGGTCTTTCAGACGATGGACTCGGGGCGAACATGGAAGGAGCGAGGCGCTGAGCTGGCAGCCAAGGTGAGCGGTTGGAAACTGAGGGACGTCAACTTTCCGGCGGTGAGGTTCTTTAGTGAGTACGTCGGGTTCATCGCTGGCGGCATCAACTATAGATATCCACTGTACAATCCGAACGGTGTCATCTTCAAAACGATGGATGGCGGCCTGACCTGGAAGCCGAGCACAACGACCGGAAAGCTTGGTCTCAAATTCGCGAATTTTGTAAGCGAAGAGGAAGCGTGGGTCGTGCCTTACAACTACCGAGAAGAGAAGCTCTTACATACGGTGGATGGCGGGAGGAACTGGGCGTTTGTTCAAGCCAAGCCAAAGGCGGGAATCGTCCAGTTCGGATCCCAACAACGGATGGCTGATAGCTGGACTATGGGACTACCCGATCACCAACGTCCTTATGCGGACGAACGATGCAGGACAGACCTGGTCTGAGGTCAGCCTTCCAAAGTGGACCGACGATAAATAGTTCTTGCATAGTTGAGGAAAGCCGCATAAGCATCGGGCAGAAGAGCGCATAACAAACGCTTCCACAATCTAAGCATCGAGAACGCTCAGATAGTGGTGACTTTGCACGAGCTTGGTCACGCCACCGGTGCTGAAAGTGCGAACCACCAGAATTCGCCTGAAGGATTGACTTGTTTATATGGTATCAGGACGGGAAGATCCTGAATGCCAGGAAATGTTCTCGCGAGCTGCACCCTACTGCTTCCCAATGACGATCAAGGGATTTACTAAATCAGCGAGAAGTAAATTAGTAACCACCATGGAAGCACCGATATTTCAGCCTACTGCTTCACCCAAAAAGCGGGGCTCAATTGGGTGAAATCTTTCCTTGCGAGCTATCTTCAACCACCATCACAGTCCAATTGAAGCCGCTTTGTTTCGCAGTCACTTTCGCGCGACAGTATTTCAGATATATTGCGGGTATCACGATCACGTTCAGAAGGTCGAAGTTACAATCCACCTAGAATAACGATTGTTGGCGATCAATCCAACTTCCAGAAGCTATCACACTCCCAAAACTTTGCAGCGTTCAGAATCGACTGCTAGACTAATTAGCATTATGGGAGTTTCGAAGTACCCACTAGCCGTTGCGCTCTCATTAGTTCTCATTACCTGGTTGCTATCCTCGCAGATATGCGCATTCAACTGCGCTCTCTATAAATGTTCAATATCATCCCCCAAACCGAGTTCCGAAAAGAGTGACGAGCAAGCCCCTTGTCACCAGCACAAGCAGAAAAAGGCACCGCAACAGCATGACGACTCTCATCAATGTGCGGCGCATTTCTGTGCAGTTGCATTAGGGTCCTCTGGAAGTTCAGCCTACACGTCGCATCAAGTTCCATATGCACACGCCCCTATCACCCAGCCTTTTCGATTCTTCAGTGCTTCACCCCCGCGGCGCTTAGTTCCATCTGGGGGTAAACCCGACAGGTCACCACCTAAGCATTCTGTATTGCGAATCTAGTTCCCCTTTTGGTCTGGACGCTTTGTGAGCCAGTCAGCAGTAGTATGCTCTTTGGACATTGTCTCATGGCTTGGAGACCAGCCGTCTATTGGACCGAAGGAGGACCGTAATGAATTCCCAAAATGTGCGAGTGGTAAAGCTCGGCATAATGGCTGCATTTTTCACTATGACGCTCGGATACCTTGTACTCCAGCGGACATCGTATGCCGGATCGCTTGAACAAGCAGCTAACACTAAGAACCCGCTCAAACCGACTGAGAAGAATATCGCATTAGGGCTGGATCACTTCGACGCACACTGTGCTAGCTGTCACGGCTCAAATGGCAAAGCTGATACTGAGAAGGGGAAAGCTGTACATGCAGCCGACCTGACGTCGGAAGAGATCCAGTCCAAATCGGATTCAGAACTGTTCCGCATAATCTCGAAGGGAGTACCCGGCACGGCTATGCCGGCTTTTGCCAAGTCCCACAGTTCTACCGAGATCTGGCAGACAGTCCTTTTCTTACGAAAGCTTCCAAGGCTCACCGCTGAAGAAAGAGCGAACCTCGAGGCCGCCGTACCAGCAGGGGCCCGGCACAAACACGGCACTAGTAAAGAACACCAGCATCCGGAAGTTCAACCGGATACGCATCCAGGGCAACCCGCAGCCAAACCACCTGCGACACAACAGCAGCCTGTGACTGAGCATCAGCACCAACACGAGAATCCCAAGACGCAGCAGGCCCAGAAACCAGCGCAGCCCGCCCCTGCTCACGAGCATGGTAAGGCAGCTGCGCAACAGCCTGCTCAGCCGCAGCAGGAACATCAACATAAAACGCAGATCCCCGCTCAGCAGCCTGGTGAGATGAAACAGGATACGTCAGCGCATGATATGTCGAAGATGGGCAAAGAGACAGGAGGGACCGGAGACGTACACAGTGGGCATGACATGAATGCGATGATGAGTACCATCACAGGCGGGCCGTTTCGCTCAATGACGGCTATCGGCTCAGGCACAAGCCTCATGCCGGCGAGCACGCCTGGTTATATGTGGCATTTGATGAAAAACGACTGGATGATAATGGCCCACGGCGATCTCAAAGTTGGATTCAATCATCAAGGCGGACCTCGCGGCGTGAACAAAGCCGAATCGCAAAACTGGTTCATGTTGATGGCGGAGCGACAGGCGGGCCCAGGCAAGTTGATGTTGCGCGGAATGTTCTCAGCCGAACCGTGGACTACCCCGAGGCGCGGGTTCCCAGAGCTCTTCCAGACTGGAGAAACTTTTGAAGGCCGCCCGATTATCGATGCGCAACACCCTCACGATTTGTTTATGGAACTCGCTGCGGCCTACAACATTCAGTTGTCGGAGCATGTCACTCTTAACTTCTACGGCGGCCCTGTTGCCGAGCCAGCGCTTGGTCCTGTGGCTTTCATGCACCGGATGTCCGGTTCAGAGAACCCTGCAGCGCCGCTTGGACATCATTGGCAGGACTCTACGCACATTACCCATGGTGTGATCACTGCCGGAGTCACAGCCTGGCGCTTCCGTATCGAAAGTTCGCTGTTTCATGGAGCGGAGCCCGACGAGAACCGCAAAGATATCGAGATGGGAAAGCTCGATTCATGGAGCGGGCGAATCTGGTTCACACCAACTCCGAACTGGGCTATGCAGTTTTCATACGGGCATCTGGTGAACCCGGAGGCGATTGAACCTGGCAACCTGAAGCGTCTAACAGCTTCAATCTCGCACGATCGTTCGTGGGATGACGGCAACTGGGCGACGAGCCTGATTTGGGGGCGTAATCACGAGCGGCATGGTAACTCGAATGCTTACTTGCTCGAATCCACCGCGAACTTTCTTGATAAGAACTACCTCTACACTCGTTTAGAGCTTGTAGATAAGCTAGGGCTGCTTGAGGAAAACATCTTTGGCCGCCGCGGGTTGGACGAGTTTCACCCGATCGGCAATGGGATCGAGCTGAGTAACCACTTTGATCAGTCCTTCCGTGTAGGCGCATTCACGTTTGGCGGAGTGCGCGACATCCTAGCCGATTCCAAGCTGCGAGTCGGCATCGGCGCCGACGTGACCTTTTATCATGTACCCGACGGATTGAAGCCAATCTACGGTTCAAGCCCGACGAGTTTTCATGTCTTCTTGCGTATCCGGCCAGGAAAGATGAAGCACTAAGCAAAGGATACTTAAGATCAGCATTGTCAAAGGGTCAATCTTCGTGTTCACGCACAGGCGTGAATAACTGAGGGGCCTGGGGCAAGCATAGTTCCCACAGTGAGGAATCAAATGTTGCATTTCTTCCGAACCATTAGCGCATTACCTCTGGTTTTATTGTTCATGATCATCGCCGCCGGGCACGAGGCGAGTAAGCAATATCTGACGGTACAAATGCTTGATTCACCTGCCGCCTCCGGCAGTGGCGAGCCGAACCTGTATGTGTCTGCGGATGGTCGAGTCTACTTAAGCTGGATTGAGCGATCAGGAGAGGACCGTCATGCTTTGCGCTTCGCAGTTCGAAGTGGAACCGATTGGTCTGATCCTCACACGATTGCCGAGGGCACGAATTGGTTCGTCAACTGGGCCGACTTTCCATCGCTGGTTGCGCTACCAGACGGCACGCTTGTTGCGCACTGGTTGATCAAGAGCAGTCCCTTAAGTCCCGGATACGATATCAACATTTCTCGCTCAACCGATCGCGGCAAAACATGGAGCAAGCCCACACACCCTCATCACGATGGCACAAAGACCGAGCACGGTTTCGTATCAATGCTACCTTGGCGTGATGGACGCGTGGGTGCAATCTGGCTCGACGGTCGCAACTTCAAAGAGAAGGCAACCAAGGGACATGACTTATCTAATGAAATGACTCTGAGGTTTGCGACGATTGATGCCAACAGCAAGGTTTCCGAAGATGTCCTGCTTGACCCGCGTGTCTGTGATTGTTGCCAAACTTCGGCGGCCATTACTTCGGAAGGACCAATCGTGGTTTATCGGGATCGCTCCGAAAAAGAGCTGCGCGACATATCAGTCGTACGCTTCAGCAAAAGGGGCTGGACAGAGCCGCGAACGGTAAACGCTGATGGCTGGGAAATTCACGGCTGTCCTGTCAATGGGCCTTCGGTATCCGCTGAGGGGAAGCGAGTGGCCGTAGCCTGGTTCACTGCAGCGAAGGATACTCCGCGAGTTAAAGTTGTCTTCTCGCGCGACGCCGGCGAAACGTTCGATCAGCCGATCCAGGTGGATGAAGGAAGTCCCGTCGGACGCGTAGATGTTCTAATGTTGACTGATGGCTCAGCGATGGTGAGTTGGCTTGAGCGAACCGCAAAGGGCGGTGAAGTGAAAGTTCGTCGAATCAGGCCGAATGGTTCGCGTGATGAGTCAATCACAGTGGCCGCGTCCAGTGCTGCGCGCGCCAGCGGGTTCCCTCAGATGGCTTTCACCGGTAACGAGATCATATTTGCCTGGACTGATCCGGGAACTCCCTCTACAGTTCGCACGGCAGTGGGCAGACTCGAACTAGAGAAATGACTCGAGCCAGAAACAACGAATATACCTGTCCCATGCACCCCGTGGTTAGGCAAAACCAACCCGGCTCATGCCCAAAGTGCGGGATGGCACTCGAACCGCCAGCGATCACACCGCCATCTACAAAGACCGAATACATTTGCCCCATGCACCCGGAGGTTCGCCAGAACGGTCCTGGCTCTTGCCCGAAATGCGGCATGGCGCTTGAACCGTTAACCATCACACCGTCGCTAACGAAGGTCGAATATACGTGCCCGATGCACTCGCAAATCGTGAGAGATGCACCGGGCTTTTGTCCGATCTGCGGGATGGCATTGGAACCAAGGACTGTGACTGGAGAAGAAAAGAATGAAGAGTTGATCGACATGACGCGCAGGTTCAAGGCCGGCTTGATCCTCACAATCCCGTTGCTGCTTCTCGCGATGTCAGACCTGATTCCCGGCCAGCCTTTGCAGCACGCTATCTCGATGCGACTGCTCACCTATATTCAGTTAGCACTCGCTACTCCTGTGGTGCTCTGGGGTGGATGGCCGTTCTTCCAACGCGGGTGGGCCTCTATCGTCAATCGCAGCTTGAATATGTTCACCCTCATCGCCATCGGTACTGGAGTGGCCTACTGGTACAGCGTGATTGCCACCTTCTTTCCCAACATCTTCCCACCATCGTTTCGCGGCGAAGGTGCTGAAGTGGCTGTTTATTTTGAGGTCGCTTCTGTGATCGTGGTGCTCGTGCTGTTAGGCCAGGTCCTCGAACTGCGCGCGCGCAGTCAGACAAGCAGCGCAATCAAGGCATTGCTGGGACTGGCTCCGAAGACGGCCCGAGTCATTCGCGACGACGGTAAGGAAGAAGAGATCTCTCTAGATCTCATCAAGCTGGGAGATAAGCTGCGGGTTCGCCCCGGAGAAAAGGTCCCGGTGGATGGAGTGATTCTCGAAGGTACGAGTGCTGTAGACGAGTCCATGGTCACTGGTGAGTCTATTCCTGTGGAGAAGACGAAAGGTGACAAGGTTACCGGTGGCACGGTCAATGGCACGGGCAGCTTCATTATGCAGGCCGAGCGAGTGGGCAGTGAAACGCTTCTTGCTCGGATCGTGCGCATGGTGAGCGAAGCTCAGCGCAGCCGCGCTCCCATCCAGCGACTCGCCGATGTTGTGTCCTCTTACTTTGTTCCTGCCGTGATTGTGGCTGCCGTCGTCACCTTTGTTGTTTGGAGCCTTGTTGGTCCCGAGCCACGCCTTGCCCACGCGATCGTCAATGCGGTCGCCGTGCTGATAATTGCCTGCCCCTGCGCCCTGGGGCTCGCTACTCCGATGTCTATTATGGTGGGAACAGGTCGCGGGGCCGCGGCAGGTGTGCTCATCAAAAATGCCGAAGCCCTTGAACTCTTGGAGAAGATCGACACTCTCATTGTGGACAAGACCGGCACGCTCACCGAAGGCAAGCCGCGCCTCACTTCAGTAGTTCCGGTGAATGGAATGTATGAATCGGACCTGCTACGCCTGGCTGCTAGCATCGAGCGAGGTAGCGAGCACCCGTTGGCCGCAGCGATAGTAGCCGGCGCTCAGCAGAGGAACTTAACACTTTCTGAAGCGCAAGATTTTCAATCCATCACCGGAAAAGGCGTGGTGGGAAGAGTTGATCATCTCCAGGTTGCGCTCGGCAACAGCAAGCTGCTTGAGCAATTAAAGATTGAAGCGGGCGGTTTGATCGAGCGAGCAGATGAATTGCGCAAAGACGGCGAGACAGTGATGTTTGTGGCCGTTGATGGCAAATCAGCGGGCTTGATCGGCGTTGCTGATCCCATCAAGGAGTCTACGGTTGACGCGATCAGAGCGCTTCACGAAGACGGGATACGCATAGTTATGGTCACGGGGGATAATCGCATTACCGCAGAGGCTGTGGCTCGCAAGTTAAACATTGATGAGGTGCAAGCCGACGTTTTGCCCGAGCAGAAAGGCGAGGTCGTAAAGCGCTTTCAAGCGGAAGGAAGAAAGGTCGCGATGGCTGGCGACGGGGTTAACGACGCTCCGGCTTTAGCACAAGCGCAGGTTGGAATCGCGATGGGCACCGGCACAGATGTGGCAATAGAGAGCGCCGGTGTGACTTTGTTAAAGGGCGACCTTCGGGGCATTGTTCGAGCGCGGAAGCTCAGTCGCGCTACTATGAGCAACATCAGGCAGAATCTCTTTTTCGCGTTCATCTATAATGCTCTGGGAGTTCCAATAGCCGGCGGTGTGCTCTACCCGGTCTTCGGGCTGCTGCTCAGTCCGATCATAGCAAGCGCGGCGATGAGCTTCAGTTCTGTATCCGTGATCGTCAATGCATTGCGGTTGCGGAAGGTTGAGCTGTAGGTTGCTCTTCATACTCGCCATCGCTGAGCATTGTTGATTCTTCGAGGTTGTTAGGAACGGACCGTCTATTGCTGATCTTAGCGCTTTGGGGTGGCAGTGATAGCTGTCACGTTCCGGTGTGACGGCGGTCATAGCTTCTCCGAAGCTGGAACATTCATAGTTCAATAGCGTGAAAGCAACCGATATGATGAAAGCGATCACGACTGCGAGGAACTTCAGCAAGGCCAGCCGCTGGCTGATGGCGGCGGTCGTCTTGGTATCGCTTTCTTCGCTTCAGTCGACCTGGGCGTCGGTTGTGTCCATCTGCGAAGCCGCAAGCCAGCCGGAGTCTTGTCGTTGCAGCCGTGCTTGCGAGCCAACCGGCTCAATGCACCATCAGCCTGCGAGCAGAAACAGCGCGCGCCCGGCGATGCATTCCTCGATGATCGATGCCAGCAGCGGCGCTTCAGAGCCCTCTGACTCTTCGTGCTGCCGTGCGCTTCCGCGGGGCGATGGACCCGTAGTTACGACCTCAACTACCTCAACTCAGGAGATCGCAGGCGAAATTGAATCTACATCTCTGATGCCTGCCACCCTTCCTGTCGCGGCGTCAATCAGAGTTCACGATCCAACTGACGCGCGCCCGCTGTACCTCACCAATTCCTGCCTTCTGATCTAACGCCTGCCTCAGCGCACTCCTCCGCCAATCCTCCAATGAGAGTCCGACAAACTTCGGTTTGTGTTTGTTCCTGCGGTTGATTGGCAAGTCAGCGACAAACTGAAGTTTGTCGACATCGCAGCCGAAGTTCGTCGATTGGAGACGATCCGATGAAACTGATTCATGCAAGACAATCGATCGCGTACGCGCTCGTCCTGCTCTTGTTGGTAGATCTGACTGCGTTAGCTCAACAAGTTTCGAACGGCGCCTTCGCACCGACACAGCCTGGCGCACGTAGCGAAGCAGCCAAGCAGTCACCGGCCACGTCCGCCTCCCTCAATGAGCTGGTGGAGCAAGCGCTCGAGCGCAATCCCGAGATCAAAGCGATGGCGCGCAACTTCGACATGATGCGAGCGCGCATCCCACAGGCAAAGGCGTTGCCCGACCCAATGCTCGAGTACGGCTACGCCGGCAACATCAATCCGATTCCGCCCTTTGACATTCAAAAGGGCGACCCGTCCAGCGCTCGAATGTTGAGCTTTTCCCAGGAGCTTCCCTTCCCTGGAAAGCTCGGGCTTAAGAGCCAGATGGCTGCGACGGAAGCTGAATCAGAATGGTGGAACTATGAACAAACGCGCCTCAACGTCATCGCTGAAGTCAAGGACGCGTATTTCGATCTGTTCTATCTCGCCAAAGCTGTTGAGACGGTAACGAAGAACAAAGACCTGCTTGGGAAGTTCGCGAAGATCGCCGAAGCAAGGTACTCAGTCGGAAAAGGCATCCAGCAGGACGTGTTGAAGGCACAGGTCGAAATCTCGAAGCTGATCGAACAGTCAACGATGTTGGAGCAGCGACGAGACACAGCAATCGCGCGAATCAACAGCCTGCTTTATCGAAATCCAGAATTCCCTCTGGGAAATCCCGAGGAGATCAAGCCGCAGAGTCTGCCACAAACGCTAACTGCGTTGAATCAACTGGCGCTCGCAAACTATCCGACTCTGAAGATGCAGCGGCGCAAGATAGACCGCGAACAACTCGGCGTTCGACTTGCAGAGAAGGAATTCTATCCCGACTTCAATGTTAAATTCACTTATCAGAATCGGCCGCAGCTACCTGAGATGTACGGCGTCAGTGTGGGCGTAACGATCCCCCTCTACCTCTGGCAGAAGCAACGGCCTGCTGTTGCCGAAGCGGCTGCAAGCAAGGCTGCGGAACAGAAGCGACTCGAGAATCTGACGACGCTGTTGTTCTTCAAGCTCAAGGACAAGTATCTCGCCGCCACGACCGCACAGAAGCTGGTGAGTCTGTACGGAACGACGATCATCCCGCAGTCGTCGCTGTCGCTTGAATCTGCGATCGCCAGTTATGAAGTTGGCAAAGTCGACTTTCTGACTCTGCTGGACAACATCGTGACGCTGCTCAACTACGAACTCAGCTACTACGAACAACTCAGCAATGTGGAGAAGGCAGTGGCATCGATGGAGCCGCTGGTTGGTGTAGGCCTCAGGCCGTGAACGGAGATTGTTGGAGGACCGAACATGACTGAAGAAGTGAAAGCGAACGAGAACACAGAAGCAGCGATTAAATCGCCACCTGAATTGCAGCACGTAGACGAAGCGGCTCCCGTCCAAGACCCCGAGCAACCATCGCAAGGCGAGCTTCTTGAAGTTCCGAAGAGAAGCCGCCACATCACCCGCGCGGTGGTTGTTCTTGTCATTATTGGTCTGATTGCCGTGGTCTACATTAAGAGAGACTCGCTGCTCAAGGCCGACAGCCAATCGAACTCTTCGGGCGAGAATGCTGCTCCGGCTAAGGCCAACTTGAAAGTCTTGTACTGGCAGGACCCGATGCACCCGGCTTACACGTCCGACAAACCCGGCAAAGCGCCTGACTGCGGTATGGATCTCGTGCCAATCTACGAGAACGCAGCCGGTGCGGCTTCAAACCTGCCGGAGGGAGCATTTCAGATCAGCTCTGAAAAACAGCAACTGATCGGCGTGACCTACAGCGAGGTAACTTACGGCCAGATGTCGAAGTCGGTTCGAGCTGTTGCGCGGCTTGCATACGACGAGACGAAGACCGTTCGAATCCATCCGAAGGTCGAGGGTTGGATCGAGGATGTCTATGTTGATTTCACGGGGAAGCAGGTTCAGAAGGGCCAGCCGCTGATAAGCATCTACAGCCCCGACCTGGTCTCTACTCAGCAAGAGTATCTGCTTGCCATCAAGGGCCGGACAGAATTGAGCGACAGCCCCTTCAAAGAGGCGAGCGCCGGTTCTGATTCTCTGTTAGAAGCTGCGCGCCGGCGACTGGAGCTGTTTGACATTAGCGACCAGCAGATCAAGGAGCTGGAAAAGCGCGGATCTCCGATCAAGGCGATGACGATCTACGCTCCGACAAACGGCTTTGTAATAGTGCGCAACGCCTTCCCTAAGCAACGGGTGACGCCGGAGACCGAGCTGTATCAGATCGCGGATCTCTCAACGGTCTGGGCTATAGCAGACATATACGAGTATGAAGCGCCGGAGATCAAGATCGGACAGTCTGCGACGATGACGCTTTCTTACTACCCCGGAAAGCCATTCCGAGGCCTGGTCAGCTACATCTCTCCGCAGGTCGACGCAGCAACGAGAACACTGAAAGTCCGAATCGAGTTTCCAAATCCTGGTTTCACGCTCAAGCCCGACATGTTCGCGAACGTCGAGCTGAAGATCGACTACGGCAAGCGATTGGTTGTGCCTCAAGAGGCGGTCCTCGATTCAGGTACGGATCAAACTGTGTTCGTCTCTCTCGAAGGCGGTTACTTCGAGGCGCGCAAGGTGCAACTCGGCGGCAGAGTCGACAACAAGGTTATCGTTCTCGCTGGACTCAAGCCGGGCGAGCGAATCGTCACGTCGGCTAACTTCTTGATTGATTCCGAAAGCAAATTGAAGTCGGCCGCGAGCGGGTTGGGAATGCCGGGGATGCCAGGCATGAGTGGCGGCGCCGCCGCTCCCGCAGGCAGCAAGCCAGCTCAGACTGATCAGTCGCAACATCAGCAGGGCGGCCAGCCGCGGGCTGCACCTCAGCCGGCTGAAGAAGACCATTCGAAGCATCAGCTCAAGCCAAAGGCTGAGCCGCAGGTCGAAGACAACTCTAAGCACAAGCCGCCGGCTGAAGATCACTCGCAGCATCAAGTAAAACCGGTTGATCACTCTCAACACGAGATGCCTGAGAAACCGGCCAACAGCTCAAAGCAACAGGCTAAGCCTGAGCGCAAGATGCTCTATTGGTACGACCCGATGCACCCGACCTTACAAGGCAGACAAGCCGGGCAAAGCTCCGGATTGCGGAATGGAGCTCGTTCCAAAGTAAGCAGATGGAAAGTGACGTCGGATTGAGGACACCGGACATGGTCACAAAGAGAAACGTGATTCTCCTTCTCAGTGCGGTAGTGGTGGCAGGAGTTCTGGTTGTCGGCTACTGGTTTGTCTTACGCAGTCAGCCCGAACTCTGCGCCGCTTGCGAGCGCCGCATCATCGACAAGGCGCGTGCGGTCGTGGAAGTGAGCGGGAAGCGCGAGCCGGTTTGCTGCGTGCGTTGCGGCTTGACGATCGAACGTCAGGAGCACCAGCCTGTTCGGCTGATCGAAGTTACCGACTACAACTCAGGCAAGCCGCTCGCGCCGGATGCTGCCTTCTACGTCGAGGGGAGCCGAGTGATGCTCTGCGAGCACCATGAGGGACTCATAGATCCGGCGAAACGGCCGTACGAAATGGTATTCGACCGCTGCATGCCTAGCGTGTTTGCCTTTGCTCGGCAAGAGGAAGCCAGCGCCTTTGCCTCCAGCAACGGCGGTTCTTTGCTGAGACTCTCGCAGGTAATCGAGGAAGTCGAGTCGAAGCAATGATCAACAAGATTATCGACGTCTGCGCGCACAACAAGTTCATCGTCCTCCTGTTTGTCGGGGTGTTGACACTCGTAGGGCTGTGGTCGATTAAGAACATCACGCTTGACGCGATACCCGATCTGTCTGATACGCAGGTCATCATCTATTCGAAATGGGACCGCAGCCCCGATATCATGGAAGACCAGGTGACGTATCCCATCATCTCGTCACTCCTGGGCGTCCCGAAAGTTAAAGACATTCGCGGTTTTTCGGACTTCGGCTATTCATACGTCTACATCATTTTTGAGGATGGAACCGACATATATTGGGCGCGCTCTCGAACACTCGAATACCTGAGCAACATCCTGCCGCGTCTTCCGCAGGGCGTGAACGTTGAACTGGCGCGCGATGAGACTGCCATCGGTTGGGTTTTCGAATACGCGCTTGTCGATAAGACCGGGCAGAACAATCTCGCCCAATTGAGAAGCTTTCAAGACTGGTACATGCGCTACGCGATCCAGTCCGTCCCGGGTGTTGCCGAAGTGGCGCCGCTCGGCGGCTTCGTCAAACAGTACCAGGTCAACGTCGATCCGAACTCGCTGCTGGCGTACGACATCCCGATTGATCGCGTAGTCAGCGCCGTACGACAGGGCAACCAGGATGTCGGAGGAAGGCTGGTCGAGTTCTCGGGTCGCGAATACATGGTTCGCGGACGCGGATACATCAAGCAGCTCTCAGATGTTGAAAACATAGTGGTCGGACAAAGCAAGAACGGCAGCACGCCGGTCTTGGTTAAGAACCTGGCGACGGTCACGCTCGGGCCGGATATGCGCCGCGGCGTCGGCGAGCTTGATGGAGAGGGCGAAGTCGTAGGCGGCATCGTGATCATGCGTTACGGCGAGAACGCTCTGAAGGTTATCGAACGAGTAAGGACCAAGATCGAGGAGATGAAGGCGTCGCTGCCGCCAGGTGTCGAGATCGTGACCACCTACGATCGCGCTGAGTTGATCAACCGCGCCGTCGAGACGCTCAAGGGCACGCTGATCGAAGAGATCATTATCGTCAGCATCGTAATCATGATCTTCCTCTGGCACATCCCTTCGGCGCTCGTTCCGATCATTACCATCCCGGTCACAATCATCATCTCGTTCATTCCGATGTACTGGATGGGCGTGACTGCCAATATTATGAGCCTCGGCGGGATCGCCATCGCCATCGGCGCAATGGTCGACGCAGCCATTGTCGTCGTCGAGCAGACGCACAAGAAGCTCGAACACTGGGATGCCGAAGGCCGGCCCGGCAGCTATAAGGACGTGGTGATCAGCGCGGTCAAGGAGGTCGGCGGGCCGAGCTTCTTCGCGTTGTTGGTCATTGCGGTTGCCTTCATACCGGTCTTCACATTGGAAGGCCAGGAAGGCCGGCTGTTCAAACCCCTTGCCTACACAAAGAACTTTTCGATGGGGATTGCGGCCTTCCTGGCGATCACGCTTGATCCGGCCATACGGCTCCTCTTCACTCACATGGACCCGTACAAGTTCAAGCCGCGCTTCGTGGCGCGCATCGTGAACGCGGTGTTAGTGGGAAAGATTCACAGCGAAGAGACTCATCCTATCAGCCGGCCGCTGATGAAGATCTATCACCCGATCTGCGAGCTGGTCCTGCGTTTCAAGTGGATCACCGTCGGGTTAGCAATCCTCGTTGTCTTGTTGACCATACCTATTTTCGAGAAGCTCGGTTCGGAATTCATGCCGCCGCTCGACGAAGGCGTCCTTCTTTACATGCCCTCTACGCTTCCCGGAATGTCAGTCACCGAAGCGCAGAAGCTGCTCCAGGTGCAGGACCGTGTGCTCAAGACTTTCCCGGAAGTCGAACGCGTCTTCGGTAAGGCGGGCCGGGCCGAGACCGCTACCGATCCCGCACCATTCTCGATGATGGAGACGGTCGTTGTTCTGAAGCCATATGCGGAGTGGCCGAAGGCGCGGCGATGGTATTCGTCGTGGGCTCCGCATTGGCTGGTAGGAATACTCCGCAGAGCCTGGCCCGATCACAAGAGCACGGACGAGCTGGTTTACGGCACGGGCGGGTTGAACGAATCGCTGCAGATTCCGGGCGTATCAAATGCCTGGACGATGCCGATCAAGGCGCGGGTCGACATGCTGACAACCGGCGTCCGCACACCAATCGGCATCAAGATTTTGGGGGCCGACCTCCATCAAGTGCAGAACGTCGGCGAACATATTGAGATGCTTTTGCAGAATGTCCCTGGTACCAAGAGCGTGTTCGCCGAGCGCGCCGCGGGTGGTTACTTCCTGGACTTCACGCTCAAACGCGAGGAACTCGCGCGCTACGGCCTCACGGTCGACCAGGCCAACGATGTGGTGATGTCCGCGATCGGCGGCGAGAACGTTTCAACGACGGTCGAAGGACGCGAGCGATATCCGGTAAACGTTCGATACAAGCGAGACTATCGCAGCAGTTTGGATAGTCTGAGTCGCATCCTGGTGATGGCTCCGGGTGGCGCGCAAATTCCCATTGCACAGATTGCCGACCTCAAGTTCGTAAGCGGCCCGGCCATGATCCGAGACGAGAACGGACGCCTGTCCGGCTATGTCTATGTGGACCTCGACACGACCAAACGTGACATCGGGAGCTATGTAGCCGACGCCAAAAAAGTGATCCGCGACCAGGTTGAACTGCCAACCGGCTACCAGCTCATATGGAGCGGGCAGTTTGAGAACATGGAGCGCGTGAAAGAGCGGCTCCGGATTGTTGTGCCGATAACCATTTTTCTGATCTTCCTGTTGCTCTTTTTTAACACACGCTCGGTGGCGAAGACGATGATCATTCTTCTTGCGGTGCCGTTCTCAGCAGTGGGCGCGATCTGGTTCCTATATTTCCTCGGCTACAACATGAGCATCGCTGTCTGGGTCGGACTGATCGCGCTGATGGGCGTGGATGCCGAGACGGGAATGTTCATGCTGCTCTACCTCGACATCGCTTATTACGAAGCGCGGGCGAAGGGACTGATGAGGAACAAGGAAGACCTGAAGCAAGCAATCCTTCACGGCGCGGTCAAGAGGCTGCGTCCGAAGGTCATGACCGTTGGCGTTATGTTCATGGGGCTGGTGCCGATTATGTGGTCAACCGGCAGCGGCGGGGACGTGATGAAGCGCATCGCCGCGCCGATGATCGGCGGGATATTCACCTCGTTCATTCTGGAGCTGGCTGTGTACCCGGCCATCTATGAGATCTGGCGATGGTACTTCGATGTTCGTAAGCACCCGACGACGGGACCGGAAACGCCGGTCACGGCTTAGATGAGGAGAAATGATGATCCAGGCTTTGCTCCTTACAACGCTAATAATCGCGGCCCTTTTGATACTACTCGGCGGGCGAGTGGCTCGACGCATGGGAGTGCCGGAACAGACCGGCATCGGTATCGCGCTGGCAGTTGTGACTATCAGCGCGTTGTTGGCGCCGAGCCACTTGCGGGAGCAACTCCCGGCAGGCGGCGCCGCTGAGCGAATCCTTGTGTTTGCTCGCGAGATCGGGCTGACCGGGCTGTTCTTTCTTGCAGGCATTCGCTTGAAACTCGACGCGCAACGGGCTGGGCTCCGGGCGTCAGTGGCCGTTGCAGCGTCCGGGTTCATGCTGTTTGTTGCTATCGCGATTCTGGTCGTTAAGGTCACAGGCGCAGATTGGTCCCCGGCAATCGTGGTCGGTGCTTCCATTGCGGCATCGAGTGTGTGGTGGCCATCTCAACTCTCCGCCGAACCCAACGACAAAGAACCGTGCGTCTCTGCGGCTGGTGTCGTCGCAGCCCTCATTCTGGCCGGCGCACTAATGCTTGTTGTTCATCTGGCCGGCGCCTTGCAACAGGTAGCCGGGCGCGCGAGTTCGGCCTCGGCTTACGCGATCGTTGCCGCTTACGAATTGGCCAAGGTTACGTTGTTCTTTGCCTTTGCGTGGTTCATTGCAACAAGGTTCCTTGATCGCGCCGCGAAGGCCAGCGCTCGCCTATCGGATGTCCGGGCCGCGCTCGGTTACTTGCTAATCGTGGTGCTCGTGTTCGTTCTCGGCAGAACGGCTTTGGGTGAGCTTGGCGCGCTGGCCTGGTCGTTCATGGCCGGAGCGTTGTTCACACGAAGCGAGATCGGGAAGCGCGTGGCAAGCTACAGACCAGCCGCCGCGGCCATGTTCCTTTCGGTTGTTTTCCTGCCAATGTTTCTCCAAGCATACGGACGTACCGTCACTCGGTTGCCGCTTTTGCTTGGAGTGATCATCGCCGCCTTGATTGTCAAGTTCGCGGCGAGCGCGTTAGCAGCAAAACTCGGCGGCTACGTGGCTCGCGATGCGCGCGTGATGGCGTTATCAACCCTTGCATCAGGCGAGATGGCGGTTGCGCTGTTGGCATTCGGCCTCACCCGCTGGGTGATCGACGGTCCAGAGTATTTCGCTGTGCTGTTCTTTGCATTGCTCTCGATGATCGCGTCGCCGATCGCTTGGAGCGCCGCGACCAGAAGCCAGCGAGACCAGACAGAGCGAGCTAACGGCGATAGCGCGAACCGAACCGAGAAAGCGCAGCCAGGTCGGAAGGCCGAACACGCCACACATAGGAAGACTGGGTTCGCCATAGCGATAGTTGCGACCGCGTTACTTTTGCTTGACGACACAGCACGCGCGCAAACCGCTAGTCCGCCAACCCAAGACGATCCGGTCTCGCGGGCCATGCGGGCCGTTGAACAGTCGGTCAATCGTCGCGCCGCGGCCGCCGAACAATTGCTGGAAGCCTCAAAGCTGGTCAACGAGAGCAAGGCCGCTCGACAACAAGGCAACCGCGACCTCGCGCGTGAGGCCGTGACCAAAGCCGAAGGCATTGCCACCGATAGTGAGTTCAATCGCAGCGCTCTGATACACGAATTGCTTCGGCTCGTTGCAGAGGAGAGGGCCGCGCTCGATTCACCAAGCCGCCGCGATGTGGAGAAGTTCTCTTCCGGCGGGAGCCGAGCAGTCGCCGTACCCAGATCGGTGCGTGCGAGGCTCGAGCAGTACCGCGAGTCCTTTGCGCGAATCCTCGAAGAAGAGCACGTGCCCGTTGGGTTGCTTGGTGTGGCGTTGGTTGAAAGCGGGTTCAACCCCCTGGCGCTTTCTCCGAAAGGAGCGCGCGGCATTTGGCAGTTCATGCCGGCGACGGCGGTACGCTACGGGCTCACCGTACAACCGGGCAACGATCATCGGACGCACCCTGAGCACTCCACGCGCGCTGCTGCTAGGTACCTTCGCTTTCTCTTCAACCAGTTCGGCGATTGGAAGGTCGCGCTTGCCGCCTACAACGCTGGTGAACAACGTGTCCAACGAATAATCGGCAGGACAGGCATTCGCGCCTTTGACGAGATGTCGCGGCGCGGTTTGCTTCCCGCCGAGACCCGCAATTACGTGCCCGCCGTGCTCGCAGCGTGGTCCAAGATAGCCGCAAACAACCAAGGGAGGTAGTTATGAAGCGTTTTTTCACTGGACTCATAGGTGTGGCATTTTCAATCGTGATCTTTACTATAGGAGCCAGCGCCCAGGAATTCACATTCCCGGTTGAACATAATCACACGTTCAACTCCTGCAAAGGAGACTTGATCATAAATAATGAAGGAGTCGAGTACAGAACGACTCATAAGAATCACGCGCGAAAGTGGGCTTACACCGACATCAGGATGATAACGCTCGTCTCGCCTAAGGCAGTAACCGTCCTCACTTATGAAAGCAAACTGCTGACACTCGGACGCGATGAGACATTTCAGTTCAAAGTGCTGAAGGGTGAACTGTCCGAGGACGTGAACGACTTCTTGCTTGCCCGCGTGTCCAGGCCGCTCGCAACTAGCTTCGTCAAATCTGATGAGAAGCCGGAGTATGCGTTTCCAGTCCGGCATCGGCACAGCTTTGGCGGCGATCAGGGGACACTAAAAATCTACGCGGTCGGAATCGCATACGAATCAGTTAGGACCAAGAGTTCGCGGCGCTGGCGATGGTCGGACATACAGAGCATCAGCCGCACCGGTCCGTACCAGTCTGCAATCACGACCTATGAGCCAAAGTTTGGAGGTCCAACAAAGACCTACAACTTTGACTTGAAAGAGCGGATGGGAGACGACGTGTACGACTACTTGTGGGCGAGGGTCTACAAACCGACTCTTCCGGCATCGCCGAATGTCAAGCCGTAGTTACGGCAGCTCTACACCGGTAATTGATAGGGGACCAACTGATCTGCCTTGATATCAAGACTGAGAGGTGATGTGGTCTTTTCAAAGCGGGTTTGCCATCTCGTTTACCAGGGAAAATGAAAATAGTGATGAGAAATGAAGAAGACAGTCTCACCGCCGATGATAGTCAGGCATACCACCAGTGAAGCCCGGATCCGATCGCCACTTCGCAAAGCTCCCGCCGCCAGCATACTCACGACGAAACCCCAAACATAGCAAACCGGGCTCGCGCCTATTCGGTCGATCCACCAGCTGTTTCCAACGTTGTAGCAAACACAGTGAGGCACGAGCGTTACGAATGACATCGCGACCAATGCCGTGAGCCATCCCTGCTTGCGGCTGACGAAGTAAGCGGCGCACACACCCGCCATCAACGGAACCCACACGAGCTTGATGAACGTGCAGAACGGCGAGCATCCCCGCGCGCTCAGTCCCGTGCAGTCGAGGGACGCTGCGGCAAAGCCGAGAGGTATCATGGCAATCAGCAGCGTCCGCGCGGTACGCCCTTTAACTGGTCCCCAATCCAACCTCGTCCGGCTCAGAACACTGGCGATGCCCACGCCCAGCGCGGCGACGACGAGCAGCCAGAACGCGCCGGCTAACCACCATTTCATTTCGTCAGTGAAATCGATCGCAAACCGAAGGAGCAATACCGCCGATATGATCAGTGCTGCTCGAAGCAACCATTGTTGAAGCTTGTCAGCGAACACTATAATCTCCCGGGCTCAATATTTGGTTTCTAGTTTCTGGTTTGTAGTTTCTGGTTTCTGGTTTCTCGGCTTTTAGTATTTCTTCGCCCATCCGTGTCCTGTCAAACTGAACCGGAAACCAAAAACTATAAACGAGAAACCATTTTGAGTGGGAGGATAGGGATGAAGAGGATTGCAATAGCGATCGCGCTTGTCGGTCTCACTGCCTTACTAATCGGGCGGATCAACGCTCAAACCGAAGCTTACGACATCATCATTATGAATGGCCGTATTGTCGATGGCACCGGGAACCCCTGGTTCTACGGCGATGTGGCCATTCGCGGCGACCGGATTGCCAAAGTAGGGCTGGTCGGTCCGGCGCGCGCCAGGCGGCGTATTGATGCCCAGGGAATGATCGTGGCGCCGGGATTCATCGATATGCTCGGGCAGTCTGAGTTGAATCTTCTGATTGACCCTCGCGCCGAATCAAAGGTCTTTCAAGGCGTCACCACCGAAGTGACCGGCGAAGGTGGATCGGCCGCCCCCTTGAACGATTACATTCTCAAAGAGAATGAGCCGTTTCTAAAACACTTCAATGTGACCGCGGATTGGCGAACGCTCGGGGAATACTTTGCGAGGCTGGAACGAACGAAAACCGCGATCAACCTCGCGACCTACGTTGGAGCAACGCAAATCCGACAATACGTGCTTCACGACGAGAATCGACCTCCGACAGCCGAAGAGCTCGACCAGATGCGCAAGCTTGTAGCTCAAGCGATGGAAGAAGGAGCCGTCGGCATCAGCACCTCGCTGGTATACGCGCCTGCGTTCTACGCGAAAACGGAAGAGCTGATCGAGCTTGCCAGGGTAGCTTCTCGCTACGGCGGAGTCTACGCCACGCATATGCGGAACGAGAGCAATTCGATCATGTTGGCGCTTGACGAGGCGATTCGCATTGGCACGGAAGCAAAGATTCCGGTCGAGGTCTTTCACCTCAAGATGGCAGGCAAGCCGAATTGGGGAAAGATGCGAGACGTGATAGCTAAGATCGAAGCGGCCCGATCACGCGGACTCGACATCACCGCGGATCAGTATCCTTACGTGGCGGGCGCTACTTCGCTTGGCGCAGCCGTACCGCCCTGGGCTCACGAGGGGGGAACGGCCCGATTTCTGGAAAGGCTTAAAGACCCTACGACTCGCGAAAAGCTCAAACTGGAAATGCGAGCAACTTCAAACAACTGGGAGAACTTCTATCTAGGGGCGGGCGGCGGCGAAGGGATCCTTGTCGCTAGCGTCTTGAACCGCGGCCTTGCTCAGTACGAAGGCAAACGCATCAACGAAATCGCGCGGATGATGGGGAAGAACGATGAGATCGATGCCTTGTTTGACTTGTTGATCTCCGACAACGCTCAGACCGGCATGATCGTTTTTCTTATGAGCGAGGACGATGTGAAGCTTGCGCTCAAGCAGCCCTGGCTAAGCATTGGAATAGATCACGGTGCAGTGGCGATGACTGGCCCGCTCGCGGAGGGCAAGGCTCACCCGCGAGGATATGGATCATTCCCACGCATACTCGGCCGCTATGTGCACGATCAGCGTGTCCTCACCCTTGAAGAGGCGATTCGAAAGATGACTTCGCTTGCTGCAAACCGGGTTCATTTGACCGATCGCGGATTGCTGAAGCCCGGATTCTTCGCCGATGTCGTCGTCTTTGACGCCGAACAGATTCGCGACGTCGCAACCTTTGAAGACCCCAATCGTTTGTCGGTCGGAGTCCGCTACGTGCTGGTAAACGGAGAGCCAGTCTTGTTCGCGGGCAAACAAACGGCTGCGCTTCCGGGCCGCCCGCTGCGAGGCCCAGGATACAAGGCGAAGTGATGCGTGAAGCGAGATGCGTGATGCGTGAGACTTGATGCGTGAGACGTAGAATTGTTCGCTGATGGTCTATACCAAGGATCACAGGTAAGGTAGGGTGGCTCCGCTGTTCTTTGGCCTTGAAATTGACTTTCGATCTACCTTTGCACTCACTTTGAACTTTGATTTACACGTCTCAGGCATCACGCTCAACTGTGCGTATCCCTTTCATATGAATCCAATCTACTGCCATAAATGCGGGCGGCCGAACGGCGCGACGGCAAAGAAGTGTCTATGGTGCGGAGTGCCGATTACAGATGTCGGCGCGACCCGCGCGGTTGAAACTACCCGCGTGGAGATCGGCTATCTGGACGGACTAGAAAGGCTCGAAGACGCGGGTCCGGTTCGCTTTACCATCAACGCCGACGGGATCGAGGTCGCCGAACTTGTTCCCGGGACCAGAGCGATCAAGTTGCCCGCATCGTCAATCCTTGATGCCACCGTAGTAGACGCGAGCACAATGATCGAAGGAAAGCGCGTTCGTCCGGGATGGTGGTGGCTAGCATTAGGCCCGCTGGCCTTTGCGTTTCCGGGCCGGAAGACTCCTGAAACAAAAATGCACGACTATATTCTTACAATCAGTTACAAGTCCGAGGGCGAAATCCACCGCGCGGTGTTTCATCGCGAGGATCGTGCTGGACTGGCAGTGGTGGAAGGATTGGCGCGCATTGTAGGTCTGCTTGTTCGCGGTCAACAGCAAAGGAACGACGGCGATGAATGAGAGGAAGGACTGCAGAGGAAGCAGTTTTCATTTGTGTTTTCCATACTGGTTTCGCGCAAAGATCGCCAAGACTCGCAAAGACGCAAACCAAAGGCTGAGCGGTGTTGCTCTAACAAACACTCGCGCCGCCACAAAAAACGAAGCAAGAAACCGCACCAAAAAGGGCCTTTGTGAATCTTGGTGACTTCGTGACTTGGTGGCGCTTTCCTCGGAACTACACTTCGGACGCGACTTCCTTGATCGCGCACCGCTCGCTGAGGCGACGACTGCGCGGCTCGATGACATCCTCAAAGTACCGCACAAAAGCATCAATCACTTCCGGATCAAAGAAAGTCCCGGACAGCGAGGCGAGTTCATTCATCGCCACCTCGGGGGATGTCGGTTCATTGTAACCGCGCTCTTCGGTAATAGCATCGTATGCGTCGGCAACCGCCACTATCCGGCTGCCTAGCGGAATCTGCTCGCCCGTCAGCCCGCGAGGATACCCTGTGCCGTCCCATCGCTCGTGATGCGAGGCGGCAACCAGTGGCACGTCGGCGAGATCCTCGGGAAAACGCATCTTCGAAAGCAGTCTGTAAGTGTGCTGTGGATGCTCCTTCACGTGCTCGTATTCTTCCGGCGTCAGTTTGGCGGGCTTCAACAACACATCGTCCCGCACTCCGATCTTGCCATAGTCGTGAAGCAACCCCGCGTAATACACGGCTCTTGAATCCGCATCGCTAAGCGCCATTTCGTGCGCAATCCCCGATGCGATTGCGGCTACTCGCGCCGAGTGACCGGCCGTTGTGTCGTCGCGCGCATCAAGCGAAGCAGCAAGCGTGCAAATAAAACTCTCCAGCGACCGCCGTTGCTCTTCAAGCAGGTAAAGGTTTTCCATCGACAACCCGGCTTGCCTGGCGACCGCCGTCAGGAAATCCAGCGCCTCGTCATCGAACGCGCGCTCGCCGCTCGCGTTGTCGACGTAGCAAACACCCCACAACCTGCTCTTTGAGCCCATCGGCGCGCACATAACCGATCGAATAGACCCAAACCTGACCGACGCGCCCTCCGCAAACCGCGCATCCGTGCTGGCATCCAGGCTGAGCACGGCAACATTGTCGTTGTATGCGAGATCAGTGATTCCGCGGCTGGGGGCGCCAAGTTTTTCTGTGCCGCATTCCGCGGCCACTTCCAGGGACCGCCGATGCAGGTTCCACAAGAGCACCGCACACCGGTCCGCTTTGATCGTGCGTCTCATGAACCCTGCAAGCTTGTCGCTGAGGTCTTCAGTCGACTGTGCAACCAGCAACTCGCTTGTAAACTCGTACAGCGCGCGAAGCCGCTCGATGGTCTCGTCACCCAGCTCGCACGGGTGCGCCAGCTTACCGGTGTTTAGAAACAGGGCGTTGTCAGGCGCGATGATCCGTATCGGTTTGAGGTCCGCGCCGTCGTCGGAAACATCGCTCAGGTCACTCGAATGAAAGTTGAATTCTACGCCTCGTCCTCGTCCCAGCCGTATGCAGTCACCATCCTTTAACCGTCGCTGGGTTATCCGTTCGCCGTTCGCGAAGGTTCCAGATGTGCTTTCAAGATCTCGGACCAAGTGACGCGAGCCCTCCGAAATGATCTCGGCGTGATAACGAGAGATGTAGGGATTATCCAGCACGATGTCGTTATCTTCATGGCGTCCTATTTTCAGCGTTCCCTGGCCAAGCGCCCGTGTGTGCTCTTCACCCATATACTTGAAAGTCAGGTCCGACTGCCCGCTCATAGCTTTACTCAACTCCCAGAGGCTTTCAACTCTGCGTGAATTGCTCGTGACTAGAACCCGCGCATCTCGCAGGCGCCTGAGTTGACACAGGTGCGGCCGGGTTCCATAAAGCAAGCTTTAGGGACAAGAGGATTCGCGTTAGCAGGGGCTATTGTAAAGCGTTCCAACCCGGGATGTGAGACTTTTCTTTCATACGGGTCGGACGGGGAGGAGTTGGGGCTAACTGGCTGCGAGTTGTCTCGTACGCTGGACACACCCTCAATTTCGTTCGGCGACTGCGAATCGAGATTGCCCACGACCACCAGGACAACAGGAGCTTCGGATTTGGGACTCTCAGACAATCGCTTGGACTCGGGAAAGAACACAATCGGGACCGAACCCGCGCCACCATCGGCAGCTTGCTTAATGTGGTCGAGGGCCGCCTCGAGAAGTTGTCGCACTCTGTCCTGCTGGTTGTGCATCACCGTCGTGATCTCGGGACTCTCTTCAAGCGTTTTTATGTCGGGTTGTCCTCGACCGTATCGACAACCCCGACAATGGCTGAATCGATGGCCGCGCCGGGACTGCCGGTAGCGCTGGTGGAGGCAGACCACCCCTCGCGAACCACAACTACCGTGTCCCCGACTCCGGCGTCCACAGCATCAAGAGCCAGAAGGTCGTCGCCGGCATCTGAGCCGTCCGGATTCACGGGACGGACGACCATTATCCGACCGCCTTCGTAGCGGGGGTCCTTTTGAGTGGCTACGACGTTACCCACGACACGCGCGAGAATCATTGAATTTCCGATTTTCGATTTCTGATTTGGATTGTCCGGATTAAAAACATAAGGAATCGATCCAAAACTAGACTCCAGGATCAAGAAACACTGAATCGACTATTCCAACGATGGTGCAATCGCTCGGGACTTCAGACGGCAGAAACGGAAAAGACGCTTCGCGGCCGCGACACCAGAAAACGACCTCGCCGACGCCTGCGCCCACAGAATCGATCGCGACCATTGGCTTGCCGTTCTCGTTGAGCCGGCCGTCGAGCGGCTGAATGACGAGCAGCTTGCGGCCCTCAAGCGAATCGGTCTTGACCGTGGCCACGACCGTCCCTAGTACACGTGCGAGTTGCATCTATAAGCCTTCAAGCAGCGATAGCAAGCGGCTACCAGCTTGCGCCAGTGGATAAACGTTGTCAAGAAACTGAAACGGGAGGTGGTGGTGCAAAGTGGGTTGCCCTAACCAGCAACCGCGCCGCCACCAAGACACTGAAATCGAAAGTAGCACGAAGAAATCCTCTGTGGACATTGTGACTTCGTGACCTGGTCATCTCGCTACTCACCATATTGACCTTTGCTTTCCATTTCGATCTGTCATTTCTTATTTTGAACATCCATAAATACCAACAGGTCCACCGGCGAAACAGCGGCTCCCAGTTGGCGAAGCATCGTCGTCACCTGGCCGCGGTGATAAGAAGAGTGATTCGCCAGATGCTGCATCATCCGCCCGAGAGGGTATTCCCATCGTTCACCTTTAGTGTTCGTGTATGCGATCACGGTGCCGAGTGATGCGT
>JBASRM010000136.1:0-1780 GCA_049273835.1 Blastocatellia bacterium | reverse complement strand
GACCGAAAGTGTCGAGTGCGAATCGCACAGCGTAATGACGGTCCAACGGCCGCAACAGATGCGCCACGAGCGCTTTCTCCAACAGGTGAAACCGCTCTGCCGGCGTTTTGGCTACGCACAGCCGCTCGCGAAGTTCTATGGCCGAAATCCCCCAAAGCGCCTCCAGGTCAACATGTGCATCTGCCAGTTCGCTTGCTGCCGTTCCAAGAAACGGAAACGCGCCGCCCGGTCTGAAATGCACGCCAATGACGGAAACGCGTTCCCGCGGATCTATCACGAAAGGTCCGCTATGAGTCCCGGAAACGACAGCTCCTGAAAAGCGTTTGCATCGCTCCGGTTTCGCGGGATCGTAAATCCGAAGTTCGTTCTCGTGAAGATTGATCACCAGATCAATCGTACCGCTGGGGGCAATCCGCTCCTTGGAATGCGCCGGTGCATCACTCAGCAGCCAAAGGCGCTCGACGCAAGTGTCGAGCGGGGGCATCGGTGTTCTGGAACTGAAATGCACAGCAACAATAGGATATAAGAAGACAGCTTCTGACTCAATGGGATGCCTAAACCCTTAGCTTGTATGCCGAAAAGATCCTCGCATAATCGTCTCGATTCGAAGAAAGTAGATTGTCCGCAATTCTGGACAACGAGTGCGCGGGCGGTGAAATGATAGCCGAAGCTGACGGCAACAATACCTGAGGGTAAACTCCATCGAAGTCATTGAGCCGGAGGTTGACCCCCACTCTATAAGGGCGAGGCGCTTGAGCTGGACACGCCCTACGCGCTGCTAACCGTTACGAAGCGAGGTAGGTATCGGGTTCGCGTTTCGGCGAATAATGATACCGATGCGGACGTGGCGCTCGGCGAACTACGATTTGTAAACAGTAAGGGTCAGATAGGCAGAGTAACAACGCACAAGCACGTGCTCTTCTTCGCGACAAAGGAATGAAACTGTGGGAATGGCAGATCATAACGGGTCGGTAGATCGATGCGCTTGGATCAGTCCGACTCATTGACTGCGCGAGCGCCTTCCTGTTTAATTACCCCGCCACCCGCAATCAAATAGGAAACGTCTTTGAGAGAGTTGAGCAATTACTCGAGAGCCGGCAAGGCAAGATCATTCGCCAGGGCGGTCGTGCTGCTTTGCCTTATGGGTCACACAAGCCTGGTGACCATGACCCACCATCACAGTGGGGCTCAACCCGTTTCGCTGGCATCCTCCTATAGCGTCGAGGCGAACACGGGCGGCGAGTCAAACGGGCCACCTGGGACAAGCCGCGATACTTGCTGCCTGTCGTGCTGTCTGCTACGCAACTTCGTCAACAGTATCAGTCCTGTCTCGATACCTACCGATCTTTGCCCCGAGGCTCTAACCCCGGAAGCGTTCGTTTTGGAGTCAAGCTCCAATGGGGTAATCCTCGTTCTCTCCAATCGGGCACCACCTCTCGCCTGACACTTATCTGCCGGTGCGGCGCATCTGATTGCCCGCTCCGAAATACCGAAGCTGGCGGACACTTTGCGTGCGGCCAAGCCTCTCGCAAACAAGCTCCCGACAGGCGCGGTCGGTTGTAGAACTGGAATCAGCTATTGACCCTACCTGCTCAGCTCAAACGATTCAACAAGCCGAAGGTGATCGGATGTTCTCAAGCATAGAAAACAATCTGCGGCGCTCAAGTGAACGGCGCGATCTTATTATTTCGCGCGAAAGATGCCTCGTCCGGCGCAAGTCTTTTGGCGCAAGCTCTCTCGCGGGCCTGCTGCTCGTCACTCTCCTTACGCCTGCGATTCT
>JBASRM010000100.1:0-34877 GCA_049273835.1 Blastocatellia bacterium | reverse complement strand
CGTCAAAGCAGACGCGGTGGACCTGAATGTCTCGCCGAAAGCCAGGCAGGTCTACGACGAAGCAACAAAACTTCTACAGGCTCGAAAGTATGATGAAGCCGCGGAGATGCTCAGACGGGCCATTGCGCTGCAGCCGGATTACGTTCAGGCGCACAACGACCTCGGCGCCGTCTACATGAAACTCAACCAGCTCGACAAGGCCGAAGGAACTCTTCGCCACGCGATAAGACTCAACAACAAGTGGTATCTTCCACAGCTCAACCTGGGGATGGTTCTCAACCGCCAGCGTAAGCACCAGGAAGCTGCGAAGCTGCTCACCGAGCTCGAGGCCAGTAATCCCGATCAGACAAAGATTCACCCTCCGCTTATCGAAGCTTTAATGGAAGCGCACCAGTGGCCGCAAGCACAAGAAGAGTTGCAAAAGGCGCTCACCGTAAAAGGGGCAGACACGGTGGACCTGAAGATCAAGCTGGGAGTGGTCAACTTGAGACAGGGTAACTTTGCGGCAGCGATCGCCGCATTTCGAGAGGCAACATCGGCCGAGCCGGAGAATGCGCTCGCTCAGTTCAATCTGGGCGCCGCGCTTCTGGAAAGCGGTAATCTGGACGAGGCCGAAACCGCGTTGCGCCGAGCTTATCAGATCGAGGGTAACAGGATGCCCGGGGCTCAGTTGCAGCTCGGTCAGCTTTACTTCCGCAAGAAAGATTACCCCAAAGCCATAGCAGCGTTCGAGTCGTACCTGCGCGACCTCCCAAACGCTCCAAATGCCGATCAGGTCAAAGAGGCGGTTCGGAAGCTTCGTCAGGCAGACAACAAACCGTAGGGAGCGACGAGCCTTATGCTGGATTTGGACTTGTAATTATCTGTCGTACGTTGTAGATTCCGCGCATCCAGAACAGAGTCAGTTCGGTTTTACCCTCCGGCGCATAGTTGTATTTGGGAGAGAGCTTCAAGAGGACCGGCTTTGCTCTGGTGCGCTCGGTTATTTCGCTCACACAAACTTCACAACCAGCACCCTGTGGCTAACAGGGTTGAGGAGGATGCCATGACAAAGCGGTTTATCGGCCGCCTGTGTATGCTCCTGGTCGTAATGTCGCTGGTAGCTTCTACAGTTCCCGCGCAGGTTACGACGACAGGCCGCCTCACAGGCACGGTTGCAGATATACAAGGCGCGTTGATTCCCAAGGCTCAGGTCGTTGCGGTACACGATCAGACCAAGGCGGAATACAAGGATACAGCAAGCGGAGAAGGCGGCTGGTCTATCCCTTCTGTGCCTAACGGCACTTATACGGTTACGATCAGCGCTGCAGGCTTCAAGTCAACGGTCGTGCAAAACGTCAAGGTTGATGCTGGAACGGTGGCAACCGTCAATGCCTCTCTCGAAGTTGGGGGCGCCACCGAACAGGTGATCGTCACCAGCGGGGCCAGCGTTATTCAAACAGAAAGCGCGACCATATCGACAACTATCGTAGGCCGTCAGATCGGCGAGCTTCCGTTCACCACCCGCGAGGGGTTGCAGCTGATATTGACGTTGCCCGGAGTCCAAACGCCAGGCGCTCCGCGAACCTCATCAATTAATGGACTGCCCAAATCCTCGCTAAACATGACGCTCGACGGAGCTAATGTTCAGGACAACTTCTTGAAGTCCAGCGATGGATTTTTCACCACCACTCAGGTAAGGACTGATGCAGTGGAAGAGGTGACCGTCTCGACGGCAACCCCAGGATCGGAGAGCGCCGGCGGCGGTGCGGTGCAAATCAAGTTCGTCACCAAGTCGGGCTCGAACGACTATCGGGGCGGAGTTTTCTGGCAGCATCGAAACGACGCGCTCAACACCAATTATTACTTCAACAACATTGATGGCTTACCTCGCGAGAAGGTTAAGCTGCATCAGTACGGAGGGAACATCGGCGGGCCGATCAGGATACCCAGGCTCTTCAACGGACGCGACAAGGCTTTCTTCTTCGTGAACGTTGAAGAGTTCCGCCTGCCTCAAAGCTTTAGCGTAGGACGAACGGTGCTTACGGATGATGCGCGGCGCGGCATTTTCACCTACAAGGACTCGGCCGGCGCTATTCGGAAGGTTGACCTGTATGCGATAGCGGCAGCAGGCGCGGGCACAGGATCCGCCAGAAGAACCTATCCAAGCACACCGGATCCTCAGATCGCCAAAGGTCTCGGGTTGATCGCTGGAGCTCAGAGCAGAGGCTTACTCAGCAGCCGCATCGAGACCGCTGCCGACTACAACCGGTTGGACCTGAACTTTCAGGATCCGGCTCGTAATCTTCGCCGGTTTCCGACCGTAAGGCTAGACTTCAACATCTCACAGAACCATCACCTGGAGTTCGTCCACAACTACCAGCATTATTTCTCGGTTCCCGATGGAGTGAATAGCATTTTCAGCATCTATCCCGGACTCGGGACTCACGTGGGATCGCCCGAACCTACCGCGGGCAGCATCTACCGAAACAGCTTTACATTTGCTATGGCCGAACGCTGGACGATCAACGATCGACTCGTCAACGAGGCGCGCGCCACATCGTCGGGCAACGGCACAAGCATGTTCAGGCGTGAGTTTGCCCCTGGGAACTATGCGCTTTTTGATGGTCTCAGCGTAGGCAATCCCTTCAGCTCGGGCTTCTTCACCTATAGCAGCCAGTCGCGGCGAAACACGCCGGTCAAGTCGTTCACCGACAACGTCAACTATGTGCGCGGAGCGCATACCCTGAACTTTGGAGTTGGGTTCACCAGAATCGCATCATTTACCCAGGACGTTGGATCTGCCGTCGTTCCTACGGTCAGTTTGGGCATTGCAGCTAGTGACCCGATCAATACTGGCTCGACGAGCATTTTCACCACGGGGAACTTCCCTGGCAGCTCGTCGGGGCAGCGCGGTGACGCACAAAACCTGTACGCGCTATTGACTGGCCGAATGAGCGCGGTCGGGAGAACCGCAGTGTTGAATGAGAACACACGCGACTTCACCTTCACTCCCACGACTGCGCGGGCTCACCAGATTGATCTGGGGGTTTACGCTCAAGACTCATGGAAAATGAGACCTAACCTGACCTTGAATTATGGGCTACGCTGGGAGATTCAACCGTCGCCGGTCAACGACAACCTCGTCTACACGAGGGTTGGCGCCGATGGTGTCTACGGCGTTTCCGGTTTGGGCAACCTGTTTAGGCCTGGGGTGTTCGAAGGCAAGAATACCGAGTTCAGGCTGTTGGGAAAAGGAGAGCAGGGTTTCGAGACCAGTAAGAAAGACTTCGCCCCGACCTTTGGCTTCGCATGGCAGCCGAATTTGGGGAAAGGCTTCTTGCGCCATATATTTGGCGAAACCGACCAGACTGTGATTCGCGGTGGCGCTGCCATCTCATTCGTAAGAGAAGGATTCAACGCTTACACGAGCATGTTTGGCTCCAATGAAGGACCGACAATTGCGCTTGGTACGAGTCCGGGCAATGACCCGACTATTTTTGGCGCGCCGGGAAGCCGTTTGCTCCGCGATGGGGTCCTCCCACTTCGTCCATTCCCAGAGCCGGTTTTCCCGCTTACTGCGCGTCAGGGTGCATCGATAAACGACTTCGAGCCTAACCTCAAGCCCGGTTATGTGTCATCGTGGACATTCGGCATACAGCGAGAGCTAACCAAAAACACGGCTCTTGAAATCAGATATGTCGGTAATCATGGGACGCACCTGTGGCGGCAGTATGAGATCAACGAGGTCAACATCTTCGAGAACGGCTTCCTCGACGAGTTTAAGATCGCCGCGGAGAACCTCAGGATCGCAAGGGCCGCGAATCCGACGAGCAACAATTTCGGAAATCAGAACCTGCCGGGCCAGAAGGACATCCCGATCATCCGGACTGCGCTTGGTCTCACCAGCGACCTGACCTTCGCCACTACGATTTCTCGCGGCGAAGCAGGACGACTGGCGGCTAATATCGCTCAGAACCTTACGAGGATGAATAACCTCATTAACGCAAAGCTTGTCCCTTCGATCGCGCTTCCCGATCCGAACAATCCGGGTCAAACAATCACGCTGTCGAATTTCTTTGTCGCCAACCCGAGATCGCCTACAGGCAGCTTCATCATGACCAGCTCGGCCGATAGTACCTACAACGCGCTGCAGGTAGAGCTTCGGCGCAGGCTGTCGAGAGGCCTCCTTGTTCAGGGCAGCTATGTCTGGTCGAAGTCGTTGACCAACTTCTACGGCAGCGATAGCGGCGCCTTCAATCAGGTGACGACATTCCGCAACCTGGGGTTTGACAAAGGCCCGGCGCCTCGTGACGCCCGTCATGGGGTTAAGGTCGACTGGCTGTACGAGCTGCCGATTGGCACAGGAAGGGCTTTCTTAAACGGGAACATTCCGGTTGTTCGAAAGCTGCTTGAAGGCTGGCAAACGAGCGGCGTTCTGCGTCTTCAGTCCGGGACCCCGACCCAATTGTTGGGTGGCCGCTTGACCTTCAGCAATCGCGAAGCAGGCGTCGTGCTCCACAACATAACCTTCGAGGAGCTCCAGAATCAGGTCAAGATGCGAAAGGAAACGGTCTGCGATTCAACCGGCACTTGCCGGGGAGTCGTGTTCTGGCTTCCGACTGCCTTGATTGCAAACTCGCAGGCGGCATTCGAGGGCGGCGGCAAGTCGCTTGCAAACCTCAAGCCCAACGAGCCCTATATTGGCCCGCCGACGACGCCGGGCGAACTAGGACAGCGCCTCTTCATTTATGGACCCTGGACCTCTCGCTGGGATTTGAACATAATGAAGAGGACTTACATTACCGAAAGAACAAACTTTGAAATCCGCGTTCAATTCCTGAACGCCTTCAATCAGTCGAGCATAACCATTCGTGACCCGGATACTAACGCATCTGCGTTTACGGTTGGCACGGCGACGTTCGGCCAGACGCGCACCGCCTATCGCGATTTCAGCGTGTCCGGCACAAACGATCCGGGCGGACGGCTGATTGAATTCCAACTCCGGTTGAACTTCTAACCGGCCAAGGTCTCAACATTAAAAATCGCCTCGGTCAATCGGCCGAGGCGATTTTTTTTCAGACACTAAATCAAAAACGTTTGGGCAATTCCTTAGCAAACAACTCAGTCGCAGTATTAGAATTGTTCTAAAAGGGCTCCGTGTCCGGAGATTCCTGCTTTCACTTTTGATTGAGGGCGCCTTTTATCTTATCGATGAGGGCGCGCACCTCCGGGATATTTGGAGCTCGCGGAACATCCGCAAGGTATTGCTCAAACGCGCGCATAGCGCTCTCGTATTTCTTCGACAAAAAGTAGACCTGGCCCAGCAGGAATTGCGCGGCACCCATCTCTCTGCCGCCCAGTTGATAGGCCGCAAGCAATTCCTCCTCGGCTTCGCTGCGTCGTTCTAGTTGAAGCAATGCCCCGCCAAGTTGAAGATGAGTGCGCGCGGAATTGGGCAGTATCTTTGCGGCTGCTGTGAGGTGCTGGACCGCCTCCTGAAATTGCTCCTTGCGATTTAAGAGCAATCCAAGCTTGTAATGTGCGTCGCCTTCAGCTTCCAAATCCAATTTGGTATCCGAAAGGACTGTTCGAAGGTGGGGCTCGGCGTTGTCGAGGCGGCCTACAGCCATCAAGGCGTCGGCGAGCGCAACGCGCACGTCGTTAAGCTTCGGGTTCTCCTTGTGTAGTTGCTCCAGCAATTCTATCGCTTGCTTATATTTTGATTGTCGAGTCCTTATGATCGCCAGGCTCAGCCTTGGGTGGTACACGTGAGGAGCAATAACTGCCGCTCGCTCCAAAGTCTCCGCCGCCTCGTCCAGCCTACTCATCTTCATGAGAAGCGCCCCGAGATCGTTTAATGCTCGAAAGTACTTCGGGTATATCTTCAATGCCCGCCTAAACTGGTTCACAGCCTCGTCTGCCTGGCCCGATCTTAAACAGCGCATTGCGGCGTCATAAGCATCCCGTGCTTCCTTTGGCACGCGAACATCAAGCTCTGACACGGCTATCGTGCCCGGCGGCGTCGTAGGAGCAGATTCCAGCCGCTTGAGAAAAACCGCTATGTAGTAAACTGTCGGTACTCCATGGGTTCTATGCTGATACATCGTAGTGCCGAATGTAAGCCCGTCACTCTCCACGGTGATAGTAAATCCATTCTCCGGTCTCAGCCCCACCGAGCGGGTGACAAGAAAACGCCCCTTTGTGTCAGTGAAAAAAATATCAACAACGCTACCGTTATCAGTCGTCAGAGTGAACCGCAATTGGCGATCCGGCAAAGAGCCATCGGGCATGAAGAACTGGATCGAGGGCGGGGCTTGAGCCCAAACCATTACAGGAAGAAGGAGACCTAAGAGCAAAGCTGCTACTCGAAGCGTGAGGGTCGCCTGGCGCAACGCGCACCTCCTGTCAGAAACGCGTCGATTTGATTGGCCTAATAGATAGGCCTTCGCGCTTTCTGTCACCTCTTGAGCCACACTACCAATGCAAGCTAAAAAAGGCAAAAGAAAAGAGACGGACGAGATCTCTCCTGCCTCTTCCGATTACTTCTACGTCTCTTACTTATCGTCAAGAAGCCATCGTGCGCGCTGAGGTTCCACGTTCCGCTTGACCCGTGGCAGGCTGTCGTGGAGAATTCGTTTGCGATGTCGAACGAGATCATCGATGAGGTATTAGCCATTGCTCGCGAGATCGAAGATCAACTGAAGTTCTATCGCGAGCTTGGACTCGAAGACATCGGCCACTCAGCGAGCCCCACAGAATTGGCTCCCACAGCCTATTCCACGGAGCCGATTTCAACGAGCTTTAGATCTGCCGAAGTGCCTCCCGCAACCTTGCCACGGATGCCTCAAGTCGAATCTGACGGATTTATGACGCAAAGAACATCGCAAACAGAACAGGTCGGGCTTTTTGGCGAGAGCACCGAAACCGGCAAACAGACTGGTTCGCGATCCAGCAGCGCGGCGCTTCGTGTCGTCGAGTCCCGTGACCCCTCACTTGAAGCGATCAGAGAAGACATCGGCGATTGCCGGCGTTGCAAACTTCACGAACATCGCAAGACGATTGTATTTGGAGAGGGCGATCCGCAGTCGAAGCTGGTGTTCATAGGCGAAGGTCCCGGCGCAGAAGAGGACGCAACCGGACGCCCGTTTGTGGGACGGGCAGGCCAGCTACTGGACAAGATAATCGCCGCCATCGGCCTTCGGCGCGAAGACGTTTACATTGCAAACATCGTCAAGTGCCGGCCACCCGGCAATCGTACCCCCGAGCACGATGAGGTGGATACCTGCGAGCCTTTTCTGTTTCGACAACTCGCGGTTATTCGCCCCGAAGTAATAGTCGCCCTGGGATCGCCGGCTTTCCAATGTCTACTCAGAACGACGGAGCCGATCACTAGAGCAAGAGGTCAGTGGCGCGACTGGAACGGAATAAAAGTGATGCCGACATTTCACCCGGCATTCCTGCTGCGCTCGCCTGACAAAAAGCGCGAAGTCTGGGAGGACATGAAGAAGGTACGCGACTACCTGACCGCAAAGTAGACCCTCGTCGGTCGATAATTCTCCGCGAGATTGCAAACTGTCTAGCCGGCAGATAAGTGATGCGTCCGTTCTATGGAAGCGGCGCGTGAACGTGCGCCGAAGCGCGCATTCGCAAGAAGCAATCGCGACAATAAACCGGTCGTCCCTGGGTCGGCCTGAAAGGTACGGTGGTTTCAGTTCCACACAAAGCGCACTTGACTGCGACTTCGATGCGCTCGCGCGGGAAGGGCTGACCGTAAGCCTGCATGTTGGCTGCGATACGCTCGTTCTTTTTCATTTTGCAAGGCTTACACCGCTTTGGATCGTTCCTCAATCCTTTGTCTGCGAAGAACAGTTGCTCTCCAGCGCTGAAGACAAACTCCTCGTCGCAATCAATGCATCTCAATAGCTTGTCATTGTACTCGTACACGTGGGCCTCCTCCCTTTGCTCGCCTGGCGCCTGTCAGAAGCACGATGATCCAGCAGTTCTTTCTTGGTGTTTTTGTGGTGGTGAGTACGGTAGTTAAGCTCTCCTTCAAAAGAAGGCTTAATCACCTAGTGCTCCCGGTCGCTGCAATCAAAAAATAAAGCTTGGATGCCGACCCAATATAATAGCTTCGATTCCAACCTTATGGGATGCCTGCCATTATCGCCTTATTTGGAGGAGTGTCAAGCCGAATCTGGCGACCCGGAGCCAAAACTCGTCGGACGGAATCGAGAGCGTGTCTTTCGATAGAGGAGGCCGTTTTCGAGTTCACCCCAACCACGCCCAAACCCCTCAGCGTGAGGATTTTAATTATTGACTCAAGCTTTATACTTTGTTACTTTGCGGCAGACCCAAGCACTTCTTGCCCCTTCGATTTCCCTCAAGCCGCTCCCTACACGTCGAAGGAGTATCAATGAAAAGTACAACCCGTATTGGCGTAGCGTTACTCATCTTTTTTGTCGGAACATTTTCCACTTCAGTAGTTGCCAGGCAGCAGCAAACGGATCAATCCCAACCGCTAGCCAAAAGGTCAGACATCTATTGCACAGGTTTTATTGCTGATGGACCTCCTCGGACGGATCTTCAGGTTGTCGGAGCCGAGAAGGAAAACCTGAAAGTAACCTTTGCCCAGGGCGACGTGGTGTTTCTTAATCGCGGGAGGCGGGCAGGTATTCAGCCCGGCGCTACCTACTACATAATCCGGCCGGTGTCTGAGGTCAATCACCCGTTCACCAAAAGGAGACTTGGTTATTATGTTCGCGAACTCGGTCTGCTTCGCGTGATCGAAGTTGGAGACCAGACGGCTACAGCCGAGATTACGGTGTCCTGTGATACGGTAGAGTTCGGGGATTTGCTTAGGCCGTACGAGGAATATACCGGACCGAATGTCGGAGAGGCGCGCCCGCTGCCAAGATATGGAGAAGGTTCCGGCGGAACGACAGGTCAAATCGTCATGTCACCGGGCTTTCACGAAAACCTCTCGGCTAACCGGGTGGTTTACCTTGACCTGGGCACGCGGCAAGACGTACATCCCGGGGATCTCTTTACGATCTACCGCGAGATCGGCCCGCGTGAAGGCATCACGAACGCTCCTCAGGACAAGGTCGTGAAAGATCGCAGCGGCGGGTATAGCAGCGACCGCTTCCGTGGCGGAGAGTATTCAATTCAAGGGACCAGAGTTCCTCTGGAGCAGGTGATGCGCGAACGTCCTACCTTGCCTCGCAAGGTGCTGGGTGAACTCGTCGTGCTAAAGGTTGAGAAAGGCGCGTCTGTTGCACTCATCACCCGGACGACGGCAGAAATACAGATTGGCGACATGGTCGAACGCTCGAACTAAGAATTGAGCGATTGTAGGTTTTGTTGGGCGCGGTGGGACCTCCTGCCGCGCCTTTCCGTTTTTACTCGATCCTCTCCCGTCCCACCGATTGTTGCGGACTCTCGTTTCCACAAGACTCTACGGGGTTTGCGCTCCGTCACCAAATGTCTATAATGGGCAGACTGAAAAACCGTTTGGAGGGTGAAATCAATGGTGCCTAATAGGAAAACGATCTTCGCGCTCACGATGACTTTGATTCTGGGGTGTTCTGCCTTGGTTGTGCCAGACCACTTGGCCGCTTCGCAAAAGAAGGACAAGGATGACAAGCCGAAGAAACAGAAAGAGGAAAAGAAAAAGGACGCAGCGGATGGCGGCGCTCCGGAGGGCAATCCAACTCTGTGGGAGAATCCCACGGATATTGAAAGCCGTGACCTCTTCAACGGTCTAGGTGGCGCTGAAGGAGCGCCAGATCCGAACGGCAAATTTACTTTTGAAGAGCGCTCAAAGGGAGGGACCTCTGAAAAGATCCACGTCATCGACGATAAGGGTCGCAAGTGGACTGTAAAATTTGGCCCTGAAGCCAGACCGGAAACTGCTGCAACGCGCATCGTCTGGGCGGCCGGCTACCACGTGGACCAGGATTACTTCGTCAAGAAAGCGCACATCGAAGGGCGAGGCGGCTTCGATGTTTGGGATGTTAGATTCGAGCGCAGAGACGACGGCTACAAGGAAGACGGTAGCTGGACGTGGAAGGCGAATCCGTTCAGCAGTACCCGTGAGATGCAGGGTCTGAAGGTGTTGATGGCATTGGTGAATAACTGGGATCTCAAGGACGTCAACAACAAGATTGCGCGGCCAGATAAGAAGGGCGGCGGCAATCGAGATATGAGAATCTATTACGTCGCCGATCTGGGCGGTACGTTAGGTTCGACTGGCTCATTTTTCAGTAAGCTACCGTTCTTTCAAAATGCGCCAGCCGGATCAAAGGGCGATCCCAATGGTTTCTATAACCAGCCCTTCATCGAGGGCGTAAAAAATGGCCAGGTCGTGTTTTTCTACAAGGGCAAGAACCCCGAATTCCTTGAGGGGGTGACGGTCGAGAACGCTCGGTGGATGGGGAATCTGCTCGGACGGCTTTCAGACAAGCAGCTGACAGATGCATTTCGCGGAGGCGGCTTCAGCGATGGAGACGCAACTATCTATTTGAGGGCTATGCGAGATCGAATAAACCAACTGAAGAACCTCAAATAGCGCGAGAACGAATAAGCTAATCGTTGCTTTTCGCAAACCACAAGTCCTTTGGCGTGACTGCCGGGGAGAGCAGATGAAGAGTGACTCCCTCTAAATCAGCTCTGTGCACAACGAAGCTTCGCCGGTGGGCAAGAAAGGCGCAAGGTGCATCCTCGAGCAACAGCTTGGTGACCTCGCGATAAATGGCAGCTCGCTGGTCCCGATTCATAACGGAGCGAGCCTGCTCCGTCAACTGGTCTACTTCTTCGCTCGAGTAAGTGCTGATGAACAGATCGCGATTGCGTGAATTGAACAGGACGTACGTGAAATTGTCGGGATCAGGATAGTCGGCATTCCAATCGCGGCCCGCGATCGGAACCGTCCGAAGTCTCAGTCCGCGTTCCAACTCCTCCGGCTCAACATAACGAAAATCGGCGCGGATCCCGACCACCGCCAGATCTTCCTTCAAGCATTCGACAGCGGAGCTCACCGACTGCGGCCACCAAACTTCGGTCTCGAACCCGGCCTCGTATCCTGCATCTTCAAGCAAGGCCCTGGCGCGTTCCGGATCGTAGTCGTAGCCACGCTCACCAGGATCATAACCCAACACACCGGGAGGTATTGGGCCTATGCTCAGCTCAGCCATTCCATTGTAAACCTCGCGCAAGAACCGTCTCCGATCGATGGCAAGGCAAATCGCCTGTCGCACACGCCGGTCCGATAGCGGCGGTTGGTCGCAATCGAAAACAAGCATGCGGGTCTGAAGTTGGACGGCTTCGAGCACTTGAATGTCAGAAGCCCGTTCCTTGAGCTCGCTTACATTAGTGAGCGGAAGATCGCTGACGTAATCAAGCTCGCCTCGCAGGAACATTTCGAAAATCTCCTCAGCACTAAGTCCGAAGTAAACGCTGAGCCGATCCACGTAGGGCATCTCCGGGTTCCAATAATTGGAGAACCGCTCGAGCTGCACTTCCTTACCTAGGACCGGTTCCACTACGCGAAATGGTCCCGAGCCAACCGGTCGGATCTCGAAATCCATCGAAGGGCGTTCCACTTCTTCACGCGGCACG
This sequence comes from Blastocatellia bacterium, assembly GCA_049273835.1. GTDB lineage: Bacteria > Acidobacteriota > Blastocatellia > UBA7656 > UBA7656 > Onstottus_A. The sequence continues at coordinate 23,279 of JBASRM010000100.1, read as the reverse complement.
ACGTAGCTGTACTCGGTACACAGCGTCGACAGAAAAAACGCAACAGGCTGGATCAACACCAGCCTCAGCACCTGCTCGCTTACGACCCGAATGCCTTCGAGCGCATCTGCATCTCCGGACATGAATTGATCGGCGCCGACCAATGGTCTGAACGCCCAGGCCCCGGCGTCTTCGTTCTGTCGCATCTGCCGCTCGAAGGAATATTTTACATCTTCGGATCGTACGCGTCGGCCATTATGGAATCGGGCCGACTCCCGCAGGTAAAAAGTGTAGACGCGACCGTCGGGTGAGATATCCCATCGCTCGGCGATGGCGGGCCGAATCTCAGCGCGCTCTCCGAATTGCACCAGCCCCTCGAAGATATTCGACAACACGTCCACACGGGACAGAGATGACACCGTCGCGGGGTCGAGGGTAACCTGCGATGCCCGGAGAGCGAAGCGCAAGTGGCCGCCGCGCTCAGGCACCGGAAGCCGAAATGTCTCGACTTCTCGATTCAGCAACTCCGCCTCGCGGGTGAGAAGATCGACAGCGCTGTTGATTCCGGAAATCGAAGCTTGGTTCCGGCTCACCACTTCCTTGATTGTATACACTGCACGCAGGACCTGATCGGCTCCGGCGGACTGTTCATCCGAGGCTCCGCGAATATGCTCAACCGCGCGAGTAAGTTCTTCCATGGCCTCGGCGATGGATCTGGAGACGTTCGCCTGTTCGCGGGTCGCTCGACGCACCTGCTCGGTGAGCTCGCTCATGTGCAGCGCGCGCTCTCCAATGTGCCGCGAGGTGAGCGCCTGCTCTCCGGTTGCACGTTCGATGCCCCGCGCCTGTTGCCTAACCAGATCAGCGGCTTCCAGAACCGTATGGCTCTCGGCCGCCTGAATTGCCGTCGAGTCGGCGATCACCCGAATGCGGTCCGAAGCCGCATTGGTCTTGTCCCGAATCTCAGACAGAAGAGCAGCCGCGCGCGAGGCTAAATCAACGCCTTCATCAGCGCGTTGTCCTCCGACCGCAACCCGTTCAATAGTCTCGGTCACGTCTTCGCGAACCGCTTTTATCACTTCTTCGATTTCCCGTGTCGAGGCGGAGGTTCGCTCGCTAAGTTCTTTGATTTCGTCCGCGACTATGCGAAAGCCTCGCCCCTGTGAGCCCGCCTGCGCCGCAAGGATAGCCGCGTTCAGCGCTAACAGGTGAGTGCGGTCAGCTATCTCGTTGATGACGTGGGTAACTTCTCCAATTTGATCGGAACGTTTGCCGAGTCGCGTAATGGTTTCGGTTGCGGCATCGATCGCGTTTTTGATCTTCGACATGCTCGTCGCGGTTTCAGCGACAAGCTCACTCCCAGAGTCAGCCGAGCGTGCAACTTCATCCGCAAGCATAGTCGTCTCGTTAACAGACTCGCCGATGCTTCGAGTCGAATTGTCGATCGCTTCCATCGCACGAACAGTTTTTTCCGCCGATTCTGCGAGCGCCTCGGTCGAATCAGCTACCTTACGGACGGTGTTCGCCATATCTTCAATGGCGATCGCCGTCTCCTCCACAAATTGCGCCAATTCGTCTGCGTTCTCAGATACCTGATTTATTGAGGTCGCCATCCTCATGACCGAGCTCGACGTTGACTGAGAGAGGTTCAACAAAGTCTGAAGGCTCTTTCCGACAGAATGCATGGAGGCATTGATTTCGGCGATTGATCGCGAGGTTTCTTCAACCGACTTCGCTTCATCAAGCACACCGCTGGACAACATCTGCGTGCCGCGCAGCACCTCGCCGACAACCGTCTCGATCGAGTCAGCCGCCCGCTGCAGCCTCCCAACGATATACCGTAACCGGCGAGCCAACCCATCCAGATTCACGAGCAGTTGTCGGTCTCTTCCATCCAGCTCCAACTGCTTGCCTTTGGCGATCACGCTCAAATCGCCCTGCGCTATCTGAGCAAGCGCCTCGAGAACTGGTCCCCCTGAGTCTCGCGAGTCACCATCATCGGGCTGTTGGGCCAGGGCTGTTTGCGATGCATCAATCGCTGTATGACGCGGGTCCTTCATATCATTGGTTGGGATTGCGTTTATATGGTACTGGCAGTCCTGGGGCGCGTCAATCAGTCAGATCGCTCACCGATCAAGCAATCGGGCAACAGTAGGATGGGCTCCAGAACACACACGTTATTGTCGTGAGGCGGGAGCAGCATTAAACTGAGCGTGGAGCGGTCAGTACCGACGGGAGGACAGGGTGAACAAGATCGAGCGTGTGATAAATGTGCTTAAGGGGAACGATGTGGATCGTCCCCCATTCAGCTTCTGGTACCATTTTGGGCTTCAGCATCTTCCGGGTCGCAAACACGCGGAGGCGGAAATTGACTTTTATCGCGCTTACGATCTGGATTTCTTGAAGGTGATGAGCGATTTCGCCTACCCGATGCCGAGGGGTCTGGAAGCAGTTGACACTGAAACAGACTGGAAAGCGATTGAGCCAATACCTCCGGGTGATCCGAGCTGGAGCGAACAGCTTTCCGCGCTGTCATTGATTAACGATGCCATTGGTAAAGAAGCAATGTTCATCGAGACGATCTTCAGTCCATGGACCGTCGCGCGACGACTCGCCCGCTCTGGAAGCCTGACCAATGCACGCGAGCGTCATCCCGAAGCGCTACTTGCAGCATTAGACGCCATTGCAACATCGCTCGCCGACTATGCGAAAGAGGCTATTGCGAGGGGTGCTGCCGGCATTTTCCTTTCGCTCGGGGCGGCTACCGCCGATGTTATGACGGCCGAAGAGTATGAGGCTTGGGGTCGTCCATTCGATCTCAAGATTCTCGAATCTGTTCGCGACGCGCCTTTCAATGTGCTGCATATACACGGCAAACGAATTCATTTCGATTCAGTGTCTGATTATCCTATCAGCGCGCTGAACTGGTCGCATTTCGCCACCGCGCCTTCACTGGCAGAGGGAAAAGCGCGATCGGGCAGGACTGTATTGGGCGGAATTGATGAATCGATTGCAAGCCACGTCTCGCCTCCCGAAATTGGCGAACAGATCACCAAGTCAATCGGCGAAGTTGGGAAGGTGGGATTGATTGTGACGCCGGGTTGCTCAGTGCCAACCGACACAAGAGAACGAAGCCTTCGAGCGGTGAAAGACGCGGTCGAACGGAGCCGAGGTACAACTCGATTCTCGTGACTAAAAGAAAAAGGGCCGTCAAGCGACCCTGACCAAAACCGGAATTGCTCAGCTGTGATTCACGAGGCCATCGCCGTTCCGTCAAGAAACGCTCGAAGCCTCCGGGATCGAGAGGGGTGCCGAAGCTTTGCAAGCGCTTTAGCTTCTATCTGGCGAATCCGCTCGCGCGTGACATTGAAGTGCTTCCCTACCTCTTCGAGCGTGCGCTCTTCGCCGGACTGATCGAGGCCAAATCGCATTTTGATAATCTCTTTTTCTCGCGGCGTCAACGTTGATAATACATCTTCAGTCAGCTCACGTAGATTATTGGTTATTGCTGTCTCGGCCGGATTGGCCGAACGCCGATCCTCAATAAAACTCGCGATCGTAGTTTCGCCGTCATCACCAATTGGCGTCTCGAGCGAAATCGGCTGCTGCGCAATTTTCAACGCCTTGCGTACCTTCCAGGCCGGCATGTCCACCCGCCGCGCCAGTTCTTCGTGAGTAGGCTCGCGACCGAGTTCCTGGACCATGAGCCTCTGAGTGCGAAGGATCTTATTGATGACCTCGACCATGTGCACCGGAACTCGGATGGTACGACCCTGATCGGCAATCGCGCGAGTCACCGCCTGTCGAATCCACCAGGTGGCATAGGTTGAAAACTTATACCCGCGGCGCCAGTCGAACTTTTCAACCGCTCGCATCAGACCGATGTTTCCCTCCTGAATAAGGTCCAGAAAGTGAAGGCCCCGGTTGATGTAGTTCTTGGCAATTGATATCACCAGGCGGAGATTGGCCTCGATCATCTCGCGCTTTGCCTGTTCGACTTCGGCTTCCGCGGCGATGATAGTTTGCTGAGTACGCTTTATGTCAACGGCAGATGCCGCATAGCGTCGCTCTGCCTCGCGTAGTGTTTTGCGAACCGCGCGTTGTTGACGCTTGAGCTCGTCGATATCCTTGCGCCTTTTGGATTCGAGGGCCCGCTCGACACGGTTGAGCTCCGCCTCCGACGCCCGAATCCGTTTAACGACGGAATCGATGGCCTCCATGAAACGCCTCCGAGTTTCAGCGCTAAACGTGAAACCGCGAACACGTTTTGACATATCAATCAGATGATGCGCGTACTGGCGGCGCAACCTCTTTAATTTTTTGGAGGACTTTGGTTCCGCCTCGATCTTGGCGGAAAGCTTTACAAGCTTGTCGTGGGCTTTGATTATTTCTTCAAATTCGGCCATCACGTGTAGACGAATTTCCTCCCGCTGCTCTTCCAGCGCTTCTTCAGCTTCCGGATCAGTTGCTACATCGACTATATCCTGTGGATTGATCTCTCCTTCCAGAAGTTGATCATTAAGCCTGCTTATTTCCTCGATCGTTATGAAAGATCTGGAAAGAGCCTTGTAGATCCGCTTGTTACCCCGCTCGATTCGTTTAGCTATTCTAATTTCGTCTTCGCGAGTGAGTAACGGCACGGAGCTCATTTCGCGCAAATAGAGGCGCATGGGGTCAAGGGACTCATCCTTACCCGGTTCCAGGTCAACATCGACGTCTTCAGCCGCCTCCTCCGCAACCTCGGGGGTCTCTTCCTCCTCAACGTTAACGCTCTCCCACAGTGATTCGGCCTCGTCCTCGTCAATCTCCGCCACGATACGCTCTATGCCACCGGCCGGAGCGAAGTCTTCCTGTACCTCGTCGGGAGAAGTATTGAGGATGTCCTTGTCCATTCTCGTTTTCATCTTGTCTTCCGTCGTCGCCCGTATTAGACCGAACTAAAAGGCGCCCTTGTCAGTGGCGCCTCCGTGTATCAACCAAATAATGGTTGACATCTTGCAATGCAATACATACTATTACGTTTTTTCAAACTGCTATGATACAACATAATGGGCTCTTTATCTAGATGCAATAATGAGGTTGCAAGATGTCCGTAAATAGATCGTTAAACTATAGTGCGAGTGGAATTTACGAGCACTTGAGCACGGCTCGAAACTATCTGAGAAGGCTTGACGACTTTTACGCGAAAGCGGCTGCCGCTCACAATACGACTTTCGAACACTATCAAGTACTGCTGGCGGTGCACTGTTTAGAAGGAACGGTTTTGCCGTTACGCGTGCTCGCCGAACACTTGGTAAGGGATCGAACGGCTACCGGCCAATTATGTAAACGTATGCAGCAGCTGGGTTTAGTCGAGCTGAACTATGAATCTAACTCCCATCGGCCTCAGTTGCTGGTTTCGCTCAGCGAACATGGGATCGAGGTGCTGAGGGCTATCACCGAAGATGGGCTCAAAAACCGCGACCGGTACCTGAGTTCCTTGCCCCCGGGAAAGCGGACGGATTTGGCAGCCGCGGTCAGGTCCTCCTGGCTGGACGGACTGGAATCAATCGCGGCCCCTTCCAGTCACGACGTCTCGGGTCACTAACAGCCCCCAGGTTAGGGTTAAAAACACTTGCGCCTATACGAAATCAATGGCCGCGTCCACGGCGGCAGCTTCGATGAAATCACTGACACCCAACTCACTGAGCTAAGTCACCTCGGCTTCGACGCAGTGTGGGTAATGGGAGTTTGGCAGATTAGCGAGGGCGTAAGAAAGCTGTCGAAGCTGACCTCTGATGACTTTGAAGGCTCGCCTTATGCAGTACCTGATTATGAGATAAGCCGAGAGCTGGGTGGACGGAATCGGTTTTCAAACCTCGTCCAGCGCGCGCACGACGCCGGGCTTTCCGTGATCGTTGACTTCGTTTCAAACCACATGGCGTTGGATTCTCCCTGGATCCGGAAGCATCCCGACTACTTCGTCCGCAACAATACGAAAGCACGCAAGCAATCTACTGGCGACTTCTTTTTGCATAGTTCGGGTGAAGTAGTCGCCTACGGGCGCGACCCGTACTTTACTCCCTGGCACGACACCGCCCAGCTCGACTACTCCAGTCCTGGTCTACGAAAGCGGATGGTCGATCTGCTTACCAGGATCAGCAAGCTTGCGGATGGGGTGCGTTGCGATATGGCGATGCTCGTGCTTAAAGACTGTTTTCGCCAATTGTGGTATCCGTTGGTTTCGGACGCTTCTCTTGATAAGAAGATGCCCGGAGAGTTCTGGGATCAGGCGATCCACGCGGTCAAGAAGATCAGCCCAGACTTCAGTTTCATCGCCGAGGCGTACTGGGATAAGGAACAGCAACTCCGTGAGCTCGGCTTCGATCTATGCTACGAGAAAAAGCTATATGACGGCCTGGTTGACCACGATCTGGGTCAAATTCTGGAGCGACTTCAGAGGGATCCTGACTCACTTCGTGGCTCACTCTATTTCATCGAGAATCACGACGAGCCACGAGCAGCGTCGGTGTTCAGCAAGCCTGACAATCTGGCGGCGTTGGCGATGATACTCTCCATCCCCGGGTCGGTGCTCATACACGAGGGTCAGATGGAAGGAAAGCATGAGCGATTGCCCGTTCAGCGTATCAAACCGCTGCTTGATGAACCCACCGACCTGTGGTTGAGAGAAAGTTACGCCAAGATATTGAAGATCACTGCCGATGACGTTTTCAAAAATGGCGGCTTCCTGGTGTTCGATCCGGGCGTATACGGTGCAACCGGTTTGATCAGAAAAGATGAACGACGAGTCGTTTCGTACTTAGCTCAGATTTCCGACGCGTGGCATCGCTTTAACGGTCCGCGTATGGACCTCTCAGCAATCGCTCGCGAAGCCGGCGCGCAACACCGGCTCCGCCTGTTGAACCTGCTCAACGGAAGATCGATCACGGTTCAGGAGAATAACGGTTTCCACGCGGAAATGGATCTTCTCGGAGTTGAAGACGAAACCAAGTTTTGCTTGCTCGAAGCGTTCCCTGCCTGAGACCCGCCTTCGATGCAGCTCAGTTTCAACAATCATGAATTGCGATAATAGAGCATTGAGCGAACACTGGCTTGCTCTCGCGGGAGCATTTCTTGACATCCCACTGGAGCGCGGATTATATTCGCCATCTATGTCAGTCAAGCGTTCCGGGCCCCGCGTGCGACCAAGGGTGCGCAGCACAACGATCCTAGCAGTACGCCGAAATAATCACGTAGCCGTTGCGGGTGATGGCCAGGTTACCTTCGATAAGACCATCATGAAGTCCGGCGCCCGAAAGGTCCGCCGCCTCTATAACGACAAGATCATTGCTGGCTTCGCGGGCTCTACGGCGGACGCCTTCACCCTGTTCACCCGTTTCGAGGCGAAGCTCGAGCAGTATCACGGACAGCTTCAGCGTTCCGCGGTGGAACTGGGTAAGGAATGGCGTACCGATAAGTACCTGCGCCACCTCGAAGCGTTGCTGATCGTAGCCGATGAAAATACCTCTCTGATACTTTCGGGCGGCGGCGATGTGATAGAACCCGATGATGGTGTGGTAGCTATCGGTTCGGGCGGCCCTTTTGCTGTTGCCGCAGCCCGAGCCATGCTTCGGCATACAGATCTAACCGCGAGAGAAATTGTCCACGAGGCTATGAAGATCGCCAGCGAGATTTGCATCTACACCAATTTCGACCTCGTCATCGAGGAGTTATAATAAGCAATCATCCTGGGCCCATAGACAAGCCAGGCCGTGAAATACTGTTATGGTGATTTATCTATCAGGTGAAGTTAAGGACCAGCCCAGGCTCGACGAGATGACTCCTCGGCAGATCGTCGAAGAACTGGACAAATACGTGGTAGGTCAACACGCCGCTAAGCGCGCTGTCGCTATTGCTCTTCGAAACCGCATCCGCCGACAGAAGCTGCCGGCCGATCTTGCGCAGGATGTCATCCCAAAGAACATCATAATGATTGGCTCGACTGGTATCGGGAAGACTGAAATTGCCCGCCGGCTTGCCAGGCTCTCCAATTCACCTTTCTTGAAGGTCGAGGCTTCGAAGTTTACCGAGGTCGGATACGTCGGGCGCGATGTCGAGTCGATGATTCGAGACCTGGTCGAGATTGGAGTCGACCTTGTTCGCGAGGAAAAGATAGCCGAGATTGCCGAAAAGGCCGAGCAAAATGCCGAAGAACGCATGCTTGATCTGCTCCTGCCCAGAACCAAACAGATGGAAGAACCGGAGAACGACTCCTCCTACGAGCAATTCGAGCGCACTCGGGAAAAGCTCAGACAACAGTTGCGCGAGGGCCGTTTGAACGCGCGAATTGTCGAGCTCGAGGTTCAGGAACGCGCGAATCCCGGACACTTCGAAATAATTACGCCTCAGGGCATCGAAGAAATGGACATTAACCTGCGCGACATGTTTCCAAATATGTTTGGCTCGCGGCCAAAAACCAGAAAGATGAGCGTCGAGGAAGGGATGGAGTATCTCATCCAGGAGGAAGAGCAGAAGCTCATCGATATGGACCAAGTCGCTCGTCTGTCAATCGAACGAGTTGAATCGACGGGCATCATTTTCTTGGATGAGATTGACAAAATAGCAGGCCGAGAGGGCGGTCAGGGCCCTGATGTCTCGCGCGAAGGTGTCCAACGCGACATCCTACCGATCGTAGAAGGCACAACCGTAAATACGCGATACGGCATGGTCAAGACCGATCATATACTGTTTATTGCCGCGGGAGCATTTCACGTTTCTAAGCCCTCGGATTTGATTCCAGAGCTTCAAGGCCGTTTCCCTATTCGCGTTGAATTGAAGCCACTGACAATCGACGACTTCAAACGCATTCTAACCGAGCCAAAGAACTCGCTGGTCCGGCAGTACACCGCGTTGCTCGGAACAGAAGCCATAGATATCAGGTTCACCGATGAAGCGATCGACTCGATCGCGCGTTTCGCGTTCTCGGTCAATGAGCAGACTGAAGACATCGGTGCGCGGAGACTTCATACGATTATGGAAACCCTGCTCGACGAATACTCCTTTGAGGGTCCAGACCTTGAAGACAAGAACGTGCTTATTGATGCGGCGTACGTGCACAAACAATTGGCCGAAATAGTAAAGAACGAGGACCTAAGTCGGTACATATTGTGAGCAACCTCCCGCGAGCGATTTGCGCCAGAAACGTTTCCTCTCAGCTCAACAGAAAACCTTCACCTGCGCCTCAAAAAGCCGATCACAAAAGTCGGCTGATCCAACCCATCGGTTTGGGTGTTTTAATTACTGCCGCGCTGTTCCTCACCTGCTGTGGAAAGGTCGGCGTACCGGTTCCTCCTTCCCGGCTTACCGAGCGCACAAACAATTTGACGGCGATCCAGCGAGGCGCAAGCATTTTTTTGTCGTGGCCTGCGCCGGGATTGACCCAAAACGAATCGAGCCGTTTCTACATCGCGCGAGTAGAGATTCACCGTTTAAGCGAGCGGCGAGATCAGGAACCGGTGCTCGATCCCGATGACTATGAAGAGAGCGCGCAGGTAATCGGGTTCATGGACCGAGCCGCGATTGAAGCTCAGGTGAAAGCTCTAGGCCATCTCCAGTTCACCGACTCGGTGAATCTGGCTGATTCACAGCAGCTCGCGAACACTCGGGTGCGTTACGCAGTTCGATATTTCAACAAGCGCAATCAGGCGGCCGCTTTTTCAAACACGGTTGCCATAGAACCCGCGCCAGGGATAGCACTGCCTCCGACCGATTTGACGGCGTCCCACGAGGAGCAAGACGCTGTCACTATCTCCTGGCGGCCGCCTGCTGCAAACGTCGGCGGCATGGCTCCTGCCTCAGTAGCCGGATACAACCTCTACAGGCGGCCTGCGAAGCGTGACTTCGGCGGAGATCTGCTCAACTCCGAGCCGATAAACAGCACATCGTTCACCGATACCAGATTCCAATACCTTGTTGAATACGTTTATTTTGTTCGAGCTCTCTCGCAAGGAGCAAATGGGCTGGTTGAAAGCGCGGACAGCGCACCGTTGTCGCTGACACCTGTTGACAGGTTTCGGCCTTCTGTTCCAGATCCTGTTTCAATCGCTTCGGCAAACGGGACAATAAGCTTGTTCTGGCCGAGCAACCCTGAGCGTGATGTGATCGGCTACAACGTGTACAGAGCCGATTCGCCGGACACGACGGACCTTGCCTGGATGAAGCTGAACGATTCGCTCCTGACCACGGTTACATTCAGAGATGATCGAGTTAGCATTGACCGCTCGTATTCTTATCGGGTGACGGCGGTCGACCGGTTTAATAACGAAAGCGGACGATCTCGGGTTGTGAGCGAAACCGCGCATCCGTAAGCAAGAAACCGCAAGGCGGATGACAGGACGACGGCTCACGGAATCCAGGGCGTACTCACGCGAAAGGACTCAATGCATGCCAACGGTTCTGTACGTGCTCGAAGAACAAACGGTCGAAGCTAACCCGGGCGAGACGATCCTTCAAGTCTCCCTGCGCGCCGGCATACCGCACGCGCACGCTTGCGGCGGAAACGCGCGATGTTCTACTTGTCGCATCTTGATCGTCGATGGAGTAGAAAATTGCGTCGCTCGTAATGAAAAGGAGCAGAAGCTTGCAGAGCGGCTTCACTTTCCGCGGGATATTCGCCTGGCTTGCCAGACGGCGTGCAGCGACAACGTGGCGCTCCGCCGCCTTGTACTTGACGAGGAAGACCTTCAGTTGACCGACCAGCGGTCAGTGGTAACTGAGCCCACGTCTGTCGGTGAAGAGAAGAAGCTCGCCGTTCTGTTCTCCGATATTCGTGGTTTTACTCCGTTTGCCGAAGCGCTTCCACCCTATGACGTTGTCCACGTGCTCAATCGCTACTTTCATGAGATGGGGCGGGTTATTACTCGGAACGGCGGACAAATTGACAACTACATGGGTGATGGGTTGATGGCGCTCTTCGGTATGGGAAACGCACCCGACGCTGCGCTGCAAGCGGTCAAGGCAGGGCTCGAGATGCTGTCGGCGATGGAGCATATGAAGCCATACCTGCAGGCGATCTATGCAAAGAGTTTTCGAATCGGTATAGGCATCCACTACGGCGATGTTGTAGTCGGTGCAATCGGCGCGAAGAGCCTGAAACGAGTGACGGCCATCGGCGACGCCGTTAACCTGGCGAGTCGAATCGAAGCTGCAAACAAGCAGGCTGTCTCAGAGCTGCTTATTTCTGAAGAAACCTATAATGAAGTGAAAGAGAACGTCGTGGTCCGGAGAATTGTTCGAGTGATGCTTCCCGGCAAGAGCGGAGAGTATGCTCTCTATGAAGTGGTCGAGTCGTTAGATTGACTTTTAAGTAAAGCCCCAAACCTGGCTATTTCTTGACAACATCATTCACGGTCGGCTACTGTTTTTCATTCGGATGCTGGAGTTATTCCTGACAATGGGAGCGCGCTTTTGAATATTCTACTGGCGGCGTCGGAGGTTGTCCCGTACGCCAAAACCGGCGGCCTCGCAGATGTTGCGGGAGCTCTTCCGAAGGCATTGGCTCGGATCGGACACACCGTTCGCGTCATTATGCCGCGCTACAAGGTCGACAGGATCGAGGCAATCAGCGAACGGCTGCCGGGTGAACTCAGAGTACCGTTCAACTTCGGCGAGCGTGGTGTATCGGTTTTTGTTGATCGCTCCGGTGTTGTCCCGGTCTACTTTATCGGCTCGCCCGAATACTTCTCGCGAACAAAGCTTTACGGAGACAGCGACGACGCAGAGCGTTTTGCATTCTTTAGCCGCGCGGTGCTCGAGTTGGCGAAGGCTTTTGGCGAACACTTCGACATTATTCATTTGAATGACTGGATGACCGGGCTTGTACCCGCCTACCTCAAGACCGCCTACGCGCATGACCCTGCTTTTGAGAGAACCAAGACGCTGTTCACAATCCATAATATCGCCTTTCATGGCCTGTTTAGCGCGGATCAGTTGTCGAAGTTTGGGTTGCCTGATTGGATTTACAAAGCGGAAGGCGGTATCGAGTTTTACGGTCTGGCGAGCGCGCTTAAGGCTGGCCTGGTTTTTTCGAACGCGGTCTCGACCGTCAGTCCTCGGTACGCGGCCGAAATTCAAACGGCAGAGTTCGGCGAGAGATTCGACGGCCTGCTTCGTGCCAGGCGAAACGATTTGTTTGGCATACTGAATGGCGTTGATTACGACGAGTGGAATCCCGAGACCGACAAGTACATTGCCGCGCATTTCTCGGCCGATGACTTGAGCGGCAAGCTCGAGTGCAAAAAAGATCTGCTGCGCTCGTTTGATCTTCCCGCAGATCTCGATCGGCCTTTGATCGCGTGCATTTCGCGGCTATCGAACCAAAAAGGCTTCGACCTGATCCTTTCAATTGCCGATAGAATGCTTGATCGTGGCGCTGCGTTCGTCCTTCTCGGGTCGGGCGACGAGATTTACGAGCGCGCTTTTCAGACCTTGCGCGATGCGCGGCGTTCACAGGTGGGAGTGTATTTGGGGTTTTCCAACGAGCTCGCTCACAAGATTGAGGCAGGAGCCGACATGTTCTTGATGCCGTCGCGATTCGAGCCGAGCGGACTGAACCAGATGTATTCGTTGAAGTATGGAACGGTGCCGATCGTGCGCGCGGCTGGAGGTCTGGACGACACGATAGAAAACTTTGATCGCGCGACTCTACGCGGAAACGGGTTCAAGTTCTACGACTACGATTCCGAGCGCTTGATTGAAAAGATTCATGAAGCTCTTCTCGTTTATGCTGATCGCGATTTATGGCGGGCCTTGATGCTCAATGGCATGCGCGCTGACTTTTCCTGGGACTCATCCTCGCGGCATTACGTCGAGCTTTACCAGAGGCTGGTCGGGCTCGGAGTCTCAGCAACGGTTTAACCTGTACCGTCCGGCGGTACCATGCATCAATTCGGAGGTGGTGATGAGCGAGCTATTGAACGACGTAACGGACCTGAATTTCGAACAGGAAGTCCTCAAATCGGACCAGCCGGTGCTGGTGGATTTCTGGGCCGAGTGGTGCCATCCGTGTAAGGCACTGGCGCCCGCCGTTGAAAAGGTGGCTCAGGAGTACGAGGGTAAGGCAAAGGTAGTTAAGCTAAATGTTGACGATAACAATCAAACTGGAATGCAATTTGGTGTAAGGGGCATTCCGACATTGATTCTCTTTAAGGGCGGCGCTGAAGTCGACCGCGTCGTCGGCACTACCTCCAAAGACAATATCTCCCGTATGATCGACCGCGCATTGGGAAATGCTTCCTGAGGTTTCTGCCGCGCAGTCGCAACCAGGTTTTCCAGGCGCACATTGCCGCGTGTGCGCCTATCACTTTGTTTCGGCGTATGCAACGTGCCTTACGAAAGCGCAAACCGCAAGACAAGCTGGCCTGTGGGCCAGTTTCGGGCTGCATGTGAGGCGCTGATATGAAAAACGTTGTGGTAGTGGGCGCCCAGTGGGGCGACGAAGGCAAGGGCAAAGTCGTCGATATACTCGCTCCGCATTTCGAGCTCGTCGCGCGCTATCAAGGCGGCCACAACGCCGGCCACACCGTCCGAATAGGCGATCGAAAGTTTATCCTTCGACTCATTCCTTCCGGCATCCTACACGAAGAATGCACCTGCATTATCGGCAATGGGGTTGTCGTCGATCCGCATGCCTTCAACGCAGAGGTTCAAGAACTTCGCTCTATGGGCGTGGAGTGTGAAGGCCGCCTGTTCGTGTCGACTCGAGCTCATTTGATATTGCCTTATCACGTTGCTTTGGACCGCGCTCGAGAAGAAAGCCTCGGCGCAAGCAGCGTAGGCACCACAATGCGCGGGATAGGTCCCGCTTATGAGGATAAGGCCTCGCGAGAAGGGATCCGTGTGGGCGATTTGCAATATCCCGACTTGCTGCGCGAAAAGATTCGAGCAAACATCGCGCACAAGAATCTCGAGCTTGGATCGATGAAAGCTCCGCCGATTGAGATTGGGTCTACGCTCGATGAATATCTCGCCGAAGCGTTGCGGCTCCGCCCCTTCATCCGTGACACCGCTACGATGATTAACGACGCAACGCGCGACGGTAAGCCGATACTGATCGAAGGTGCTCAGGGGACGATGCTGGACGTCGATCACGGCACCTATCCGTTTGTTACTTCATCGAGCGCCACAGCCGGCGGCGCAGCGACCGGTTTAGGGCTGGCGCCGAAGAAGATTACCGGCGTGCTCGGCATTGCAAAGGCGTACACTACGCGGGTAGGAGGCGGTCCCTTCCCAACCGAACTGCTGGACGAGAACGGCGCTTACCTGCAAAAGCGCGGTAACGAGTACGGAGCAGTGACTGGCAGACCCCGAAGGACTGGCTGGTTCGATGCAGCCGTCGTGCGCTACGCGGTAATGCTAAACGGCCTCGACGCGATAGCTCTTACCAAGCTTGATGTGCTTGACGAGTTCGAAGAGATCAAAATCTCCAATGCTTATCGATTTCGGGGCGAGCTGCTGGAAGGTGTGCCCTATGGGGCAAACGTCCTTGCCGAATGCGAGCCGGTTTATGAAACCGTCTCGGGCTGGAAAGTTAACACAAGCCGGACCACAAACTTTGATGAGTTACCGATGGCGGCAAAAAACTACATCCGCCGCATCGAGGAGCTGTGCGGCGCGCCAATAGCTCTCATTTCCACCGGCCCTGATCGCACCGAGACGATCATCCGGGAAGGCTCTCCAGTTAGCTTATGGATGAAATAAAATCTCTTCGCGACCGGGATTTCCGAACCGACTGACCTTGCCTCTCTCCTAAGCTGAGGCGATATTAGCAAACACTCTATCCTATTTTAATTTTATTAATTTTTCTTGTTTTGGCTCTGCGTCTACAATCGAAACCGTAGCGCCGAGTCTGGAAAGCCTGATGATCTTCTTTTCATAACTCACAACACGCAGTGGGAGAAACGGCCATGACAATCGATGACATCGAGGGCACCTTCGACACAAGCCCTACCGACGATTCTTCGGTCTTGGAGGAGGATCATGAACAGGAAAGCTTGGGAGAAATCGATCGAACGGACCTCCTGAAGCTGTACCTGCGTGAGGCAAGCCGAGCGTCAATACTTACGTCTGAAGGAGAGGTCGCGGCAGCTAAGCGCATCGAGCGGGGCAGACTGCGTCTGATGAAGCTCGTTTCGCGCTCTCCCGTCGTCGCCCCTTACTGCATTCATTTGAGACGCGTCTTTGAACGTGGCGAGCAAACCCCCGCAGATGTGATTGAGAACGCACCCAACGATAAGTCCCGACCGGCGCCCATTTCCGAACTTGCCGAACCGGCTCTGGCCCGGATCGAAGGGGTCTACCTTGATTTTTGTTCGCAGGAATCGCGATCAGCCAGGCGGCGCACGAGAAGTGGAGCTCGCCGCTCGGTCGGCAGACAAACGGCTCCGATGAGCGATGGTCGAATGCGGGTGCGCCTTTCGCGTGTGATAAGGTCGATTACATTCACTCCCGCAGCTGAGCGCCAATTGGTTTCGCTGATCGAAATGGCAAGCGTGATAGCTCGCAGGCCAGCCGCCTCGCGGGTTTCAAGCAAGAACGAAAAGGAGATCACCTTACGAGAGAATTTCGATCTCGAATCCACGGTTGCCCAGATTCTCTCGAGCGGTGTGGGGTCCTCCCGCAATTTGATCAGCCTCGCGTTAAAAGTTACTGCCGCGATCAACGAGCTCAACGCAGCGAAGCAGGAGTTGACCGAGGCAAATCTGAGGCTGGTAGTTTCCGTTGCCCGTCAGTTCTCCCATCGAGGCTTGCCTTTTCTGGATCTCATTCAAGAGGGCAATGTTGGTTTGATGCGGGCAGTCGAGAAGTTCGATTGGCGGCGCGGCTTCAGGTTTTCAACGTATGCCATGTGGTGGATTCGCCAGTCAATGGCGCGGGCGCTTGATACTCAAAGCCGGGTAGTGCGGCTTCCCGCCTCCGAACTCGCATTAATAAATAAGGCTTCTCGTGCCTCGCGCACAATCCGCGAAGAGACCAGCGCGGAAGCAAGCAGTGAGCAAATAGCCGAACGGCTGGCTGTGGATTCGGACCGGGTGCGCGAAGCCCTCGGGTTCGCACAGCACACAGTCACGCTGGACATACCCGCCAATGACAACGGTGAAACCGCAGTTAACTTTGTCGACGATGGAGACTACGCGAACCCGTTCAATGCCGCGCTTGATTGGTCAAGGCGAAGCGCAATTCAGAGGGCGCTTGCACACCTGACGCCTCGCGAAGCGAAGATACTCAAAATGCACTACGGACTGGAGGCAGGCTCCACGCCTCGGACACTCGAAGAGATCGGGCAGGACCTTTCAGTTACTCGCGAGCGGGTTCGTCAGATAGAAGCCGGCGCCCTTGCCAAGCTGCGGACTCATGAAATAGGTAGCACCCTACGCGAGTTTCTCGCGTTCGCATGAATCGTCTGCCGAAGCCCAAAGACTCAGTCGATATTCTTAGTGTAAATAAAGGGTCCAGTCTGCGCAGTAAGTGGCTACGTCAAGGACGGTGCGTTTGCGATCCCGATCTTCGAATCAAGCCTCTAAGACAACTTGGGCCATCGCCAGGCTCGCCGAATGCGTGAGCGAGATATGAACCCGCTCAGCGCCAATCTGTCTCATCCGCTCAAGAGCCCGGCCGCGCAGGTGAATCGTCGGCCTGCCCCCCTGCTCACTTATCACCTCGATGTCCTTCCAGCCGATACCCTCAGACCAACCGGTCCCAAGAGCTTTCATCGCGGCTTCCTTGGCTGCGAATCGAGCAGCGTAACTAGCGAGCTTTGACGCTCGCCGCTCGCAGTAACTGATCTCCGCTTCCGTAAAAACCCGCGACCGGAAGCGCTGGCCTTGCCGTTCGAAGACCTCTTCGATACGAGAGATTTCTACCAGGTCGATTCCTATTGCCACGATCATTTAGATTTCAATCTCCGTCAAGTCTTCCGCCAGAACCGTATCAGGAAATATAGCCCGCGCTTCGTCCAGTAACTGGGCGGCGTCTGGATAGCGTGTGCTGAAGTGAGTTATCAACAGTCGCCGCGCGCCCGCGTCGCGGGCGGTGCTCGCAGCCTGTGCGGCGGTCGAGTGACCGTACTGCTGGGCCTCAACCGCGAACTCCTCGGTGTACGTTGCCTCGTGGATCAACAAATCGACGCCTCGCGCAAGCTCTAACGAAGAATCACACGGCCGCGTGTCCAGACAGTACGCAACAGACTTGCCGGACCGTGGCGCGCCCAACACATCCTCCGAATGAACTACCTTGCCATCGTCAAGCCGCACGTCTTCTCCGGACTGAAGCCGCCCCCACAATGGACCTTCAGGCACGCCAAGAGCGCGCGCGCGTTCGACGTTGAAACGCCCAGGGCGGGCGCGTTCATCAATCCGATAGCCAAGCGCGAACAGCCGGTGATCCAACGGGCGAGCGCTCACCGTGTAATCGGCTGTCTCATACACCATCCTCAAATCTGGAAATGAGCTGAATTCCGCGAGTTCGATCGGATAAGGCAGAAATATGACTCTCAGCCTTTCCAGGGTATCGAGATACTCTCGGACGCCCCGAGGTCCAACGAGCGTCAGTTCACGAGTGCGCCGGTCCAGACCCATCGTGGAGAGCAGGCCGGGCACCCCGTTAAAATGGTCGCCGTGGAGATGCGTGATGAATACCGCCGACAGTCGGGATGGGCTCAGACCCGCCCGGGTGATCTGTACTTGAGCGCCTTCACCGCAGTCAAAAAGCAGCCATTCCGCCTCACGCACCACCGCCAGCGCACTTACGCTGCGTTTTAAAGTTGGCTTGCCTGAGCTGGTACCAAGGGGAACGACTCTCATTTCGAATCTACAATATCACAACCGAACGGAATGTTCAGAGGTCCCGTTTGGAACGAGAATGTGATCGTTTTCTTCCCTTCATTCGTGCGAAAAATTGTGACATCCTACCATTTCATCTGTTAAACTCTCCGCGTACTGCGACCTTAATTCTCTTGGAGCAATCCCGCTTATGAAGCTGTTTAGATCGAACCTCGCTTTAGCGCTCACTGTTTTAATTACGCTGACGGCTGCAGCGCAAGAGAAGAAGCCTCCTGGACAAAACGGGGGAACTGGCGCAGGTGCAGCACCAAAGCTTGTAATTGCATCGTTGACTCACGACTTTGGCGAAGTCAAATCGGGAACACCGCTTCGATATGCCTTTAAGATAAAGAACGAAGGTAAGGCGGACCTTGTGATCAACAGTGTCAGCCCTGGCTGAGGATGCACAAAGGGCGACTATGACAAAGTCGTGCCTCCTGGTAAGGAGGGAAAGATCGAACTGGCAGTTGAGCACACCGAGGGATATACGGGCGAAGTCGCAAAGTCCGCAAGCGTGTCGACCAATGACCCAAACACGCCCAGTTTCAACCTGGTCCTGCGAGCTCGTTTCAAAACTGACCCGCCGCCTGGAGTTGCGCCGCCGCCTGCGCCGCTAAACCCCAACCAGGTGCTGACAGTCGAGCCCGGCGACAGGTGGATCACAAGCGCCTTGAGCGGAAGCAGTTCCGCCAACACCTTCTATTTGTACAACCCTCAGCCGACTCTGGTGCACGCAAAGAGGGTCGTACCGGGCGGGACTGATTTCACCGCAACGCTCCAAACCATTCAGGACGGCAAGCGCTATCAGTTGGTAGTCGCAAGCAATCCGGCGCTCAAGCCTGGACATTACGTCCAAACGGTGAAGGTCCTTACTGATAGCGCCGTTCAGCCGGAGGTATCAATTCAGGTCGACGTCACCGTCTACCCAAGACTATTTGCCTCACCTGCGTCGATCATAATGCCGACGCTGCCGGTCAATTCAGATCTATCGGTCATCAACTGGCCGATGATCTATGTGAGAAGGATTCGAGAGCAAGGTTTGAAGATCAAGAACTACACCTCGACCCTTCCCTTTCTAAAGCTTGAATTGTTGACTGAAACTGAAGGGCAGATTTACAAGATCCGGCTGACGTTGGATACGTCGAAGATCAAGCCGGGTGATTTCAAAGGGATCGTTCGTATCGAGACTAACGACCCCGGCAATCCGGTCGTCGAAGTACCGATCCAGGGTTCCTTCAAATAGTAATGCTTCCTGGGGCGGAGGCCGCGCCGTGAGCGCGGTCTCCGCCCCAGACGAGACCCACTGTTTCAATCAAGCACGTCGAAAAACCTCCGCGTCCGCTCAGACACGTCCCCGGTGGACAGCAGATCAGAGATAACCGCTACGCTGTCGGCTCCTGCTTCGATTACAGACTTAGCCGTGCTTAGCGTTATCCCTCCTATAGCCACAAGCGGTTTTCTTATGATTCGTCTCACCTCGCTTACAGTTTGAAGGCCCACGACTGTGCCGGGCTTGTCCTTGCTTGAGGTTGGAAACACCGGGCCAATTGCTACATAGTCGACGGCCGCGGAATCAGCTGCCAGAGCCTGTTCCAGGGTGTGAGTGGAGAATCCCAGGATGCGGCTCTCGCCCAGCAACACTCTTGCTTTTTCAGGCGGCAAATCGTCCTGTCCTAGATGGACACCATCAGCCTTTACTGCTATAGCGATGTCCACCCGGTCGTTGATGATGATCTGAACGCCCAGTTTGTGAGCACGCGACACCGCTTCACGCGCGGATTCATAGAAGTCGCGAGGCGAAGCGCGCTTCTCGCGCAATTGGATAAGAGATGCCCCCCCAGCGGCGAGCCTCTCAACCAGTTCGGCGTGTGACAGTCCGCTTATGGTTGTGTCAGTGATTGGATAAACCCTGGGAAGCGAGAAAGCCATTCGGTTGCAACCGTGTCGCGATCCACCTGCGGGCCTCGGGCCAATCGATGAATCGCGTTCGAACCCCACGAGGTATTGCTATCAAAGCTACTACTCTCTCGCCCCGGTTGCCGCCTGCTGCGTTCCTCGAGTGGTGCGCTTTTGATTACGGAAACGCTCCATGAATCTCGTCGATAGATTCCCTGCGATGAAGTCCGGCTCCGCAAGTATCCGCTGGTGTAACGGAACAGAGGTTTCGATTCCCTCGATGATGTACGCCTCGAGTGCACGACGCATCCGCGCGATCGCCATGTCGCGGGTCCGGTGATGAACTATGAGCTTGGCGATTAGCGAGTCGTAGTGTGGCGGCACCACCCAACCGGGATATGCGGCGGTGTCCACGCGAACGCCAGGTCCTCCCGGAAGATTCATCGCGGTGATCAACCCTGGAGAGGGGGTGTGAGTCTCCGGAGACTCTGCATTTATTCGGCACTCGATTGAATGACCATTGAAGATGATATCGCTCTGATCGAATTCGAGCGGTTCTCCTGCCGCGATCAGTATCTGTTCCCGAACCAGATCCGTGTTTGTGACAAACTCGGTTACCGGATGTTCGACCTGAATTCGCGTATTCATCTCCATGAAATAGAAATTCTTTTCTTCATCCAACAGGAATTCCATTGTGCCGGCGTTCACGTATCCGATCTCCTTGCACGCGCGCACGGCGAGATCTCCGATTTTGGCACGAACCTCGGGTGTAAGGGCAGGCGATGGAGACTCTTCGATAAGTTTCTGATGCCTGCGTTGAATCGAGCATTCTCGCTCTCCCAAGTGAACAACGTTGCCGTGTTGATCGGCCAGAATCTGAACCTCGATGTGGCGAGCGATCTCAATGTACTTTTCAATGTAAACCGCCGGGTTGCTGAAAGCGAGTTCCGCCTCCTGCTGAGCAGCAGGCAGAGCCGCCATGAGTTCCTCGGGGTTCCTGACTATTCTCATGCCGCGGCCGCCGCCCCCGGCAGTCGCTTTTATGATGACCGGATAACCGATCCGACTTGCCACCGTAACGGCGTCCCGTTCATCCTCGATCACACCGTCGAACCCGGGCGTTATCGGGACTCCCGCAGCTTTCATTGCGGAGCGGGCTTCGGCCTTGTCTCCCATTAACTTGATGATCGCCGAGCCGGGCCCGATAAACTTTATGTTGCAAGCCTCACAGACTTCGGCAAAGTAGGCGTTCTCGGCAAGAAACCCATAGCCCGGATGAATTGCGTCAACATTGGTTATTTCAGCAGCCGATATGACAGCAGGGATATTCAGGTAACTCTTGGCTGCCGGGGCAGGCCCAATGCAGATGGCTTCGTCCGCAAACCGCACATGGAGAGAGTCGCGATCAGCTTCCGAATGAATTGCGACGGTTCGGACCCCAAGCTCTTTGCACGCCCATATTACCCGCACAGCGATCTCGCCTCGATTTGCTATTAGTATCTTCTTGAACATTAGTGAGAATCGAAAACTATAGGCTGAGATAAGTTAGTCGAGAGTCCTAGCCTGAAACCTCGCAGCCACTTCGGTGTGGCCATTCAAATGAGCTTTCTATCCGCCTCGCACTCCAGCTATGAAACAGCCTTTACCCCAAACAAGACCTGGCCGTACTCCACCGGTTGCCCGTTTTCAATAAAGATCTTGACGATCTCCCCGCTGACCTCGGCTTGTATCTCATTCATAAGCTTCATAGCTTCAATGATGCACACAACAGTGTCGGGCTCAACGTGGTCTCCGATCTTCACAAAAGCATCCGAAGTCGGCGAGGGGGAACGATAGAAGGTTCCAACAATCGGTGACTTGATTGTGTGAAGTTCACTCTCCGTCTCAGCTGGTTCAACCTTGGCACTCGGTGAGGCCGCCTTGCTTGATCCCGACGAAGAGCTGTCCGCACCAATTAGCCCACGCTGTGCAACGGGCGATAGGAGCTCCGAAGCGCCTGGAACCGAAGACGAAATGATAACCGGTGTGGCAGCGGGCTGTATCGCTTGCGGAGCAGGTTCCCTGAAGCGACTGACGCGAAGCCGGAACCCCTGTCGTTCAATCTCGAATTCGGCAAATCCCTTATCGCTGACAAGCTCGATCAGATCCTTGATTTCCTTCAGATTCATCCTTGCCTCCTCGATTTGCGATCAGCCGACCACCTGGCGCGCGATTCTCAAAGCAGCCTCATTGTAACAAGAGAAGCGAGAGATCAATACACGCGAAAGCCTCAACCGCTGGCGGCTGAGGCTCGAATCCAGTACTAATAATGAGCTGTTTATTCGCTGGCTTCCTTCTTTCCGCGCCGCCCTTTGGGTTTGGCCTCGGATCCTCCCGATTCTTTCTTCTTTTGCGAAGCCCTTGGACCGGACGCGGAAGAAGGTTCGGGCGTTGCAGCTTTCTTTGCTGCCTTCCCTTCGATAGCGCCTTTGTTTTCAGACGCATCCTGCTTCTTACCTCGGCCAAAGAACCGCCGGCCTTTTTTCTTCTCTTCCTTTCTTTCTTCTTCGTGGACCTTTCTGGATTCGCTGCCAACCAGTTCGATCAACGCCATTTCTGCGCCGTCTCCTCTGCGGGCTCCCAGTTTCAGGATCCGAGTATAGCCACCTGGTCTCTCCGCGAAGCGAGCGGCAACATCATCGAACAATTTGTCGAGTGCGGCCACGCCTGCCGTACGGGGAGCGTGTGGTCTTTTGTATCCACCATCAGGAACCCGATTGGTGTTTCCGCTAAAGAAGTAAGCGGCAGCCAACCTGCGATTATGAAGCGAGGCCTCGGGCGCCTCTGCCGTGAGCGCGCGCTTGCCCAGTGTAATAGCGCGCTCGGCAAACGGCCTCAACTCCTTTGCTTTTGGCACCGTGGTTATCAATCGCTCGTGAGTGATCAGTGAGGTGCAAAGGTTTCGCAACAAAGCCAACCGATGCTCCGACTTGCGCCCTAGTTTTCTGTGAGCAACTCTATGTCGCATAGCTTATCCTAAGAGAATTCGACAGACGATGAACGAAACGATCTGTTGCTCATCATTGACGAACTTGAACAGTTCAGGCGCCAGCCTCCTCGACCAGTCTTCCCTGCTCATCGAACTTCATCCCCAGGTGCAGACCCATCGACGAGAGAATCTCTTTGATCTCGTTGAGGGACTTGCGGCCGAAATTTTTGGTTTTGAGCATATCCGGTTCGGACTTCTGTACCAGCTCGCGGATCGTACGGATATCGGCGTTCTTCAAACAGTTGTAGGAACGAACCGACAACTCGAGCTCGTCGACTGATCGATCGAGGTTCTCGTTGAAGGTCATGCGCGCGGCCTCTTCGCTATCGGCCTCCGCAAGTTCCGGCTCTTCTTCGAAGCTGATGAAGATCTGCATGTGATCTTTGATCAACTTTGCCGCGAGCCCAACTGCGTTCTCGGGCTTGACAGATCCGTTGGTCCATACCTCCATCGTGAGCTTGTCATAATCCGTGTCCTGACCCAACCGAGCAGACTCGACAGTATAGTTAACCTTCTTAACC
>JBASRM010000096.1:0-2339 GCA_049273835.1 Blastocatellia bacterium | reverse complement strand
CGCGTGACGAAGATAGTTGGCGTGGCGTGGACTCATTACATATGGCAGGGCTCGCAGGTGATCGGTGAGCACGACGCAACGACAGTTTACACCACCAATCCGACTTATCAGGTGAACTCGGCGCGAGTGGACTACATCTACGCGGGTAGCCGAATGATCTCAAGCAGAGACAGATCGAGCAGCGGAGCTCCGTGGGCGACGAAGTACTATCTGAGCGACCGGCTGAGCACCAGGCTCGTGCTCAGCCCGACTGGCACTGTATTAGGTCGTCAGGCTCACCTGCCATTCGGAGAGGACTTCGCCGCGAGCGGCACGCAGGAGAAGCATCATTTTACCTCATATGAAAGGGATGGTGAGAGCGGACTGGATTACGCAGTGAATAGGGGATACTCGGCGGCAGTTGGAAGATTCCTATCCGCTGACCCGTACCGGCCGAGCGGCTACCTGGTAGACCCGCAGAGCTGGAACCGTTATAGCTACGCCCGCAATAATGCAACCAATAGAGTTGATCCGTTAGGGTTGGATGATGATGATCCAATCGTTCTTAGAGGATGGGCTTATTATGATCGAGAATGGTCTTATGATCAAAAATATGGTAATAGCGTCAATGGATCCAGGGGCGATGATATAGAGATCGAACAGCCAGCCGACCCAAACATCGGGGGTGGGAAGGGTGTCATCAAGAGCTATCGGAGAGAATTCGTTTGCGGCAAGAAGGCTGCTAATGTGCTCAAAGAGATCGAGAAGGATTTTTCTAAATTCGCGAACACAGCTCAAACCTTCGGGTTGGGTAATCTGATCACAGCGATAGTAACTTTTGGATCTGCCCCGGTAAGCACCGCTGGTATCATTCCAATCACTCAGACCACACTCTTTCCGGCGATTATAGTGCCCGGACAAGTTAATATTACGCCGCCGCCAATCATAATAGAGACCTCGGTCACCGTGTACAATGTTCTTCCCAATAGCTTTAGCTTCGTGACCAACGAAGGTCATCCGCTTTATCCGGGACAGATAACCTTCGGTGCAGAAGACAAAGGGGATGGTCAAATAATCTTCTCCATTAATGTGAACGCGCAACTAAATGGCGTTATCAATGAAACATTGTTTGGCTTGGGTGGTAATGAGCTAGAGGATAGAATATGGAACAACCTGATAGACAACGTGGAGAAGTTCTGCAGCCAATAGATCGAGGAGAACACTCTCTTATGGGGCACTGGATCTCCCATTTCCTCGTACGAATCATTTCGCTAAGCAATGTCTTTACCCTGGTACTGGATGTTGTGGTTCCAGAATACCGAGTAGCCCATCGCCTCCATCTGGCTCCCCAGTGGTATTTAGGTTCCTCATTGATCCTGCCGCTGTACGTTGCGCTAGAACGATGGTGGATGCGTAAGTCGCAATCGCAAGTTAGAGCCATCTCAGTAGACGCGGCATTTGCGGCGGGCTGGTTTCTCGTGTTTTGGGGACTACTGATCTATATGCTCTACAAAAACGGCTTTCCGTGGCTTTGAGCCTCATTGAGGTGGATTGGCCCTGCATTCTTCAGCGCGAGCGAACAATCCCGGGCCATCACGCTGATCCATGAAGCAATACACAGGGCAGGGATAGAACCACAAACAGCGTTGAGAGGGGTCTGACTTGGAAGCGACCGGGCAATATCGTGGAGTCCAGTGGGTGGGAAGCCCACCTCGGAAGGTCTAGCCAACCGCTGAGTAGCAAGACCTTGGGAGGCGAACAGTAATGTTCGCTTCTAAGCGTAGGCCAGCAAGCACGTGGGCCGTAAGCCGAAAGGTTGAAGGGACCGAGCCTCGTAATACCCGCAAAGGAAGGACGACGAAATCAAGCCATCGGAAGTCAACATCACGAGCTGGGATAGACGAGGTGACGAAGAACGAGTACGCCGAGAACCTGGAGGCCAACATCAGCAGTTTGGTGAGCCGATTGCACAGGATGGCGTATCGGCCGCAGCCAGTGCGAAGGGTGTACATCCCAAAGCCTGGGAGCGACAAACAACGGCTTCTAGGAATCCCGTGTTTGGAGGACAAGCTGGTCGGGTCAGCGCTGGCTCGGATACTGGGAGCGATCTACGAGGAAGAATTTGTAGAGGACTCGTATGGATTCCGCCCAATGCGGAGCTGTCACGATGCGCTGAGAGCGTTGAGTCAGGCAGTGGAAGATGAAGGAACGAACTACATTGCACTATGCCCTGGACCTGTGGTTCGAGAAGGTCTACCGGAAGAGCTGCAAAGGGAAGGCGAGGCTGATCCGCTTTGCCGATGATTTCGTCGCATGCTTTCAGAGTAGGGAGGATGCGATGAGATTCCAAGCAGCGCTAG
>JBASRM010000088.1:0-7898 GCA_049273835.1 Blastocatellia bacterium | reverse complement strand
TGATCGATGAAGAACTGCCGGTGGTGGTCATATGCACTCGCGATGCGGCCAGCGAAGTTTCGAGGCTTCGTTACGAGAAGACGCTTTCAAACATGGTTGAGGTAAAAGCGCGGGACGGCGTTGTGATTGCGGTAGTGACCGAGGGAGACACCGAGCCGGGTGAAATAGCCGATCACGTTATCGAGATACCTCGCGCGAGCGACTTGATCTCGCCGATCCTGTCGATAGTCCCGCTCCAGTTGCTGGCTTATCACATAGGTGTTCGCCGCGGCTGCGATGTGGACCAGCCTCGCAACCTGGCGAAGTCTGTGACAGTGGAATAAAGGTGGAAGTCATATCAAAAAAGGCCGCGCTAGACATTTTATGAAAAGAGTGAATAGAACCGAGAGAGAGGACCAGTTGCTCGATGGATATGATTTCACAAACGTCAATCTGCAGGCTCGGAATTCTGCGACCCGTCCGGTGAATCACAAATTCACCATCAAGCTGAGCAGGGAAAAAGATGGGACGTGGCTCGCCCGTCTCCCTGCCTTCGGAGTAAATTTGAGCGGCACCACTCGCCAGGAAGCGATCTCAAGAGTCCAGGGCGTGGCTTTACGCGTTTTTGCGGATCGGCTTGCAAACGGTAAATCCGTTTTTGGTCCCTCGATCATCTCCTTCGCCGTAGTTGAATAGACCGCAGGCGTAATAGTGAGCTGCGGGAGAATTGCCACCAAGTCATGAAGTCACCAAGATTCACAAAGGCTTTTTCGTGCAACTTTCTGTCTTCGAGTCTTGGTGGCGGCCCAATCTTGTTCAAACCCGCCATCCGCTATAATCTACTTTCTTAGCTCAGCCCGAGAATCGGTCGCAGTCCCAATGCAATCGAAACGAGCGTTCAAGCTGCCCCCTTTGAAGCTGCACGCCCGGACCACCCTGGTCACGTCAGGCGTGCTGGTCGTGGTCTTCGCGATCATCGCCATCTTCTCCGATCTGGCGATAACCAAATTGAGCGATCAGCAGGAGCGACAGCAAGCTCAACTTCTCGCCACACGAGTCGCCGATACCGTCGAACATCACATCAAACGCCAGAAGATTCGAATCGAACGCCGAAAGAAGAGCGCACCGCTTCAAGAAGAACCCGAAGCCACCACCACGATTCCCGACTGGGCGGATGTTCAGGAGGAAATCGAAGACACGATAGCCAAGAGTAATCCGCAGCTTTCCGAAGTGAGGGTGTTTCAAAGAGCCCCCGGTCAATGGCGTGAGGCGATCACCATGCCGCCTGATGCGGGAGCGGCGCCCGTCGAGCAGCAACGGATCGCTTCTCAACAGATCGACAGCTCGAAGGTGCTCTCCGTCCAACAGCAAGGCTCGAATCGACTGATAACGGCGGCGGCAGCAATTAACGTGCTTGACGCAGGCGGCCCAACGCACTTTGGAACAGTGAACGTGCTGCTCACCTTTGATGAAAAGCAAAGCTCAGCGGCAGAGCTTCGCCGCCTGATGTGGCCGCTCATGTTGCTTGCGATCATTGCAATCACGTTGATGACCTACTTCCTGTTCAGGCACATGGTCTATAACCCGATCGACAGCTTGCTGTTGGCAATGTCGAAAGCCGAAGAAGGCGACCTGGCCGCCGAAGTGGAACCCGCTGTGCCCTACGAAATCGGTCTTCTGACTAACCGATTCAACCGGATGCTTGGCCGCATAAGGCTTATCACCGAACAACTCAACCTGGACCAGCGCCGGCTCGAAGATCGAGTGTACGAAGCGACCGCCGAGATTGCCGATCGAAAAGGACAGCTCGAAGAAGCAAACCTCAGACTGTTTGAAATGCAGAGGCAGTTGACGCAGCTTGAACGGCTGGCCGCAGCCGGACAACTCGCCGCGCAGTTTGCTCACGAAGTTGGCACTCCGCTCAATCTTATTTCAGGCCACGTCCAGTTGTTGCGCGCCCGAGCGCGTGACGAGCGCGTTATTGTGAGGCTCGATGTGATCGCGGGTCAGATAGAGAGGATTACAACCATAGTTCGCTCGATGCTTGATTCGACGCGCAGACCCGTACCTCATCTCTGCCCGGTGGACATCAACGCGCTCCTCGCTCAAATTCTCGACGCGACTCAGCCAACGCTGGTTGCTCGCAACGTCGAGCTTCAGACTGAAATGAGGGACGGGCTGGCGCTGGTCGATGCGGACCCGGATCAACTTCAACAGGTGTTCATCAATTTGATAAACAACAGTCTCGATGCCATGCCGCTTGGCGGAAAGCTCAGCGTATCCACCGCGCTCGAAAACGAATCGGTGGTAATCGTGTTGGCGGACAGCGGCGAAGGAATCGACAAAGATCAAATCGATCTCATCTTTGATCCGTTGTTTTCTACCAAGCAGGGGCGCGGAACCGGTCTCGGGCTGACCATCGTGAAACAGATAATCTCGGAGCACAATGGAGAAGTCGAAGTCGAGAGCGAGCCCGGCCGACAGACTTCGTTTCGAATAAGGCTACCCTTGAGAGCGGAGCGGGCGGCTGTGGGAGTTGATGAGGCCAGGGACATTTCGTCTGGTAACGGAGACGCCCTATCGAACGCCGAAGAAGACGAGCTTGCAATCAAGGGTTCGTCATTGGTGGATAAATGAAGCGGATCCTCGTCATAGACGACGACCTCGAAACCTGCAACTTTCTCACCGAGATTTTTGCTGAGGAGGGATGGGAAGTCGATTCGAGCACGACTGCGGAGGCGGCTCTGGACGCCGTCGAAAAGACCCAATTCGACCTGATCGTCAGCGACATCAATCTCGGCGGGCGCACAACCGGCGTTGTGTTGCTCAAGGAGTTCAAAGCCATCGCACCGGATTCCGAGGTGATTCTCATCAGTGGATTCGGCACCCTCGAGACCGCAGTCGAGGCGGTGCGCGAGGGAGCCTTCGATTACATAAGCAAGCCGTTCAACGTGAATGAAGTTATCGCGACCGCTCGCCGCGCGCTCAAGGGGCGCGACGCAGGCGCTACGGCGGCTGTGCTGCTCAAGGAATACAGCGAGGCTTCCGGGCTGGTCGGGCACAGTCACAAGATGATCGAACTGTACAAGGAAATCGCGCTGGTGGCGCCCTCGCGCTCGACGGTGTTGATAACCGGTGACTCAGGGACCGGTAAGGAACTTGTCGCTCGGGCTCTTCATCGCAACGGCCTGAGGGCCCAGGCGGCGTTTGTCGCGGTCAACTGCGGCGCGATCACCGAAACACTGCTCGAGTCTGAATTGTTCGGCCACGTGAAAGGCAGCTTCACCGGCGCTACCGCGGACAAACGCGGCCTGTTTGAAGAAGCAAACGGCGGGACCATCTTTCTGGACGAGATCGGCGAAACCAGTCTGGCAGTCCAGGTGAAGCTGCTCAGAGTTCTGCAGGAAGGCGAGATTCGCCGAGTGGGCAGCGCCCGTTCAGTCCGAGTGGACGTGCGCGTGGTGGCCGCCACAAACCGCGACCTCGAGCGCGGGGTGAAAGAAGGCCGTTTCAGGGAAGACCTCTACTATCGTTTGAGCGTAGTGACGCTTCGCGTTCCTGCGTTACGCGAGCGAGGTGAGGACCTGCCTCTGTTGGCCGCGCACGCATTAAGGCAGGCGCGAGAAGCAGGGGCGCGGGCGACAACAATTTCTGAGGAAGCACTGGCGACGTTAAGCCAGTATGACTGGCCCGGCAATGTGAGAGAACTGGAAAACACGATCGCACACGCTGCGCTTTACGCTCGCGGCAAGGTGATCACTCCTGAGGACTTGCCGGCAAAAATTCGAAACCACACTCGCGCCCTGGAGACCGAGAGCAGAACTCAAACTTTGTTTAAGGATCTTCCTTCACTTGATGAGCTCGAACGCCGTTACTTGATACACGTTCTTCAGACCGTTGGCGGGAGCAGAACTCGCGCGGCTGAAGTGCTGGGAATAGACCGTCGCACATTGTATCGAATGGCTGAACGTTTTGGGATCAACCTGAAGGAGAGCGCAGAATAGAGCGTATGCTGTTTTCTTAGGTTGATTCTTGTTCTATTCTAGGAGCTATTTGTCGTCGGTCCACTTTGGAAGGTTGACCTCAGACCATGTCTGTCCTGCATCGTTGGTGCGCATAAGGACATCGGTGATTGGGTAGTCCCACTAATCACACCCATTCGGCACAGCTTACCGCACGATTATTGACATTCTGAGAGCTTTCGGATCTTCTCAACTTGAAACGTCAACGGATCCGATAATATAGGCTCGTAGCATAAGAATCCTATTGGCTTCCACTTGCGGCTCAGCTCGCTTGTATTGTAATCCCTTTGTGGAAAAGTCTGAACTTCGACCTGCAACACATGTTCCCCTGGTCTAATTGCTCCCGAGATTTCCTTGGTTTCGTCCCGGACAACAAAGAGGGTGATGCTCGTCTCCATTTCGTAAGTAGCTTCTGGTGGCAGGATAATGAAGGACTGGTTTGGGACGGAGTCGTCGATTTCCTGACTCCTTCCGTCATCGACCCAAGTAAGCGAAGAATTAACCTCGTATCGTTTCGCCTCCGCATCTTCAAGATTGCGGCTGATCATTACGCGTCGAATACGGTTGCTCCCCTTGTACAGTATCAGGCGGTCCTTTCCAATATTGCGAAATTGCAAGCCTAAATTCAGGCGGAGCGCATCTAGTTCCGCATCTGCTTTGCAATACTGCTGGCTTAAGACGGTCACCTTTAATTGCGGCGACCTCGTGCGAGTTACCTGGTGTCTCACAACCACAGCTTTTGGAAGACCAACTGACAAAAACGTGCTGGCAAGTAGAACTGGAAGTCCGACACATAAGAGAAAAAAAAACGGGCAATTGATTCTCATATTATGTTACTCCCATTCTATCAAAAACATTCTCTGAGTACCTGATCGGTGTGACTTCTGTTTCTTGCCTGATTACTCCGATCTGGTCCGAAAATTCCAACTTGGTGACCAAGCTCATGAAGAAGAATCAACGCAGCAAAGTCCGCTCCTCTAAGACCGGTGCCAAAGTCGAACACGCGATCCCCGTGACCAGGAACATTAAGTGTCTGATTGATAAAAGGTCCGAGTGAATTGACGAATACTGAATCTGGGCCATTGGTTTGCGCACCGGTGACGATATATTCACCCGTTCCTTGATCATATCTCGGCGCTCCCAAGGGCAAGTAACGATAGTTTGTTGCGCCTAGTGTCCTAATAGCGTTGTCCAAGCCTCCAAACAGAGCCGCGCACCTCGGGTTGTTCCTCAGTCGCTGCTCCAAGTTATCAAACGCAGCATTGAATGCATTTACCACATCCTGTGGCGTCCCCCTCGGTAGGCTAGGTCGCGGAAGCGGTGGTGGCGGTGTCGGCCCGCTAGGAACAGTTCCGGCGACGGGGGATTCTTGTTCTAGGTTTATTCCGCCTCCCATATCGAAACCGCCACTCCCATCGCCAGCAGAAACATTAATATACTCGGGACGTAGAAACACAGGGATGTAGGGTGTGAGAATTGGAAATAGACCCAAGGGGTCCCGAGTATCTATTGGGTTGTTCTGGACATAACTGTAACGGTTCCAACTCTGCGCATCTGCCGCGTACGCACTCCCCTTATACGGATCAGCCTGCTGAAATCTTCCTACCTTCAGCGCATACATTCTGTTCACCGCGTAATCCACACCACTCTCAACATCTCTCTCATAGCTGGTGAAATGATGCGTCTCCTGCGTGCCAGTCACGGCGAAGTCTTCTCCGAACGGTAGGTGAGCGTGACGCCCTAGTACAGTGCCACTTGTGCTCAGCACGAGCCTGGTGCTCAGTCGGTCGCCCAGATAGTACTTGGTCGTCCATGCTGCCCCGCTACTCGATCTATTTCTGCTGGATACCATGCGGCTGCCCGAATAGATGTAATCGACTCGCGCTGAGTTGACTTGATATGTCGGATTCGTAGTGTAAGCCGCCGTTGCGTCGTGCTCACCGATCACCTGCGAGCCTTGCCATACATAGTGAGTCCATGCCGTCCCAACTATCTTTGTTATCCGCCGGTTCTGATGATCGTACTTGTATTGAGCAGTTGAGCCCCCATCAACACTCACCACTCGATTTTCAGCATCATACTGGTAGCTATGCACACCATCGTTCGTAACATTGCCGGCCGCGTCGTAGGTGTAATTCGCTGTCACCCCACCAGTGGTTACGCTGGTCAATCTATTCGTGGGCGCGCCACCGCTCTGTTGCAACACTGCTGATTGAATCTGGGTTCCGCTTGATATCGCGTCCCACATGCCCGTTCGGTTGCCCCAGCGGTCATAAGCATATCGTCGATACGCAGTCTGGTTGTTAGTTCCAGTGTAGGAAGTGGCAAGCCTCCCTTGCAGATCGTAGCTGTAGCTCGCTCCCTCCGCGATTCCGGCTATCGTCCCGAACAGACCAGTCAACTGCCCTGCGTTTCCCGCCGTTGTGCCTGCACCGCTTTGACCGGCCGCTGACTGGTAGACGTAACTCAACTGCATCAATCCGCCAAAAGTGCCTCCTGGCGACGTAGCGTTGTATGTGCTCAACTGCATTCGCTGTGCGTCGTATCCGAAGCTCTCCCCCACTCCGTTCCCCAGCGTCAACGTCTCTCTACCGACAGAGTAAAAAGTTATGCCCGTTGCACAACGAAATGAGGTCCTCGCTCAATAGGCTGCGTGATCAGTCCGCAACTCCGACCGGCCCTTGACGAAACTCGCTACAGAACGCTCATTTCGTACCGTCGTCCGAATACGCCGCAACAGCATCCACCCTTTGCTTCGCAAGGACGTAGACAGCGATAAATGCTTACTTCAAATTCAGAAGTGTTTTTGCTTTTTGTCGAATCTGGGCGAGGCGCCTTGAGATCGTGCTATGGTTCGCGTAGCCGAGATCCTTAGCAATATCACTGATTTGTGTTATGCCGCTTCGAAGACAAACGACAACATGCCGCTCCTTCGCCTCCAATAACCCGAAGAAGTCTTCCCACAGCAGGTTTTCGTCGATCTCTGACTCAGGACCGTGGACAGGTATCGTGTCATCCAGTTGGACAAAACTAACCCGGACTTTGCTCCTTTTGGAGTAAAGTTTTCGTTCAAAATCTTCGCGCTCATAAGACCAGCGTCTGGAAAAGTCGTCTTGAATTCTGTGTGACCGCACGGCATCTATTATGGACCGGAGATTACCGTGGTCATCGGCGGCTTCGATCATTTCTTTTGTCGCATTCATTGCCTCGGCAGCACCCAGCCAAAGAGAGCCGCCATACAACGGGGTGCGAAGGTTGATGCCGGGCGGCATCTTGTTTTGGTGCCTTCGGTAGACATTCTGTTCTCGGCGGTTTTCGAACTCAGTGCGTCCGAATGCGCGGGCGCGTCTCTGTGCCACTATATCTATGTACGGCATCCAATAGTCGAGATTGTGAGAGAGCATTCGAATTGGATCGCTGGACGAGAAACAGGATGGCGCGCCACGGCCTCCGAGTAAGGGCCACAGGTGGTACATAAGGGCTTGTTCCAGGCGCTCATCGAAATTCGACGGAACAATGTGGTGAAGCAGGTGATTCTCAGAATGTTGAGGCCAAATGCCACGACGGAGAAGTGGAAGGCCGAAACGCTCAAGCGTGCCACGTGGAAGAAGGTGATATAGCGGTGAATATGGATCGTAGCCATGGCCGACGGCACGTGATACCAGACGAAGATCAGCGTCGGCCTCCGTGATCCAACGGAGCTGCTCAGGAAGGCCCTTATCAACGAGAAAGCCTCGACGGGCTCGACCAGACTCCCACGTATTGTTCCACATGTAAGTAAAGTTTCTATAGCGCCAGAGGTCGTCGCTGCGGAACGTGTCAATGATTTGAGACACAAACCTGAGTTGAAAAAGGTGTATGGCCGAGGTCGATCAGGGGCACTGGGAGCAGGGGCTC
>JBASRM010000085.1:0-18334 GCA_049273835.1 Blastocatellia bacterium | reverse complement strand
AGGCCGGCCATCACCATTCTCTTCAACAGCGGTGGAGGGGCAAATCGTTTTTCCTTGAACTCGTCGAACATAATGTTCGCGATATAAAACGTAGTGTCGAGTCCAACGAAGTCACCCAGCGTCAGAGGGCCCATCGGGTGCCCACATCCGAGTTTCATCGCGTTGTCGATATCGACAATCGAGGCGACCCCTTCCTCGAGCGCGCGAATCGAATCGAGCATGTAGGGAACGAGTAGTCGATTGACGATGAACCCGGTCCGGTCGGAGGTCTGGACCGGCACCTTACCGATCTCGCGGACGAACGCGGTCGCCGTAACGAAGGCTTCCGGGTCGGTGAGCACAGTGCGGACGACTTCCACAAGCTGCATTACCGGAACCGGGTTGAAGAAGTGCATGCCGATGAATCGCCGTTGACGTTCGGGGCTGGCGGCGGTCATCATTTCGGTAATCGACAGGCTGGAAGTGTTCGACGCAAAAATCGTTTCAGGAGGGCAAATCTTGTCGAGCTGCGAGTAAGTCTTATTCTTCTCGTCAATGTTTTCAATGATTGCTTCGATGACGAGCTCAGCCGTGGCCGCCTCCTCAAGATGGGTAGTGCCGCGTATGCGCGCGCTGATATGGTTTCGGTCTCCTTCGGTGAGCTTGCCTTTTTCAACCAGCCTGGTAAGTTGACTGGCGATGTTACCGAGTCCGCCGTTTAAATACGCTTCGGTGACTTCTATCACGGTTACTTCGCGTCCGGCCTGAGCACAGACCTGAGCGATTCCAGAACCCATCAACCCGCACCCGAGCACCGCTACCCTGTTGATTGACATTGCTTTGGCCTCCGTTGACTAGTGACGAGCGAGCGTTCATTCCCATTCAAAAGAGCTAGATTATTACGCCCGCGAAGAATTCTCAACGCAAAGGGCGATTGAGAATCCCCCGATTAGCGTTCTTTTGCGTTTCTCTTGCGTGTTTTGCGTCTCTGCGCAGCAAGACGCAAAGACGGGTTGCAACGGGGCAATGCGCTGCTGGATTGCCGGCCTTGACTGTTCTACCACTTTTGCCGACGGCCGACGGAAGCACTAAGAGCGATCGGGGTCTACCGCTTCACCACCCTGCCTTACCATCGTATCAAGCAAGTGCTCGAGCACTTCAATCGGGTCCTTGCACCAACCGGTGTGCACGGCAGATGTCTGGATCGTGGTGCTTCGAGGTGCGACCAGCCAATGGAAGCGCTCTCTCTGCGACAGGTGACCGATCGGCCCCGCTTGTTCTCCGCCACTGCAGATAGCCGGGATCGTCGCCAGGTGTGCGCGAACTGATTCGATATCAAGAGTTGGATCAAGCGCCGCAAGCCTCTTTTCATCAAGTTCGATGCGGGCCTCGAGGAAGTTCCTGGCGGGGCACGACACTATCACTCCGGCGTTCACGAACTCTTCCCGCTCGACCCGCGGCACTACGCGAAGCACCGCATAGTCATATGGATAGTGATCGTGCACGGATCGCCTCCTCAACGAAAGCACGCGGCGGCTCAAGCCGCGAAAGCAGATATTCGACGTACGCTTCCCGGTGATCGTTAAGATTGCCGAAGGGCGAGTCGCTCAGCTTAGACTCAGGAGCGAGCCAGGAGTCAGGTATAAGCTCGACGATACCCTCAATGATCTGCGGTGTAATTAGCGCGGCCATCTTCGAATCTATCTCGCCGAGCGAAAGTGCAGCCGAGGTAGACTGCAGCAAAACGTGCTCTTTGATCAAGGCGAAAGCGTCCCGACTGCGCTCCAGGTAGTTGGTCCAGGTGTGATGGAAGTAGAGGGCTGCGCCGTGATCGATAAGCCACAATCGCCGGTGCCACGTAAGCATGTTCGTGTTTCGCGGCGTACGGTCCACATTCGTCACATAAGCGTCGAACCACACGATCCTGGATGCGAGATCGCTGTCTACCTTTTCTGCAACTGGGTCAAACATTACCGAACCTGGCAGGTAGTCCAGGGCGAGGTTTAGCCCGGCGCTGGCCCGGATCAACTCCTGGATCTCCGGATCGGGCTCGGTGCGGGCGAGTTCGGGATCCAGCTCAACGAAGACGATCTCGGGAACAAGTAGGCCCAGTGCACGAGCGAGTTCTCCCGCGATCAGCTCCGCGATCAACGCTTTCGGCCCCTGGCCCGCGCCCCTGAACTTGAGGACATACATTCCATCGTCATCCGCTTCAATTATTGCCGGCAGCGACCCGCCCTCGCGCAGGGGAGTTACATATCTAGTTGCGTTAACTGTTCTCAACCTCATCGTGGGGTAGAATCCCTCGTCCTTCGGGGGCGCGTACGCAGATCTCTCAATCGCAGCGAGGCCAAACTGTCTGGGTATCGCGGACAATTCTCGGGCTTCGCTCATCACAGAGTAGCGAACAAGACGGCAAAGGACAAAACCGTTCCTACCGATCTTAATTGATCGTATTTTTACGCCGTATGTGGCGGGTGATGACTCAGGGTTAGAGTGCTAAGGATTTGGCGCGCGGGCGTCGATAGCGCTCGGACGCAAAGCGGAACGTCAGAATCCAACGTGGTCAATGAGATTAATCACATGCGGATCATCCTCCTCGACGATGCTGACCTTCTTTGCGAAATCCTTATGCGCGGCGAAAAAGCTTGTCAGGCTGTGTTTCTCGGGCGACCAAGCCGCCCTCACCTTCACTGTTGGGTCAGCTTCCTTCTTGGTTTTCTCCTTTTGACGTTCCTTCTTCCAATCCTTCTCACGTTCGACATCGATCTCCTCAATTGGGTAGGTGAGATGAATCGTAAACTTCTTGTTCCCGCTTTCGTCCAACAACATCTGCAGCGTCTCGCGTTCCGGATTGCCATGCTCGCCGTTTCCCGAAAAGACATAGTGGTCGGCGGTGATGCGCTGGAAGAAGACTCGATCCATGTTGCGATCGCTACCGTGGTGCGGCATTTTGAGGATATTTACGTGGAGCTTGCCGCCCTTTTTCATGAGGCCTGCCAGTTCAAGGCCTTCGAGGATCTTGTCCCCGCGAGCGTCGCCGGTCAGCAGCATGGTTTTGTTGCCGGCTCCAACGAGCAGCACGAGGCTCGACAGGTTGGGGACCGAGGTGTCGGTGAATGATGCGAGTGCCGCTTTTGTTTTCTTTTCGTCCTTTTGCTTCTTCAGGAATGCATCGTGATCCTTCTGCAACGCAAGCAGCTCCGGCTTCATTGGCCCGGCCACGGTAATCTTGAGCCCCTTGCCGAGGTCGATGCTCTCACCTTTGTTTTCAGCCATCACAAGCTTGCCGCCGAATTGGGGATTGATTCGAAGCTTCAGGTTTGCGGCGTCATCGCGCAGCCTCAATCCCTGGTTCACACTGGCCAGAACCCCTGCTGCTGCCGGGTCGAGGCCCTCGGTATCGGGTTCGCCGCTAAGCGAGGCGGCCCCAAACGACGCGGTCACGGCTGCCAGCAGTTCCGCCGGCGTGTCCCCGATAATGTCGTTGAAGGTGTTGTGCCAAAAACTGCGCACCCTTAGCGGTAAGGGCTGCGCGGCAGCCTTTGCCTCGACGAGTTCCTTGGTCAATTCCAGGATGCCGTTGATGTGGTCGTCGTCGATATGACTGACCATCATCAGGTCGACCGGAAGCGATTCGTCGTTACCAAGCCCTCGCGCTTTTCTTATTTGCGCCAGCCGCGGCTTTAAATGCGGTTTGTAGACCTTGGAGGGCCCGCCGTCGATGAGGACAAGACCCGGGTCCTCCTTCGAGCCGTAGTGAACAATCAGACAGTCGCCCTTGCGTGCGCGTCGCACATCAAGACTGAAGATCATGGTTTTGGCCTCCTCAAATTTTCTGGAACGCGCGGAGCACGTCCAGCATTCCGTGCCCCTGAAAGCTCCGCTCGCGGCCGAGATCGGTCGCGCTCTCGCAGAGAATGCGTTTGATCCTGCGCGGCTCGCCGATCAGCTCGGTGTACCGCGCCATCAGCATCGCCGCCGCCCCGCTCACGTGCGGCGCCGCCATGCTGGTGCCGTCCAGCTCGCCCCATTCCCCATCCGGCAGGCACGATTCAATTCGCTCGCCAGGCGCGACTAGATCCGGCTTCAGTCGTCCGTCCCCGGTCGGGCCGCGGCTCGAGAAGAAGCTCACGCCATAGGTATGCGGGCGGAACCGGTGCGTCGCCCCAACGGTGATGACCCCGTCGGTATTGCCGGGGTCGGTTATGCTGAATGCCGTATAACCTTCATATGAACCCTCCTGGGTTTCGAATCTTTGGTAGCCGAGATTCCCCGCCGCGGCGACCACGACTACGCCGCTCTCCACCAGGCGCTCGCATTCATTGCAGATGGGCGTGCGTCCGCATGCGAAATTGCGCACATCGTGCGGGATCGAGAGACTGAGATTGGCGCCATGGATACTGATGTAGGTGTTTCGCTCATTCAAATAGCGCATGAATTGCAGCGCTGCGATGATCGCAAACTCTGTGTCTTGCACTGTCTTCGCCAAAACCCGAAAATCGTAGAACTTGATATCCGGACACATCCCATCGAGCGAGGTGGAGTCGCTGGTGGTCGCGGCTTTCTTTCCCTTACGGTTCTTGTTCGCGGCTTCTGCCCTGCTGGCGCCGATGATGCCTGCCACATGCGTCCCGTGTCCGCCGCTGGGCGGTGTAGTCGGATCGATCTCGATGAATTTCTCCACCACCTCCCAATTAATCGGCCGATCATTTCTTGCATCCTCAGCCAAATTCCTAAGGTCCTTGATCGCTTCGTCGATCCCGATTTTCTTCTTTCGACCCTTCACCAATTCCTTATCGAAGTCCTCCGCCGTAATATCCTCGTTGTCGAGACTGACGATCTGTCGGATATTGCTGAAGTCGAACGCCCTGACGACGCGGCTCTCTCCTTTCTCGTCTTGAAACGCCGGATGCTGGCCGTAGATGCCTGAGTCCAGAACGGCCCATCTGATCGCGTCGCACTTCACGTTGAACAATGTCCGGGCTGCGTCACCTTTGACCGCCGGCACCGACTTCGTCAGGGCGGGCATCGCCCTTCGATTTAGCGAAACCTGCCAGATCTGGGGTTCCTTGCGCCACTTTTTCGCTTCCTTAATCTTCAGATCGCTTTGAATCTCTGCGAAAAGTTTGCCGAGCGTTTGCACGACGCCCGCCGGGCCCTCAATGCTCGCCATTGCATCGCCGATATTGACCGGTTTAGAATCCGCCTTCTTATTTTCGACGCCGACCCACAAGATGATTCCTGCCAGGGCGACATATCGATCCAAGGCTGTGAAGCGGGAAAAGTTCTCAGCACATTCTGCCCGTTCATCGTCACTTTCTGCGTGCGCCCAGTCAATTATTGCCTTGATCGTAGGGCTGAGCAGGTCTTTTTTCAGGTAGACATCTATTCGATCCTGGACCTTTCTATCCTGCCACCACTTCGTCATCGGAAC
This sequence comes from Blastocatellia bacterium, assembly GCA_049273835.1. GTDB lineage: Bacteria > Acidobacteriota > Blastocatellia > UBA7656 > UBA7656 > Onstottus_A. Next base: position 12,918 of record JBASRM010000085.1, on the reverse strand, counting down.
GACGACCCGGAGAACCTCTGGGAACAAAAGGCGCGCGGCGACTAGCCCTTGCAGGTAGGCGACCTGCGCGGCGTGAACAGTGGGGTGCGATTTTCTCACTGCTCGAATGCGTTCGGCTATCAGAACCGCAACCGGGCCGGCCGGCTTATCCTTGTGCGGTGTGATCAGCAAATCCATCGGTTCGGCCGGTTTCGCCGCGAACGCTATCCAGACGTCCCCGAGGACCGGCGAATCCTGCACCTGACGCCGATCGCTGGATGGCCCGAGTAGAACCAGGTCGACCAGATCTCGCGAAGAAACTTTCATCGTTCACACTCCTGCCGCCGGATACGGGAAATCGGCGGGCTTGTCGAGTTGGGAACCGGAGTGCCTGCGCAAAGCGGGCATCACCCACCCCATATCCCCAGTCATACAGATAACCTCCCTCACCCAGCCGCCTAAAAACACTCGCACGCAACCGGTGACGCTTCCGTGTGCGCTCCGGCCCTGTGATCACTGCGCCTTCGTTCTGGGATTGAACGGCCACCATAACATCGGAGCGAAGAGATTACTATGTCCTACAGGTGATAGACGATAACCGTGTGCAAAACAATCTAAATACCGGTAGCTGCCGTCGCCTCTTCCAACTGCCTCAACTCAGGGTACCAAATCGGACCCATCATATCGAACACAGACGTTTAGCCTGCTCGCTAAATTACGCTTGACAATGTTTAGCCCCATCGCTAAATATCTAAGCACCATGAAGAGAGGCAAAGCAGGGCGCGAGCCGAAGGCGAGGATGGACGCGTACGAGGCTGTGTTCACCGCGCTCGCCCACCCGGCGCGCCGGCGGATACTGCTTACGCTGAACTTCGAGGGTGGATCGATGACGGCCGGCGAGATCGCCGGCATTTTCGAGCATGCCTGGCCGACTACCACCCGGCACATCCAGGTGCTCGAATCGGCCGGGCTGCTCCGTCACGAACGTGACGGGCGCTCTCGCGTCTACCATATCGATCGCGGACGGCTGGAGCTCGTGCGAGATTGGCTCGGATGGTTTTTGAAGGACCCTCCCTAACTCGGCAACTACAAATGACGGAGGAACAAATGGCGACGAAGAAGAATGCGGCTAAGAAGACGACGGCGGCAAAGACACAAACAACGAGCACAAGGAAGGGCTCGGGCCCGGACGTGCCAAGCTTGTTTCGAATCAATGTCGAGGTGGGAAACATCGATGAGGCGGCGGAATTCTACGGCAAGTTGTTCGGACTCGAGGGGCGCAAGCAAGCGGGTTCGCGATGCTACTTTACTTGTGGGGCGGTGACGTTGCAGGTGGTTGACGTGTCGTCTGTTGGAAAGCCCCACCCGGCGGCGAAGGCCTTGTATTTTACAGTCAGAGATCTCGATGCAGTTTTCGCACGCGCAAAGTCGCTCGGCTGTCTCTCTGCGGGGGACGTGCATGGCGTTTCCGGGGGCGCCATCAGTGTGCGGCCTTGGGGGGAGCGATCGTTCTACGCCGAAGATAAGTGGAAGAACCCGTTGTGTTTTGTGGAGGCAGGTACGATCTATCCGGGCTGAGGTCAGAGCGTGTTCGGGAATCCCACCGACGCAGTTGGCGGATGGTTTCTTAAACACACATTGCTCCACTACATGCCCAGGCGTGCAGTCGCTCTGTCGACGGAGTAGCATTAACCCCCAACTTCAGTTGGGGGTATTAGCAAGGTTAGATATGATGCGCGCTGATCATGAGGCTCTTTCTCCGGAGGCTTGCTCTCGATGAGTTCATTTGACGCTGAATCCTTGGCAGCCGCGCTCGCAATAATCGGCGTAGTGATTATCATATCCGCCCTGCTTTCCGGCTTGATCGACCGCAGCGGCTTGCCGCAGGTTGCTGTTTTTCTAGCGCTCGGCGCGGCGCTCGGTCCGTTCGGTCTGCGCCTGCTGAACATTTCGCTGGATTCGGCGACATTGCGCGCAGTCGCGATCTTGAGTCTCGCGCTTGTCCTGTTTACGGATGCTGTTTCACTAAACATCGCTGAGGTTCGGCGCCGCAGTGCGCTGGCGCTTCGGTTACTCGGGCCGGGAACGCTCCTCACCGCTGCGCTGATTGCGTTAGCCGGATGGTGGGTGTTGGGACTCTCGGGGCCGGCGGCCGCGATACTGGGGGCGGCTCTGGCTTCGAGCGATCCGGTGCTGCTTCGTGGGCTCCTTCGACGCCGTGACATCCCGGCTGACGCGCGTCACGCGCTGCAACTCGAAAGCGGTCTCAACGATGTTGTGCTGTTGCCGGTGGTGCTGGTCGCGATGGCCTTCCTCGAGCCTGGCTCTCCGCTAGGCGGCTCGGGCTTCGCGAAACTGGGTCTCAATCTGATCATCCTGGGACCGGGTGCGGGAATACTTGTTGGGCTGCTCGGAGTGGCGGCCCTGGATTTGATCAGAAAACGGATCGGCGTGCGCCGCGATTATGAATCGCTTTACTCCCTCGGCGTTGCCTTCACCGCTTTCGCGGCGGCCGAAGCCGTACACGGCAGCGGGTTCCTCGCCGCGTTCGCCGCCGGTATCACGATAGCGGCCCTCGATGTGGAACTCTGTGATTGCTTCATCGAATACGGGGGAGTGACCGCCGAGATGTTGCTGCTCTTTACCTTTGTGCTGTTGGGCAGCTCGCTGATCTGGAGCGCGTTCACGGTGATCAACGGGGCGACGTTGCTGTTCACCGCGATAGCCGTCCTGATAAGAACACCGGTTTACCTTCTGTCGTTATTGGGTTCCGGTGTGGATATGCGAGGGCGATTGTTAATTGCGTGGTTCGGGCCGCGTGGGTTGAGCTCGTTGCTGCTAATCCTGTTGCCGGTGTTTGCCGGTCTGGCCGGCAGCGAGCAACTCTTCTCGATCTGTTCTCTGGTGGTGCTTGTCTCAGTCGTGGTGCATGGTGGATCACCTATGTTGCTGGCGCGAGCCGCGCGAAAGAGGGCTTTGAGAGAGGACACTATGACGGGCGGCACTGGTGTCGCAAGCCCATCCGAGCCGGCCGACGCGGAGGACAAAACTGCGCCTCAGCCGCTGAGCGTCGAACCCGGCACCCCACTCGTATCGATCACTAAAGCATCCGCTTCATCGGATGGCGAGGCTGGCGGGAGGCTTTCCATCGCCGTCCCCGCGGCTTCTCAACTCAGCGCGGAAACCGGCGTTGAGCCCATCGGTTCACAAAGAATTTCGATCGAGGAGTTGCGCCGGCTCTGGCAATCGAAAGACCCGGTAGTGATACTCGACGTGCGTACTGAGCGCAGCCTCGAAGGAAGCGATGTTCATGCAAAGGGGGCAATTCGACTACCTCCGGATCACGTGGTCGAACGCGCGAAGGAAATCGGTCTCAATAAGGAGGCATGGCTCATCGCCTACTGTGCCTGACCGAACGAAGCGACGAGCGCCCGTGTGGCGCAAGAACTCCGACAGGCGGGATTTCACAGAGCGCGCGCTCTCACTGGAGGCTGGACGGCGTGGCAGGAGGCGGGACTGCCGGTTGAGCCCATAGCCCTCACGGCTTGAGCATCTCACTTCAATCTCCGGTTGCCGGCGACGTCGCCGGTGGCCGCGTCGTTGCCGTCGCGCGCCTCTTCGCTGCACCCGCGAGTCTCTCCACGGTGTAGAAGGTCACTGGAATGATAAAGATTGCGATCGCCGTGGATGAGAGCATACCGACGATGACCACTGTCCCCAGAATCCGCCGCGCCGCCGCGCCCGAGCCCGACGCGATCCACAGCGGCACGCAGCCGAGGATGAATGCCAGCGAAGTCATCAGGATTGGCCGCAGACGAAGGCGTGCCCCCTCTAGCGCCGCATCAGCAAGCTCTCGGCCTTTCTCGAACTCAGCCTTTGCGAACTCGACGATGAGGATCGCATTTTTGGCCGCAAGCCCGATGAGCACGATTAAGCCGATCTGCGCATAGACATCCAGATCGTAACCGCGCAGCAAAAGCCCGAGGAACGCGCCGAAGATCGCAATCGGGACTGTGAGCAGCACCGAAAACGGCAGCGACCAGCTCTCGTAAAGCGCCGCCAGGATCAGGAAGACAAAGACAAGCGAGAGGCCGAACACCATGCCGACCGTCCCTGACGCCTTCTTCTCCTGGTAAGACAGATCCGCCCAGTCATAACCGATCTCGCGCGGAAGCACCTGCTTCGCCACTTCTTCGAGGGCCTCCATCGCCTGCCCGGAGCTGTACCCAGGGGCCGCCGTCCCAAGAACCTGCGCCGCGCGATATAGATTGAAGCGGTTGGTGTACTCGGGTCCCGAGATCCTTCGCGTGGTCGCAAGCGCCGAGAGCGGGACCATATTCCCGTCGTTGTTCCGAACGTAAAAGTGTCCGATGTCCTGGTCGCTAAGCCGCTCTTCCCCTTCCGCCTGGAGGAACACCCTCCACTGCCGGCCGAAGCGGTTGAACTGATTCAAATATAGGCCTCCAAGAAAAGCCTGCATCGTCTGATACACATCCTCAACCGCCACGCCCTGCTTTAACACCTTGTCCCGATCCACGTCGGCGTAGATCTGGGGTACCGACGCTGAAAACGGCGAGTTGACTCCCGCCAGCTCCGGTCGTTTGCGGCAAGCCTCGAGGAACTTCTGCAAATTCTGATCGAGGAAGTCGACCGATCCCCCGCTTCGATCCTGGAGCCAGAATGAGAACCCACCCGAGCTCCCGAGGCCCGGGATCGAAGGCGGCATAAAGGCAAAAGCCGTCGCCTCCGGTACCGCGCTTCCCATCGCCTGGTTCAACGTGGATGTGATCGCCTGCGCCTGAAGCCGGTCGGCGCCGCGCTCGTGCCACGGCTTCAGGGCCACGAAGAAGAATCCCTGGTAACTCGCCGATATGCGCGTCAGCAAACTGAATCCGCCGATTGTGTTGTAGTATTCCACACCGTCGGTCCTGCCAAGGATGGCTTCAATCTTCTTCAATACCTCGTCGGTCCTCTCTAGCGAAGCGGCGGCGGGGAGCTGCACGTTTAAGAACAGATACCCATAGTCCTCCTCTGGAAGGAAACTCGATGGAAGCGACCTGCCGAGCACCGCATCCAAACCCGCGAAGCCCCCGAGGATCAACATGCCCACGACTGCTTTGCGAATGAGACCATGGCTCAAGTCGACGTATCCGTGCGTTACCTTTGCAAAGCCCCGATTGAAGGCCCCAAAAAATCGGGCGAGGATGCCGTTTGATTCTTTCCGGGGCCTGAGAAGCAGCGCGGAAAGCGCCGGCGAGAGCGTCAGCGCATTGAAGGCTGAAATAAGGACCGAGACCGCGATCGTGACAGCGAACTGCTTATTCAAGCGTCCCTGAATACCGCTCATAAACGCGACTGGGATGAACACCGAGACCAGGATCAGCGCGATGCCGATGACCGGCCCCGACACTTCCTTCATCGCCTGGAAAGTCGCATCGCGCGGACTCATCCCCTCCTCGATGTGGTGCTCGACCGCTTCGACCACGACGATCGCGTCGTCTACTACTAATCCGATAGCGAGCACGAGGCCGAACAGCGACAGCGTGTTTATCGAGAACCCGAGCAGCGGAAAGAGAGCGAAGGTGCCGATCAACGAGACCGGAACGGCGATCATCGGGATGAGTGTCGCACGCCAGTTTTGTAGAAACAGGAATACCACCAGGATTACCAGCAACATCGCCTCGAACAGCGTTTTGACGATCTCACGGATTCCTTCGGAGACCGGCAGCGTGGTATCGAGTGTGACTGCGTAGTCCAGGTCGGCCGGAAAGCGACTCTTCAGCTCGGCCATCGTCTGCTTCACACCGTTGCCGACCGCAAGCGAGTTCGAGCCGGGGCTCTGAAAGATCGCGATGATGCACCCCGGCTGACCGTTTACTCGGGCGCGCTGCTGATAGTTGACAGCGCCAAGCTCGATGCGAGCCACGTCTTTCAACCGTACGACGGAGCCGTCCGGGTTCGAGCGCACGACGATTTGGCCGAATTCCTCCGGGGTCTGAAGCCGTCCCTGTGACCTGACGGTGTAGGTCATCTCCTTCCCCTTCGGCGCGGGCTCGGCCCCAACCTGGCCGGAAGGATTGACGGTGCTCTGATTCTTGATCGCTCGGGCAAGATCCGGCACGGCCAGACCGAGTTTGGCGAGCAGGTCCGGCTTTACCCATATTCGCATCGCGTAGTCGCTGGCTCCAAAGAGCCTCACCTCGCCAACACCCGGGACACGGTAGAGCACGTCGTTGACGTTTATGTTGGCGTAGTTGGCGAGGAACAGCGAATCATAGGTTTTGTTTGGGGAGAAAAGCGAGATGACCAGCATCGGGATGCCGGTCGACTTGCGCAGGCTCACGCCAAACTGATTGACGTCGCTTGGAAGATTCGGCTGGGCTTGCGCCAGCCGGTTTTGAACGTTCACCTGATCGGTATTAACATCCGTGTCAACGTCGAATGTGACGGTCAAACTCTCGGTACCGTCGTTCGCGTTGGTGGACTGCATGTAGAGCATGTTGTCCACTCCATTCATCTGCTGCTCAAGCGGCGTCGACACAGACTGCTCAATCGTAACCGCGTCTGCACCGGTATAAGTCGTGGACGTTATGATCTGGGGCGGAACGATCTGGGGAAATTGAGCAAGCGGCAGTCCTTGCATCGCGACTAGTCCAGCGATGACGGTGACGATGGCGATCACCATTGAGACGATCGGACGCTTGATAAAAAAGGTGGATATCATTTGTGGGCCTTCTGTCGTTTTCTCTCGCGGCTATCCGGAATCTGAAATCTGAAATCATCTGGAATCTGGAATTTGCAATTTTTCAACGTCCTTTCCAGCACTATTCATCCGCCACTGTGAACGGCTTTGGGTTCACTGCCATTCCGGGTCGGATCTTTTGCATCCCCTCGACCACCACGATCTCACCCGGCTTCAATCCCTCCTCGACGATCGTCAACCCGCCCACTCGCTCTCCCACTTTGACCGGGCGAATATCGATGTTGTTATCCGGGCCGACAACGGCGACCTGATAGCTGCCTTGCAGCTCGGTGACCGCGCGTTGAGGGACGAGCAGCGCGCCGGTCACGATCCTGGTCACCGCTCGAACCTTGCCATACTGTCCGGGACGAAGAGTATTTCCCGGGTTGGGAAAGATCCCGCCGAGCCTGATCGAGCCCGTCTTCTGATCAACTTCTCGATCCGCAACGAAGAACTTCCCCTCGTGCGGATAGGTTGTTCCATCGGCCAGGACCAGATCCAATTGTAGTTTCTGGTTCGCGGCGTCCCGTTGAGTTTGCGTCGGGTTGCGTTTCACAAAGTTCAGATATTCCTGCTCGCTAAGCGTGAAGTAGACCTTTATCGGATCGACCGACGACACCGTTGTGAGCGGTCCGCTGTTTGGGTTGTTCACCTGGACCAGATTGCCGACTTGCGCCTGGGCTATCCCGGCAATGCCATCAATCGGAGAAGTGATCCTGGTAAATCCAAGATTGAGCTCGGCGGTTTTGACTGCAGCTCTGCTGGACTGGACCACAGACCTCGCCGCTACGATCGCGGCTTTTGAAGACTCGACCACGGCGGCCGCGGCGTTGACTTGAGCCTTGGCAGCCAGATTGGCCTGCACCGCGGTATCGAAGTCCTGTTGAGAAATCACGGCGCTCTTCACCAGACGTGTGAAGCGGTCCACATCCATCTGGGTTTTTCCCTGGTTGGCTTCCGCCTGGGCCAACTGCGCCTGTGACTGCAAGAGCTGTCCATTGGCCTGCGCGACCTGGCCCTCAGCCCTGGCCAGGTCTCCGCTGGCCTGGTCGAGCGCCGCCTGAAGCGGTCTCGGGTCGATCTCAAACAACAACTGGCCCTTTCTCACAAAAGAACCCTCAGTGTAGTTCTGGCTCAGCAAATATCCCGACACGGGGGCCTTGATCTCCGCGTTCACCTTCCCATCCAGCGTGCCGATCCATTCGCTGTAGATTGGGACATCCCTCTGCTCGACCTTCACCACCTCGACTTCAACAGGCGGTGCGGCGGCTTGAGCGGTCCCCTTTGCCTTCGATCGACCGAGCGCGAACAACAGAACCACCACGATCAAACCGATCACTGCGCCAATTGGTAACTTGTGTTTCAACAGAGTTCTCATTCGTTCCTTCCGGGTTCCGGGTTTCTAGTTTGGTTTTTGGGTTCATTCACATCAAACGGCGCCATTATCACTACCTCCCGCACACTCGGGTTGAGGTTCGCCAACATAAGAGTCGCTAGAGTCGTTGGCTACCTCGTTTTCGATCTGTTCAACAATTGCCCTCATCAGGCATCCGGTTGGTACGAGCTCGACGCCCTGCCGGCGCATGCGGACCAGTAGTTCCCTGCATTCAGAATCGACAAAAGTCACCGACGCCAAATTCACCACGATCGACTTCAAGGGTTCAGCAGCGACGACGGTTCGCCAGCACCTCTCGAGCTCAGCCGCCGAGCCGCCGGTCAGCTTTCCTTCGATCGTAAACCGCGTCAATTCGTTTTCAGCGTGAACCCCAATTCTAAGCATCGCCTCTCGTCCGTTGACCGCAACCAATGTTAGACTCACTGTTGTCGTGGCAATCCCACTGCCACGCTAATGGATCGAACGCTACACGGTCTAAGTTTTTTGATTTGCAGATAGTAGGCCGGCTATCGCGTAATGAACGGCGGAGTGAACATAGGACCGGTGATGACCACATACAACCATCTGGCCAGTTTTGGTCACTACGTTTCGCGGTCGCGATCGCCTCGCCTTGGAATGCAGTAGTCAGGATTGTTAGTTGAGGAGGAACGGAACGTGTCGGAGAACCCTGCTCGGCGAGCTGTTAACGGTTTAGCGTCGCAGCAATATCTTGCGCTGCTCGATCTGTCAAAAGCCATCGCGTCGCATCGCGACATCTTTGATCTGTTTCATAACCTCGCTTGCGGTTTGAAGAACCTGTTCCAATTCAACTACCTCGGGATGTTTCTGCACGATGGGACTCACCAAGTGATGCGGTTGCACGTACTCGAGACGTGTGAACCGACGTTGTGGGAAACGCCCTCAGAGATCCCAATAGAAGGCTCGGTCGCGGGGTGGGTATGGCAAAACCAGCAACCGATGGTCATTCATGATATTCAACAGGAGACTCGCTTCCCTGTCACCCAGGCGCTCCGCGATCATCGAGTGCGGGCGCTTTGCGTCTTGCCGTTGACCACCGCACAGCAGCGACTGGGCGTATTGAGTATCTGGAGTGACCAGCCTGGAACCTACGACCACCAGGATCTCGAGTTTGCGCAACTTGTCGCCGCGCAAATAGCGGTTGCGGTCGGTGCCCAATGCTACCAGCACAAACTGGCGCGCGAACGCGAGCATTCGGAGCTCCTGTTGCAAGTCAACAACATGCTGGTCTCGAATTTGAATCTTCGAGAACTGTTGTCGGCGCTTTCCGTCTGTCTGCGAGGTGTGATCCCTCACGATTTAGCCGGCATCGCTCTTTATGATCCGGGAGTAAATCAGCTTCGGCTGGCCGCGTTGGATTTCCCCGCGAATGAAGACTTTTTCATTGAAGGCGAGATCATTCCACTCGATGGGAATCCGGGGGGAATCGCCTTCGCGACGCGCAAGACCGTCGTGAGTGCCACCCGCGACGCACACGATCCGTTAGGTCGGCGGTTCTCCGCGGCCGGGGTCAAATCCGGTTGCGTCGTTCCGCTGATCTCACACGATCGCGCGCTCGGCGTGTTGGGCGTTTCGAGCCTCCGTGAGAATGCGTTTACCCAAGAGAACGCGGAGTTGCTGGAGCAAGTCGCAAAACAGGTCGCTATCGCGGTGGAGAATGCGCTCGCGTTTCGGGAGATCGATAAGCTCAAGAAAAAGCTTGAAGAAGAAAAGCTCTATCTCGAAGAAGAAATCCGAACCGGCTACAACTTCGAGGAGATCATCGGCAGTAGCGCTGCTCTCAAGCGCGTCCTCAAGGAAGTGGAGACAGTTGCGGCCACCGGCTCAACCGTCTTGATCAATGGCGAAACCGGGACAGGCAAGGAGCTCATAGCGCGGGCCATACACAACTTGAGCCCACGCCGGGAACGAACGTTGGTCAAGGTCAATTGCGGAGCGATCCCCACAGGGTTGCTCGAGAGCGAGATGTTCGGCCACGAGAAAGGCGCTTTCACCGGCGCAATCGATCGGCGAATAGGGCGATTCGAACTTGCTCACCAGGGCACGATTTTTCTAGACGAAGTCGAGGACATTCCCCTGGAGTTACAACCCAAACTGCTGCGCGTGCTCCAGGAGCAGGAATTCGAACGACTGGGCACTTCCCGGACTATGCGGGTAGATATTCGCGTGGTTGCTGCCACCAACAGCGACCTCTCTCAAATGGTCGCCGAGAAAAAGTTCCGAAGCGACCTTTATTATCGGCTTAACGTCTTTCCGATCTCATTGCCGCCGCTGCGCGAACGCCCGGAAGATATTCCTCTGCTCGTGCACTTCTTCGCGAACAAGTTTGCGCAGCAGATGAAGAAACCGATCGATCGGATTCCGACGGAGACGATGGCGAGCCTGACCGGTTATGCCTGGCCGGGCAACATCCGCGAGCTCCAGAACCTCATCGAGCGGGCCGTGATCCTCTCGCGCGGGCCCGTCCTCGAGGTCCCGCACGCCGAGCTGAAGCCGGCCAAACCGGAAGCCGAGTCTAACTCATCCACGCTTGAGGCCGTCGAGCGCGACCACATCCTGCGCATATTGCGCGACTCCAACTGGGTAATCGGCGGTCCCGCGGGCGCTGCCGCACGTCTTGGATTGAACAGGACCACCCTCAACAACCGACTGCGCAAACTGGGCATCTCCCGTCCGCGACAGTGAAGGTTTTTTGCGCCGCCCCACCCGGTGCCAGGGCGTATTGAAGGGATAGCGCCCGCCGCCAACGACTCGCGACCGAAACGCGCCAGTTGGCCGTATGTGGTCACCTTGCGTGGTCACATGCTCATCGATCGGGACAATCGCTACCGACACAATCACCGTGTCTTGAAGACTTGAGTTGACAGTGAGACCCGCCTGGATGCGGCAAGGTGGTTGCGATGGTAGCCCGCGATCAGATCGGCGGTTAGCGGATTTAATATCGATAATCAGACAAGATGTGACTCGCGGCCGCCGATCTATTTAATCAAGGCGAAGTGATCAACAGGAGGTCCACAAATGCAAGCAACCCGAGAACACACACTGAAGAGCTTACCAACCAGCGGCTACGCGACCACGGGGCCTTCGGCCAAACTTGAACCCTTTGTGTTCGAGCGCCGCGAGCCGGGTCCCTATGACGTGCTGATCGACATTCGTTATTGTGGGGTCTGTCACTCCGACATACACCAGGCCCGCGACGAGTGGGGCGGTTCGATCTTTCCGATGGTGCCGGGTCACGAGATAGTCGGCACGGTTGTGAGAGCCGGCGACAAGGTCGGGAAATGGAAGGTCGGCGACACCGTCGGAGTAGGCTGCTTCGTCGATTCATGCCGCGAATGTGAAGCCTGCAAAGCCGGCGAAGAGCAATACTGCGAGCGAGGTATGACGGCGACGTACAACGGTTATGAGCGTGACGGCAAAACGCCTACCTACGGCGGCTACTCCGCTCGGATCAGCGTGGACGAAAACTATGTTCTGAGGATCCCTGACGGCATCCCACTCGAAAGCGCGGCGCCTTTGTTGTGCGCGGGCATTACCACCTACTCGCCGCTGCGCCACTTCGGCGTCAAGGCGGGTGATAATGTCGCGGTGGTTGGGCTTGGCGGGCTCGGCCACATGGGAGTGAAACTTGCCAAGGCGATGGGCGCGAATGTAACCGTGCTCAGCCATTCACCAGGGAAGCGCGAGGATGCGCTGCGCCTCGGCGCCGGCGATTTGATCGCCACCGGAGAGTCGGGCGCGTTTGAGAAAAACGCCGGGCGGTTCGATTTCATCCTCGACACGGTGTCCGCGCAACACGACTACAACGCCTATCTCAACCTGCTGCGCCGTGACGGCTCGATGGTGCTAGTGGGCGTGCCCGATCCTACATTGTTGTCAGCCGTTCCACTCATCTTACGCCGCAGGCGACTCGCCGGATCGGCGATCGGCGGTATCCGCGAGACCCAGGAGCTGCTCGACTTTTGCGCGGAAAACGGAGTGGCCTCCGATGTGGAGGTCATCCCCATCCAACGGATCAACGAAGCGTTCGAGCGCGCGATCAAGAGCGACGTGCGATATCGCTTTGTTATCGACATTGCAAGCCTGAATCAATCTGTCAAGGTGTAGCAGTTGGTAGTGGTGTTAATAGTGAGTTGCGAGAGAATTGCCAAGTCAAGAAGTCACCAAGAGTCACAAAGGCCGGCTTCGTGCGACTTTCAGCCTTCGCTTCTTGGTGGCGGCGCGAGTTAATGGGTGGAGCAACACACTTTCGCACCACTACCCTCGACCCTGAAACAATACCGTCCGCGAAAAAGCAGCGGCCACGGAGCGCCGCCCATGCCAGGATCGGCATTTTTCTCCGTTGCACTGCACTCGTACAAGCAAAGGAGATGTTATGACTGATAAAAACAATCCGATTCTTGAACCGAAGACTCAGGCTTTTATCGACGCGCTCGCTGCGCAGGGAGGAGAGCCGCTCTATGAGCTTCCATATGCCGACGCCCGCAAAGTGCTCGAAGATGCACAGGCAGGTCCGGTAACGAAACTTCCAGCCGATGTCGAAGATAAAATCCTGCCGGTAGGTCCCACGGAAGAGATTTCCGTTCGCATCTATCGCCCGAAGGGCGCCAGGGGTCTTCTACCCGTGGTTATGTACTTCCACGGAGGTGGTTGGGTTTTGGGGAGCAAGGGTACGCACGACAGATTGTTACGCGATCTGGTTAATGGCGCGAACGCCGCTTTTGTTTTCGTCAACTACACGCCCTCGCCGGAAGCGCAGTTTCCGGTGCCGATTGAGCAGGAC
>JBASRM010000036.1:0-6376 GCA_049273835.1 Blastocatellia bacterium | reverse complement strand
TCCAAACCGATGCACGCGCCGTTTGCAGTCCTGTTTGCCCTCTTTGGAATCTATCTGGCTCGAGTTGCGGGCTTCAAGAACGCCTTTGTGTTAGCCGTGAGTCTCTCCGTTTTGCTTTGCACGACGGCCGTGGGATATTACTGGGTCACGCCGCATGAATTGCGAGAGAAGGCGGTGTACATCGAACTGTTCACCGACTTCTTACAGCACTCTCCGACGCGCGAACAGGACCTGGTTGATATGGGTCTCGACCAGGACTGGGCGAGATTTGCCGGCACCAATCCGTACTCGGCAGACAGCCCGATAAGAGATCCGGCGTTCAAAACGGAACTGATGGCTCGGGTTGGCCCAACGACGATTCCTCTTTTTTATTTGAGGCGACCGCTTCGATTTTACGAGCTGATCCAGAGGTGCTCGCGACATATCCAACAAATGACTTCGCTCGGTTATTATGAAAAGTCGTCGGGCCACGCCCCGTTTGCCCAGCCATTCGGCTTATGGTATCGCCTCAGAGCGTTTCTCTTTCCAAGGTCCATTTGGACACTGGTTGGCTTCTTTGCTGCTGGCACAGCAGCCACCGCTCTTGGAATCGTTGGTAAGAATCATTCCCGCAGGAGGCTGGCTGTATTCTGCGCGGTTCTCACCGCGGCAGCGCTCGGCCAGTTTCTGATTCCCGTCCTGATGTTTGGTGAGAACGACCTGCCAAGGTATCTGTTCTTGTTCAACCTGATTTTCGATGTGGGTTTGATCGGGGTTCTAGTTATGACTGTTCAGGCAGTTTTCTCGCGGCATTCGCTATCTGACTAAATGGTAGTCCGTTTGGCGGCGTAGCACCCACGAAGCGCGGCCCGAGTCGTCGATCACTGCATCTTCCTCCGCGCCGACCCACAGATCCTTGTTGCCCCATTCGCTCACCGGCGTAGTAGCGGCAAGTTCGATTGAAAACCAGGTGCCGGGCAGTAACACCACATCGCCTCGGCCGGGGACCCCTTGCTGCCGATCCCATAAGCCGATCAGCGGACCCGCGCCGTGACCGTGATCGCCGATCGGGTGTGTATAAACCGATCCATTGATGCCTTCAGCCTTCATCGCTGCGAGCGTTTCGGCAAGCACTTCGTTGCCGGTTCGGCCCGGTTTCATTCGCTCCATCAACAAATCCTGAAGCCGGTTCGCATTCGCAAGCGCCCGCTTGATTCCAGCCGGAACATCGGTCTCGCCCTGCCGGAGCACGTAGCCCATGTGCTGAGTGTCGGTGTTCAACCGCATCGCGGTAATGCCGAAGTCTACATGCAACACATCGCCGCGTTCGATCACCGTCGGCGCGTCCTCCGCAAGCAGGTTTACTCCGGTTCTCGAAGATTTCTGAACTCGCACCGAAGGTTGAAACCAGGTGCCCAATCCGAGGTTGTTCACTTGTTGTCTCAGCCACCACACCACGTCCTGATCGGTAGTTTTTCCCGGCGTGATGACTTCTTTAGAAAATGCGCGGCCAATCAGGGAATGGACCGTCTCCATCATGCGCCGATAGGTTGGAAGCATCTCGGGCAATCGGATCTCGACGTATTCGAGGGCGAGATTCTCCGCCCTGACGATTCGCTTCAGGTATTCGGGACCAAGCGTGCTCTCAAGTTTCTCGCGCTCGCCCGAAGACAAACCATCCGAGAAAGCGTGAGTGTGCGAGACATTGATTGCGATCGTCGAGGGCTTGCGTTGTTCGATCAGCTTCTTGAGCAACACCCATTGAGCTTCGCCGTAAATCTCGCGGCCTTCGGCCTCGGGGTCGCGATACACGGTGTACAGTCCGCCGTTCGAGCCTCCGCCAACGGCCAACCGCTCCACGCCTTTCTCATCGCCCCGATCGAAAAAGACGTAAATAGTTCTTCGCCGCGCGGCGAATACAGTCGGCGTAACCAGCGAGAAGAACACCGGGTCTTCGTTGTACTCGCGGCAGATGACCAGCCACATCTGTACCCCGTGCTTGCGCATCAGCTTGGGAAGCACGCGCTCGAGACGGAGCCTCAACCAGTGCTGCTGCATCTCCGCCTGCTCTCGCAATGAGGGAACCGGCTGAGGAGTCTGCGCGCGGCCGGGAAAAATCGCAGCCACGCAAATCATGGTTGCAACTACTAGTTGTGAGAGATACCGCATTCTAATCTTCACTCCTGAACAACAACTGGAGGACTGACTGTTTTGTGGAGGAACCTTGAGAGATCGGAGTGGACTAGCGGCGTCTTTCGAGCGAGTTTGCTGACATCGTGCTGGGGTGAGACCCAAAACTTCAGCTTAACGAACGCCGCTGGTCATCACCTTGCGCCGGATTCCGCTTGTCATAACTTTGCTAATCATTGTTGAATCCTTTCGAGTGGTATTCTACAGAACAGTAAGCACGGTAGCAATAAATTTCCGCGCAAAGACTATTGCTCAGGGGCCGGAGGGGGCGGTAACCAATAGATCAGATAACTAAACCCGATGAGCGGCTCTTTTACTTCAAAACGCGCTCCCCTTCTGGTCTCGCGAAAACCGGAAATCACCCGCTGAAGCTCAGAGTCGTGTAGGAACTCGGATCGCCCCATGAACACACCAGGAGAGAGCCTCACTTTGTACCCGCGCGGGAAGATGATCTCGACGATCAACTTGTCTGAAGGTATCTCGGATTGTGCCGCAAAGTATTCATTTCTAAAAGCGCTGTCCTTATAAGCCTCCAGCACCTCCTTTCTGCTCATTAGGAAGCCCTTGGTCAGCGTGCTCTCGTACTGATAGCTCAACTTCGGATCGCCTTTCTTCAGCGCACCGGCAATTCGCACGTAGAATTCGCATTTATTCGACGTGGTGGTCCGAGGAATCAGCGTCAGACGCCGACCGGGCTTACTGGACTTTACCAGCTCTGGTTTCTTTATGAACTTGCTCTCAGGGCTCGAGGTCGCGACCTCTCCAGGTATATGGGCCACGGTAATGCCAGATGTTACCTTGATGCCTTGCCACGATCTGCTGAATCTCGAAGTCCCGTCGAGATCGAGAATTTCTACTAGAGCCGTGCTACTGGCCGCCTTGAATCCATACCGATCAAGTAGAGCCGCCTTAAAACTCTTAGCATACTGTCTCACCTCCTTCTCGTAAGTCTCGACAAGGTTTTGCGGGCGCTGCATTTGCTTGTATCGTGCTCCCTGTTTATATCGCGGATCGGCGGCTATCCGGGCAAGCCCCTCTTCCAGTTTCGGCCACCAGACCTCGAACGCAGAATCCAACTGTGGTTCCGGCCGCTTGCGTCTCGCAAGCGCCCTGTTCATGGTGAAGACAAGCTTTCTAACGTCTTCCTTGTTCGCCCTCGTAACCTGAAATTGTGAGAGAGGCCCTTTGATCTCTCCAGCTTCAAGATCGAAGATAAACGGACAAACATACGCATCTTCAAGGTCCCTGGAGAGCGCTCCAGCCTCGAACATGATCCACGGCGCCTCAGTGTTTTCCGGTGTCAGACAAAGCACCCCTACGCGCGACTTCTGTAAGTTCTTTGCTACTTCGACGCTCCACCGCGCGCCCTTTTCGATGTCTGTCTCAGACAAGTACGGATCAAGATAGTTGATCACCTGCGGAAGCCAATCGTATAACAGTTTCGCTATCGCCCCGCTTCGATTTCCCGACCAACTGAGGAAGATCTTCATACGATTCCACTCGGACTGTTAAGTCGTTTAGCACATCCTCCAACAATAGGACGGAAACCTCGCGAAAAAGCATGCAAGGAAATGAATCGCACATCGGCTGACATCACAGCCCTTCGATACCAAATTCGATCAACACTTCAGCTGAGCCGGCAACAGCAGTCAGCGGCTGCTCCTCAAGTCAAGGGAGGGTGAAACTGCTATCTTCCCTCCAACATCCTCGTAGCCGCATCGACCTGGGCAGTCAGTGCCTGAATCGCCGCGGCCGCATTCTTGATCTCGGGCTCGACCTCGTTCCAGTTCTTTTGCTCGATCGCCTCGCGCACTCCCGGAATCGTTTTCACCCCGTAGCCGGTGTAAAACCCTGGCGCGTACATCTGGTGTTTGAACCACGGCCTGCGCGGGAGACCTCGTTCGCTCGTTAGCTTTCTCTCGGATTGATAGAGCAATTGGTTGAGCGCGCTTACTCGCCCCACCTGCTTGAAACCGTTCACCCCCGCGCTTACAAGAGCTTCTTCGTATCTGCGAGCGCTACCGGCAAGCGCCTTCACTCCCGACTGCAACGGTGTCAGGTCGATATCTCGCTGGCGTTTTTCTCTGATCGCGAGCTTATCGATTTCATCGACGTAACGCCCCAGGGTCTCCGCCAGGTTAACGAACTCAAATGGCAACACGTCAGCGCCGGCAAGCCGCATCACAATCGTGCCGTTTACCTGCGAGAGCGCTCGCCCGTGCTCGAAGGTCGGGTCGCCAAACTTGGTGTACCAGGCGAAGGAATCGTAAACCGAATGATAGACGCCGCCTCCCCCGTCGCCGCCAAAGCCGGTGTTCATCGAAGCAATCCCAAGATGCTGGAGGAAAGGGGTGTAGTCCGAACCGGATCCAAGTGCGTTTATGCGCAGGTCGGCCCGATTTTTTAGTTCCTGTCTGGCTTCGTCGGTCCGCGCTTGCTCCAGCCGGCGCTCCTTTATCGCGTCCCAAACCGAGCCCTTCGCGCCGGGTTGTTGCACGTCGCGCGCGACTTCGTTTATGAACCGCTCGAGCGAATGCGATCCGCCAACATTGAGCCGGCCTTTACTGGTGCTGTCTGAGTTGAGATAGGCGACGGCGTTTTGCTTCAATTCCTCGGCGTGTGTTTCGACCCATTCGGTCGAACCCAACAGCCCCTGTTCTTCGCCATCCCACGCGCACATTATGATCGTTCGTTTCGGCCGCCAGCCTTGTTTGAGCAACTCGCCCAGCGCTCGGCCGGTTTCCATCAGCGCAACCTGGCCGCTTGTGGGATCATCCGCGCCGTTCACCCATGCGTCGTGATGATTGCCGAAGATAACCCACTCATCCGGAAAAATGCTTCCTTCTATTCGAGCGATCACGTCGTATAGAGTCTTCGTCGACCAATCAAAGGACAGTTTCAAGCGAACGCGCGCGGGTCCGCCGCCGATGTGATAGGTAATGCCCAGCGCTCCGCGCCAACTATCGGGGGCCACCGGGCCGCGAAGCTCGCGAAGCAACGGCAGAGCGTCGCCGTAGGAAATCGGCATCACAGGGATCTTTGTGAAGACCTCCACTTGATCGCGCGGTATTCTTCGCGCGCCCTTTACTGCGCCCCAACCCGGAGTCATCGGGTCACCAGGGTGAATTGGCATATCCATCACCGATCCGCGCTGGGCGCCGTGTTCGGGCCGATAGGGCCCTTGCGGAAAGACATCGCCTTGATAGTAGCCGTCGTCCTTGGGGTCGGAATAGATCAAGCATCCGATCGCGCCGTGCTCGGCTGCGACCTTCGGCTTGATGCCTCTCCAGCTTCCGCCGTACCGGGCGATTACTATCTTCCCTTTTACATCGACGCCGAGCTTCGCTAGTTCTTCATAATCGGCAGGCACCCCATAATTGACATAGACAAGCTGCCCGGTCACATCGCCATCGATAGAGTAAGCGTTGTAGGTCGGGAGTTGATTGGCATCGCCCGAGTCCGGATCGTCTTGTATTACGGGTTCCTTGAGCGTCGCGCGGAAGCGAGTGGGCTCTATCATCTCGAGCAGCCGTTCGGTAGGGGTCGGGAACAACACCTCGAACTCTTCGAGTTTTGCATCGATTCCCCAGGATTTGAACTTGTCGCGAATCCACTCAGCGTTTTGTTTGCCATAAGCCGAACCGAGGTGATGAGGTTCGGCCGACAGATGCTTCATGTACTCGCGCAGCAACGCCGGCTTAGGCACTGCGCGCATCTTTTCCTCCCAGCCAAATTCCGCAGCGGCGCTAACCTCGGTGAACCCGCGGAGCGCGCGCGTTTTGCCGTTTGACTGGGCGGGAACCGCCGGAGCGGTGCTGGTGAGGGCGACGATTAGGGACGCAACTATGCCGGTAATTGCCTTGAAGGTGTGACGATGCATGTGATCCTCCTGAAGTTGGAGGGCAAGTATAGCGAGGGACGGATAAGTGGCGCAACGGGGACGCATGGGTCAAGCGTAAAAGTAGGTGAGGGACGTGAAGGAACACGCCCGAGGTATGAGACGATCGCGGGACAAATCCTGGTTATCGGCTTAGCAGGAACACGTCCCAAGCCCAGCGGCCACCGTTAGCGCCAGGCGCATCGTAGATCTTCGCTCTATAGCGAAAACGATTCCCGTAAGGATCGCTGCGCTTGGACTCTTTGTAATCGAGACTGATGGCGTAAACACCCGACTCCAACAATGGATTTAACTCACTTAACTCTGAAA
>JBASRM010000029.1:0-4991 GCA_049273835.1 Blastocatellia bacterium | reverse complement strand
ATTCAGATGGGCGGATCACGGCTTTGAGTCGCTCATCTCACGTCGAACGTCACCACCACCTGGTTATGATCCGAGGGTCTAACGCCTCTGTCATCGAGGGTACCAAGAAGAACAACCACGTTTGTATTCGACAGGTCGCGGCTATCGGGTATCTGTGCCGATCGCAACGTCAGGTTGGAAGCACCTCTCGAATAGTAGACATAGTCAATTCGGCCCCTGCGAGTCCGGGTGTGCATATAAACGGGGTTGTCCGGATAAGCCGAGGCTACCCCCGCGCTCATCGCCATCTGCCAGTAGTCATAATGCTGGGCCATCATCCCGCTCATTTCAGAAGTGTCCGGACCGGCATTGAAGTCGCCGCAGATGATACGCGACTCGGCAAAACCTGACGCCCAGCTTGTAAGTTCACTTACTTCTTGAGCACGTCGAGCGGAGGTGTCCGGGTCGAGATGGGTGGCAAAGAAATTGACCGTTCGTCCTCCGACAGTCACAGTGGCCTGAGCCACAGATCGCTGGTAACTCAAATACCTTGCCGAGGTGCTGTTCAGCGGATACTTCGAGAGAATCAAATTACCTTCTGTCGTGCCGATGTACTTCGACACGTGGTAGTAGTACCAGGTTTGGCCAGTTCTAGTGCTCACCAGATCTCTGAGAATCGGCGCAAGATCGCTGGGGATCTCGCAAAGCGCGGCCAGATCGGGGTTGATGTTGGCGATCCAGGTTGCGGTCCTGTCCGGATTGAAGATGTTGTCGGTGCCCTTTCCGAATTGGCCATTCCAGCTGAGCACCTTGAGGGTGGTGCTTCCGTTGGGAGGTGAAGAAACTGTGATGACTTGCGACACGCTGGCCGAAGCGCCTGCGTTGTCCGTAACCGTCAGCCGAGCGGTATAGCTTCCCGCGGTGCTATACAATATTGCCGGATTAGCCTGCGTCGAGGTCTGCCCGTCGCCAAAAGTCCAGCTATAAGAGGTGATGTAACCGTCTGGGTCTAACGCGTTTGACGTAAAATTTACCGGCAGCGGGACTATACCGGATTGTGGACTGGCGTTGATCGTTACCTGAGGGGGTTGATTTACCGGCGGGGGAGGAGGCGTTCCAATTGTGCTTTGAAGGATTACCGTATCGTTCCTCAAGGCCCCAGGCGACGCGTTGAGGTATGTTCCTGGCGAGAGAACTATCTGATCGATCGACATTCCATCCTCTCGAGCCTGGACTCGCAATGTTTGAGAACCGGTAGACTGAAAGTAAATCAGCGAACCCATCACTCCAACGCCCCAGCCGTTGTCCTGCCAGCCCCAACCGGCAAGACCGTACCCCGAACAGTCTTCGAGGTTGATTGTGGTACCCGAGGTCGTGCCGATCCGATAGACAGCCGCGCCGGCGGCGTCGACACTGCCCGAGAATTGAACGAACCACGAGTCATTGTACGGAGAATCATTTTGCGCTTTGGCCCTCATCCACAATCTGTAGGGAATGCCAGCCTGCGCGGTGAAGGTCATATCGAAATAGCTTGTCGGGTTGGCAAGCGGTGCTGATAATTTTGGGGCCCCGGCATCCGGATTGCGCAGCGAGATTTGACCTGCCGCGCCAGCATCGGTGACCTTTGACCA
This sequence comes from Blastocatellia bacterium, assembly GCA_049273835.1. Taxonomy (GTDB): domain Bacteria; phylum Acidobacteriota; class Blastocatellia; order UBA7656; family UBA7656; genus Onstottus_A. Next base: position 3,381 of record JBASRM010000029.1, on the reverse strand, counting down.
GTCTCCATGAATTCCAGCGGGGGGTACGTCCGAAGCCCAGATAACTATGGTCGCGCCCGGCGGCGGCGGCGGCGGCGGGGGAGGAGGGAGAACGGTCTTCTGGAGTATTGTCGTGTCATTTCTCAATGCGCCTGGTGAAGCACTCAAGTAGGTCTGGGGCGACAGCACGATCTGATCAATCGACATGCCGTCCTCTCGGATCTGAACTCGAAGGGTTTGCGAACCCGCAGTCGAGAAGTAGATCAACGGACCCATCACGCCAACACCCCAACCGTTGTCCTGCCAGCCCCAGCCGGACAGTCCACATCCTGAGCAATCTTCTAGATTGATGGTGGTGCCTGATGTTGTGCCGATTCGATAAACCGAAGAGCCGGCAGAGTCGACGCTGCCTGAAAACTGTACGAAGATGGAATCGTTGGCCCAGTCGTCGTTCCCGGCTTTGCCTCTTACCCAGAGACGATACGCGGTTCCAGCTTGTGCGTTGAACGTCATCTCGAAAAAGTTAGTGGGATTGGCAAGCGGCGCAGCTAGTTTTGAAGCCCCGAGGTTGGGGTTAGCGAGTCTGGCCCCACCGGCCGCGGTTGAATCCGCCACAACATTCCACCCCGATCTAAACGGAGCATCAGTCGCGTAGAGTACGACATCAGACCCGCTTTGAGCCGACGTCGAGACGAGCGCGAGCCCGAGACCTGCGACTACGAACAACAACACGCTTACAAGACTTTGAACAAGGACTCTCTTCATTGGAATCTCCCGCTGGGTGTTTTGTCTTCCCACCGAACTCGTAGCTAGTTCTTCTCCTTCACCGCTCTTAAGGCGGAGAGGAGTCGACAGTAGAATCGGATGTGAGGCTGAACTTCGTGATGCGTTCAGATTGTGGGAGCTTGTTCTTATACCCTGCCAGGTCTTACGAAGGGGTCAGTTCGAAGACCTGAGCCGGCACGTTCGTAAAAAACACACCGCTAAAAGGGTCTCAAGTTGCTATGAGTGCCGGCAGATCTTCTTCGATCCGGTTACAGCCAGAGCCGCACCATTCCCTTGCTCTCAAAGCCTTCTAAGATGCAAAGAAGCTACTTCGATTGAAAGCCAAGCTGAGCGACGACCTGCGAACAGGCGTCGGCCTCGCGGCCTGAAAGATCGATCTTAAGAGGGCCAATACCTGCTTTAGAATCAGCGAGCCGATACGTTGCTTTCTACCTATTATTGGGAGTTGAGGTTATAGCACACCGATGAGATGGGGTCAATAACAACGTTCATTGCAAGAATTTCGAAACAATTTTCCTGTAAAAGATAGGTCTTACGCCGGTTATTTGGACTCAAGCTCAGAGACAAAAATGAAAGTTAAGGCAAATTTACGGTATAGGAACAATTGGAATGACTTGTGAGTCCAACGAGCAAAATTATGAAACCAACATCCTTAATATAAGGGCACTTGGGTGATGATTCTTGACGTAATAATCCCGACCTACAACCGTCATTTGATGCTCCGGCGAACGCTGGACAGCCTTGTTGCGGCGGACATTCCGACAGGGCTGGAGGTTCGGGTAACCGTCGTCGATAACAACTCGACGGATTTGACGCGGATGACCGCCGAAAGCTACTCGAAAAAGTTTGAGCACGGGCTTAACTACGTTTTCGAGGCCCGTCAAGGCAGGTCGTACGCTTTGAATGCGGGCATCGCCTCGACAAGCGGTTCACTTGTTGCGATGGTCGATGATGACGAGGAGATAGACCGATCCTGGTACAGCACGATCCACTCGGTTTTCGCGGGCGGTGATGTCGATTTCATCGGCGGCCCGTATGTACCGAATTGGGGAGCCGCTCGACCCGATTGGCTTCCTATGAATTATCTGGGTGCGATCGGATGGATCGACGGCGGCGCCAAAACCGTTCCCTTCGACGAGAGCTACCCCGGCATTTTGATGGGCGGCAATGCGGTGATATCTCGCGCAATCCTCGACGAGGTCGGGTTGTACAACGTCAAACTTGGGCGAAATGGAACCCGGCTTCTTGCAGGAGAGGACGATGATATGTACCGACGATTGCTTGCTGCCGGAGCGCGTGGATTCTACGTTCCGGCGCTTATCATCTATCACTACGTTCCGCCGGAGAGATTGCTGAAGGGTTATTTCCGCAAGTGGTGTTTTTGGCGAGGCGTTTCCGCGGGAGTCATTGATAGAGAGCGTCAAATGCCGGTCGTGTACTTTGGCGGGATACCCCGATATCTGTACGGCGACGTGGTGCGAGGATTGCGAACCGTCGTCGCCGGAATGATCAAACCTCCAAGCGACCCCTCGCATGTTTTCAACAGCGAGCTTTCAGTATGGGACGCGGTTGGATTCTTCTACGGCAAGCATTTCTACGCGGCGCCCGGCTCTGGTCCACCAGTTGGCGCGATTGCCAGTCGAACTGACCGACGGCCCGGTTGCAAGTCAGAACCCGACTTGCCTGCAATTCAATGAAGGAAATTTACTGAGATGGCATATCGCTGGACAGCCGACTCAATTGGAAACGCCACATTGCTTGACGAGCCGAGACGGGTGACGGTGATCCGCTCACCGTCGGTGTCGCGATTCTCGCTTGTCAAAAGTCTGAGCGAACTGGTCCGCTACCGAGATCTGCTCTATACCCTCACCGCACATCGCATCAAGGTACGCTACAAACAATCGATACTCGGCATATCCTGGGCAATTATTCAGCCCATCTCGATGATGCTCATGTTTACTGTCGTCTTTTCTTTGATCGCTCGCATGCCAAGCGGCGGCGTGCCTTACGCGATCTTCGCCTATGTGGCGTTGCTACCCTGGAATGTTTTTTCATCCTCGGTGACGAATGCGACAGGCGGTCTCGTCAGTCACTCGCAGCTGATAACCAAGGTGTATTTCCCGCGCGAGATTTTGCCGATAACTTACGTATTGGCAGCGCTGGTGGACTTTCTTATAGGTTCGACTGCGCTCGCGGTAATGATGATTTACTATCGAGTGCCGCTCACGGCGACCGCATTATATGCGCTGCCTATAGTCGCTGTTCTGACATTGTTTTCGTTGTCGATCTCTCTGATTCTCGCCGCAACCCACGTTCGGTTTCGCGATATCGGAATGGCAATGCCGCTATTGCTTCAGTTGTGGATGTTTGCGACTCCGATTATTTATCCGGTAAGCGCAGTCCCCGAGCGTTTGCGTACGTTTTACTCGCTAAATCCTCTGGTCCCGATTATCGAGAGTTTCCGACAGGTCCTATTGCTTGGAACGACACCCGATTTCGGTCCGCTGGGCAGGTCGTGCTTGATCTCAATCATTCTGCTTGTCGCTTCCTATCTTTATTTCAAGCGTGTGGAAGCAACCATGGCCGACGTCATCTGAGATCAGGGTTGATTATGAT
>JBASRM010000026.1:0-13668 GCA_049273835.1 Blastocatellia bacterium | reverse complement strand
GTTCAGCAACAGGCGCATTAGAGTGATTGCCGTCGCGCGCAAGGAAAACTTTGATGGCTGGGACGACGCCGAACTCCGTCTCTCAGCCATAGGCTTCTCGAAGTGGTATGTGCCGTGCCTGTGGAAGATTGATTGGGATAAGTCGTTGTTCACCACGCTCTCGGGGTGGAGATCTGAGCTTGAAAAACAATACGACGTTTTTCTAAAGCATCTGATGTACGTCGGTCGCGGATCTTTTGGGAACGTCATCAACGAGCTCAAGCACCCGATGAACACGAATTACGATAACGACTCCAACTTTATCGACTTCGTAAGCTTGATCGATCGCGGCGAGGTTCAGCATAACTCGTGGGTTCAGGAGGTTCTGGATCTCAATTGGGAAACAATCCTGGGCGACTTGTTTGGGGGCCGCGATCAGGATGAAAGGACAGATCGCGCCCGGATAGGCGTGTACTATGCAGTTGACTGGCTTTCACGGAAGACTCGTTTTGCTGAGAGCACTCTGATCGAGTCAATGAAAAAGTTTCCGGTTGCTATATCTGATGACGACTACATAACCGCGGAGACCACCAACAATCTGCTCTACGTGTTGGTTCGAAACCGTTATTTGAATTTTAGAAACAATCAATATCATGTTGTCTGGAGCAAGAAGCGCCCACCGGTTTCGAGATTCGTCAACCGGAGGCCGGCAACTCGCACAACAGGGCGCTTGAGAACAGGAGCCGACCGGCCGGCCGAGAAGACTCGCGGCCTTGTTACTCCTAAGGGAACATCGCTGTTCGATGTTCCGGCCAGTGAACCAACTATGTTCCTGGCTTCTCCTGACGCTGACAATACAATTGCAGCCGGTACTGAACCACTAGTCCGGCCAGCTTCCGGTGATGCGCAAACCCAGGGGCTGTCCGCTCCATCTGGCCCGGCCGGCTTGCGATCGGCGCCAGCGCAAACTCAATTACTGAAATCGGAGGCAGCCGCGCAAGGCCAGGGCGCGACGCTTGATAAACCGAGCACGGGCATGCCGAAGGGGGTGTCTTCCGAACGCAGCAGAATTTTTGTCAGCTACAGCCACGCAGACAGAAAATGGCTGGAAAAGCTTCATCTGCACTTAAAGCCAATCGAACGAGCTGGAAAATTAGAGCTGTGGGATGATACTAGAATTAAAGTAGGGGCGAGATGGAGACGGGATATTCAGGAGGCCATCTCCTCAGCCAGAGTAGCCATCTTGCTTGTAAGCGCCAACTTTCTAGCTTCGGACTTCATTGCGAAGGATGAGCTGCCACCCCTCCTCGCCAGTTCCGAGAACCAGGGCACAATCATTATGGCGTTGATCCTGAGCCCAAGCATGTTTATGCAGACCACCCTCTCACAGTTCCAATCATTCAACCCGCCCTCCAGGCCAATGTCTTCGATGGATGAGCATCAACAGGAGGAGTTGCTTGTGCAAGTGGCGGAAGCGATTAAGGAAGCATTCTGCGCGTAGCTTCTTGTTCAGCGTTATTCCAAAGCCCACCGCTCGATGAGCACGTCCATCTGGCCGCCGCAGACCATGCCTTCAGCATCTTCATACTCGTCATTCAAGTTGAAGTGATAGATGTCGGCCGTGCCGGTTTGCAGCACCTCGCGGGCTTCGGCCCAGATGTCGGCTTCGACGCAGCCGCCTCCAACGGTCCCAATAAAAGAGCCGTCGTCGAAGATGACCATCTTCGCACCGACTTGTTGAGGCGTCGATCCTCGCGTTTTGACTACAGTGGCCATCGCGGCTTGGGCGCCCTGCTCGAGCCGGCGCTTCATCTCGATGTAGATTTCGCCGGCGCTTAGGGAGCGCCCCGGCAAAGTGTCGCTCTGATCAACGTTCGACATAGGTGGATGTTTTGATTATAGAGACTCTCCGATCCGGTTGAGAAGGCCCGTCGAACAAAAACGTCATCTAGGCTTGCGCATAGCGTTGAGGCTTTCATTGATCGCTTGTTCCGCAGTCTTGAAACCGGGATCCAGAGCAAGCAACCGGTTGAACGACTCAATCGCCTGTTCGTGCCGGCCGTTTGCCGCAAGATACCGGCCGCGGTTATAGAGCATCGTTACATACACCGGAAGAACCTTCAGTTTGACGACATCGTCATCTTCGAATCTGAGCGTACCGTCGGCGAGGCCTCTGGTAATGAGTGGGGGGTCCTCGGGTTGCCGAAACTCGCGTCCGGCTATGACCTGGAAGACAAGACCTTGCGGGATGAACTGATAAGACCCCGCAAGGGCTTTGGTCAATTCGGCATCGGTTCCCTCGCGGTTCGCGGCAATGTCGAGAGTGACGTAGACCGGCGCGGATCGAATATGGTTGGTCACAAACGCGACGATCATATCGTAGAATCCCGAATTGATGCGTTGGTTGAGCATGACGTCGCGCTGGAATAGATCGGGGTCTCGTTCCCAATGACGCAGGTCTTCAAGGAAGGCGTCGACTTTATCGCGAGCTTGTTCAATCGTTGCCGGGTAGGCCCGTTTGAGATGATTAAAATACCACGAACGCCGCAGCTGATTGATATCGATTACAATCGCATCGGCGCGCCGATGCTCGATCTCCTGGGCGTAGAGCATCGGTGAGTAAACCTGCCAGTCTCTGGTGAGCAACATACCACCCGGTTCAATTGTGGAAAATATGTTGTCGATGTAGTCCTGCGCGATGAAGTACTTGCTGCGGTTGTTATACGGCAGGTTTCCCGCGAGCGCAATCAATGGCACGAGAAACATAGCCGCCGCAGCGATGGCAAGCGCGGAGGGATTGGCTATCCGGCTCAGCCGCGCTGACACCAGATTTATCAACCAGACAGCTCCAAAGCCGGCCGCTATGGCGAGCGATATGATAGCAGGCAGGTAGTAGGCTTCTTTGTCTTCGGCGATTTCGTATCCCAACGCATAGGCCAGATCGGCGGTTATTACCAGTGCGAGAAACCAGAAGATCGCTCTGTCTCGCCGAAAAATCGTCACCAGCCCGGTTATCGCGATTGCCGGTCCGGCGGGCAGCCACCACGGGCCGAATTCCCTGGCTATCAACTTTATGAACTCGCCGAACTGACTCGCCATGGTTTGCAGGGAAAAAGAAAAGAAAACCTGGTATTGACGTCCCGTCAGATGCCACCACAATCGCTCAACCGTTCGAGGGTCGCCCCAGTTCATGATTGGCGACCTTGCCGCCGCAAGCGGAAGGTATAAGTAAATTCCCAGGCCTGCGACTGCAAACAACGCGGCGTGAAGCAGCCGTCTGCTGGTGAAGAAGCTTCGACCTTCTGTAGCGAACACCAGCGCTGCGAGCGCGGGCAACATCAGCGCTACGGTGACGTGGTGTACCCCAAGGGCGAGGCCAAAAACAACCGCAGCGGCGTACAGGAGGACGACCCGGCGCACCCGCCGCCAGCGGAACATCAGCAGGAACACCAGGAGGATTAACAGCGCGTTGAGAGTGTAAACCTCAGCTATTGTTGCGTATGCCCAGAGCGTGCGTGAGAAAGCCAACAAAAGGCCTGTGATCAGGCACGAAGTAATTATCACTACCGGACTTTCTTCGGCGGCTTCCCTTGCCGGTTGAGTTGCGGCTGACGTCTTTTTTCCTTTCTTACTACGTTCTCGTTTCTTCCGGGCTTCTCTTGTGAGAGTTGAGGTCCGCCTGATGAGCAGCGCTTCGAAAAGGACCAGCGAAGCTACCGACGAAGCCATCGCCGCAAACAAAGCCGACGCGAAGTTGACCCTTACGGCGACGTTACCCATCGGAACCAGCGCTGCCAGATGCGCGAGCAAAACATAGAGCGGGAAACCGGGCGGGTGTGCTACGCCAAGCGAGTGAGCGGCTACAATCAGTTCGCCGCTGTCTACAAGTGTTACCGTCGGAGCCAGCGTCGCCACGTACACGATAAGCGACGCCAGGAATATGCTTGAAGCGCACGCTATCGGAAGCTTAAGAGGAGTGAGCACGATTGTCGGGGCGCTCGCGGTCATCCTTTCGCGCCTGCTCGCTTGTAGCCGGTGAAGCGCACGTTTACGACTACCCTGGTAAAGTAACGCCCGACGCGAATACTGTCGTCAGCGGACGTGAACGCAGGGAACCAGAATCTTTCGTAATTTTGAAAATAGGTCTCGAATTTCGGAGTTCGATGGGCGCTTTGCTCGGGCAGCGCTTCGCCGGCGACTTTGACGACACACAGGTCTTGATCGTCAATCCACACGCGGCCCCGTAGATATCGCTCCACGCTCTTATCAGGATCGGGCATTTTGATCTTCGGCTTCACGTCGAAGACCAGAGTATTCAACTCGTCGATGCGTTCGCGTCCCACGTAGCTCAGTTCATATTGGGTAAGCGTCTCGGGGGTAAGGATGAATTGATAAACCCGCGTTAGATTATTCGCCGCGTTTGTGCTGATGTTGACATCCTTAGGCAGAGTCGATGTGTTCTCGAGCACCTTCTCTTGACGATTCCCGTCGCGATCCGATGAGACCTGAGAGAAACGGTAGTACTTCCCGGTTATCGTGTCAGCCTGGCTGACTGTTTGAATGGTAAGTTCGGCGTAGTAGGAGTACTCGCGCATCGCGGCCACGAGTTCCCTGCCGCGCTCGGCTGCAGCCGATAGTATTTCATCGGGTGACTTCTGAGAATCCGGAGGCGCCGGTCGCGGTGAGGCGGTCATCGCCGTCATCGCGATCATCAGGCAAGCGACTAACGTCCGGAGAATTTCGAACATCACGGAGCATCACGTCTCATTACATTAGGGCTTTTCCGGCTTCTTGGAATCAGGCTTGGGCTTCACCGGCGGGGTCTTCGCCTTTTCGGCCGCCTTCACCTCTTCCTCAGTTGCAGCCCCGCCCTCATCGGTCAAGCGAATCCTTCCGCTGAACTTCTTATAATTCGTGTAGCGTACCGTCATCCGCAAATGAACCGCCGACGCCTTCTTGAACTCGAGCACATCATCCGCGTAGACATAGGTGGGGAACCAGTAACGGCCGTCAATGTTTTCTCGATAGCTTTCAAAGTGAGGAAACTTCTGATCGCCGACTTCGGGAACCGCCTGCCCTTTGACCTTGACGATTTGTAGGTCCTGGTCGTCAACCCAGATGCGCCCTTCGAGGTACCGCTCGCCCTTGCGCATCGCCTTCGGTTTTACATCGAACACATAGGTGTTCAGCTCGTCGAGCTTCTCCTTGCCGACATAATCGACCTGGTATTTTGGCAGGTCTTCGGCGGTAAGAGCGAACGGCTGCACACCGGATAGGTCCTGCATGTCCTCATTTGTGATTGTAAGCGCTACCAGAGTCGATGGCGGGAAAAAGGTTATCTTCTCAATTCTGTTGCCCCGGTCATCCAGGACGATGTCAGATACGCGATGGAATCGCCCGGTAGCCGAGCCTCCCTCTCCAATCGTTATCAGATCGAAATCCTGTGTGAAGGCGTAATTGTTTCGCGCGATGCTGTTCTCCGATTCGGCTTCGGCGAACCTGCGGATGACTTCTTCAATCGAAGGCGCTGGAGCCTTCTGCGCTGATTTTTGATAGCTAAGCGCAGGCGAGCCAACTACAGCAAGAGTTAATACCAGGGCAATTGTTTTGAAACCCATCTCTAGACCTCCTAACTTCTCTAATGATTCTACTGTTCGACTGGTGCCTTCACAAGCTATCGGCTATCGCCACCAGCGTTGGATGTTCGAGGCGACAATGGTGTTGTTCGATCACCCGCTTCATTAATCTCGATCCGTTGTTATATGATCGAAACCTGGCCATGAAGATCTTGATCTGCACTGATGGTTCGGCTCAGGCCGAAAACGCCGTTCGCTTTGGCGGGCTTCTCGCGGAGAAGTCTCAAGCGTCAACCACAATTCTCGGGATAACCGAGAAACCGGGCCAAGAGGACACGATGTTTGACTCGCTCCGGCGAGCTCAACAACTGCTCAAGGAGCAGGGCGTCTCGGCCGAGATAATCACCAAAGCAGGCGAGCCCATCGAAGAGATCGTCAGGCGAACCGAGGAAACCATCTACGACCTGATCGTGATCGGAGCAGTTCGCAAGGGCACCCGCGGACCATTCCTGATGTCGGCAAAAGCCTACAAGATTATCAAGGCCGTCGCCCCACCGGTGCTCGCGGTCATCGGCAATCGGGAGAACCTCAAGCGCATTCTGGTGTGCAGCGGAGGTGAGAAATACATCGATCGCGCGGTGGAGTTTTCCGGTGCGCTGGCCAGGGCCGCCGGCGCATCAATCACACTCTTTCATGTGATGGCCGAGCCGCCGCCAGTCTTCACCGATTTGATCAAGATGGAAGAGGACGTCAACCTTTTGTTGCATTCGAGCTCCGGGCTGGGGCAAAACCTGCGTCGCGAGAAAGAGTCGCTTGAAAGTATGGGCGTCTCGGCTAGAGTGCGGCTGCGTCATGGACTGGTGATCAGCGAAGTGTTCAAGGAGATCCGGCGGGGTAACTACGATCTGGTGGTAACAGGTTCTTCGCCTGAAGGCGGCAACCTTCGGAGCTACATAATGGGTAACATAACTCGAGAGATCGTAAATCGCGCGGAGTGTCCGGTGCTGGTGGTGCGTGGCGGCGAAGAGCCCGCCGGGATCAAGCGAAGTTTGAAAGGGTTCTTCACCCACGCGTTTGGAGGCTCGAAAGAAGAATAAGCAGACCGGGAGAGGCCGGCTTGACTCCGTTGATCGCCCCGGTTCTTGCTCCTCCTACACTTTCCTCCGACTGCTTTGTTGTCTACTACTTTACGAAGAACACGTCCCACGCCCATCTACCTACGCTCTCGCTGTTCACGTCATAGACCTTGGCGCGGTAGCGGAATCCGTTACCATACTGGTCGGTTCGCTTCGATTCTTTGTACTTGAGGTTAAAACCACTCAGACCCAGCTGCGGCAAGGTGTGAAGCTCGCCCGGCTCGGAGATGCCATTGTGATTTGTGTCTTGCCACAAACGAATAGAGGAAAAGATCGCATCGTTGCTGTCGATACGTCCGTCGGCGTTTCCGCCAAAAGCCGCTTTATCGTACTCTGCCAGAGCAAGGAATCCATTCGGAGTGGGCGAAGCAGGCTGAGACGTGTAATTTCCGAATAGTTCCGTCCCGTTATCGATCGTTCCATTACCATTCCGATCAAGTACAAGGAACGCATCATCGGAAACCAACGAGGTCCAAGCGAGATGTTCAGCCGCGCCGTCTCGATTAAGATCGAAACTCACCCCACCAGCCGCATCTGTCAAATCAAATCCATTTCCGGATATATCAACCAGGATCGGAGACGGACAACATTCAGTACCCTGTCCATCCACTTGAAACTCACCGCAGACAACGCCATCGCAGGGGCCCGGGCCTCCACCGATTAGGCAGGTATACTGGGGGATGTAATTTATCATGAAGTCATCGCATTGTTTAACCGTTGTGGCAATGCTGCCGCCGGAATCATTCGTTCCATCATAGCCATTCATGACGGTTTGCCCATCCGTTTCGGAACCAGGATGTCCCAGCCCCATGGAATGGCCCGCTTCGTGGAGCATTATCTTTAACAGGAAAGTGCCATAGCTGCCTGACGTGCCTGTAGTCTTGTTCCAGACATTCGCTGAATTGTAGAATGCGCCCCAATAAAAAGTTGTCAATGCGGTGCTTACGACGTTATTAGCTCTAAAGCTGTCTGTCCATGCCGTATACTCAGGGTGCCCAATGTACTGACCCGTACTCGCTTCAATGCTGTATCCAGGTGTTCCAGCATGAAATTTAACCCCTGAGCAGTTGAATAAGCCGTTATGAATCTGCCAAATAGACAAAGCTTCGCTTAGTTTCGTCTTCTCGGGATCGGTAAAACCGGTCAATCGATAGGGCACGTCTCTGCCTTTGAGCCAGCCGTTTTGATTGGCAACGCTAAGACCCGGACAATCGGCGTGTGTTCCTATCCCGGAGCCCACAATAAAGAAGAGGCAACCGCAGATAATGCCGGACAAGAATGAAGCATATCTAGATCTTGTTCTTTTGCTCATTGATGATCCTTACTTGCTCTGAATAGACCGAACGGTTTGCAAAAACGACCTGCTATCCTCAAGCACTCCCGGCGGGAAGTGCGCTTCGGTCAATGGACGAAGGACTTCACCGTTGAGCTGAAAACTCCCTGTGTCTCGTGTCGCCTGATAGGCTCCCGTTTCCGGTACGTATTTCAAGAACAAAATAACGTCCCTATTGTTAACCGGTAACGCCAAGAAGTGGTGATCTGTAACTTGCATTATGATTCCGTCAACGACGATCTTTCCCCCGGGACGCGTGAGAACAATATTGCCCCCGGTTGCTAGCGGAGCAATCGGGTTGTCCTTAACGACTTCTCTCACTTCCACATCGTAATCGGTAAATATGAAGGTATCATCTTCGGTAATTTGTGAGGTTTTCTGAACTACTCTGCCCCGGATAATTGCGTCCGATGCATCGGCGAGCTTGCCGAAATACTCTTCAGGAGTTTCTCTTTTGGTCAACCTCGGGCCCAACCCGATCTCGAAATCAATGGCAAGAACTTTACCTTCCGGGTGAGCGATATATTCGCTGATTCTCTTTTTGTTCCGTTCCTTATAAGCACCATAAAGTTTGCTGTGGTTTTGCTGGCGAAGTGTCAGGACGCCCAGTTGCGTGGGCGTTGCATCGACTACTTCCTGGTCAAAAAGCCTCAGTTCTCTTTGCGCCTCTGTTTCCTTTGAATTCTGTTGCTGAATTTGAGAACCAGCACTCACGCCTATGATCAACAGGCCTATTCCGACAACAAAGCCATAGACGAATGATTTCGACATCTCAACCTCCTGAAAAAAGCGATGTGCCTTAATGATTGATCAGAAAAGCATCGAGGGTAAGTTAGGAGAGCTCGACTGCTTTCTCCTGACGTTATTTAGAATACTGAGTTGGCCAATCCCACTCCGTGTTTGCGGGCGAAAGCTATCACAGGCCCCAACGAGTGTCAACGACTCTGAGACAATGTCAAAGCCCTTTAGAAATGTCACACTCTGAGACACGACTCTGTCACACTGATCACCAAACAGATCGAGGTGGTCGCGAACTCATCGAAGGTCGGCGCCCGGCGCTGGATGTACAGTCCCGACAATATTTTTGGCAGCCGAAAACAAATCATAGTCTTTTGGCGCCGTTCGCTCATTTGACACCCGCCAAGCTGACTGATTACGATGAGCGTCCGAATTTACGCAGGAGCTCTCCGGATTGCCCACTCCAACAACTCCGACTCTTCCGAACCAAAACAGCGCTCAACAACCAGGTCACGAGCGCGATAATCAAAGGACCGGCAATCGGAGCAGACTCGCGGCTTCGCTGGGAAACCATGCGCTCGCCGGCGGTGCGGCGGCACTGTTACTCAGCCTGGTCGAGCTCATCGACTTAAATGTCCGGCTAACTCATGTCTTTCAGCCGTTCATCGATCGCTCAGTTTTCTGCGCGTACTTCAGTCTTAACGTGGCCGGCGGGCTGATGATAGGACTCGCGGTCGGGTTGTTTGCTAACGCGATCCGCCACTGCCGGAGCCAGCACCTTCGAAGGCGCGGCCGTGCGTCCTGGAACACATCTCAGGAAAAGCGCGGCAAAAAAACCCCATCCACGCTCATCCTGAAACGATCGTAATCTGGGTGGAAGAAAGGTCTTCCAACCCCGAAAGGTCTTCCAACCCCGATGGGTCCTTACGATTTATCGGGTCGTTGGCCGTATAGCTGTACCTGTTCCAATTCTGTGCCTTGCCGGTAGCTCCGCCTGAATGGATCAGCGCGCGTGAATCTGCCTACGCTTTGCGCGTATTGCCTATTGATAGCATAATCAGATCCGCTCTCACTAACTCTTTCATAACTGGTGAAATGATGCTTCTTCTCCTGTGTGCCACTCTCTCCGAAATCCTCACCGAACGGCAAGTGCGCCTGAAGACCTAACACGTTGCCGATCCCATCAAGCACAAGTCTTCTGCTCAATCGGTCGCTCAGGAAATACTGAGTCGCGCCGCCCGCTACCTTCGCGATCATTCGGCTGCCGGAATAAACATAGTCGACCAGTACCGCCCCGTGATGCCGTTGTGCTCGAGGGGGTCTTCCGCTGCAATGGCTAAACAGGAGTAAACTTCAAGCGCTGAGGTGGCTCAATTTTGGTTCGAAATCATGGCTCAATTTTCGCCCGGAGCGCCCACCCCTCCGCCTCGGCCAGCCGTCGCTCCCTCAGATACCAGTACACCGTGGTCATGCCCACTGCGAACCCCTCCTCGATCAACTGCTGATGGATTCGCATCCCGGTGATTCCTTGTTTGGGAGTAGTCCGCCCTCGCCACTCTTCCACCAGTTCATCGATTCGACGCCTGACTTACTCCAGGGCTGGCTTTGTGCGGGGGTTTTTCTGTCGGTAGGCTGGCTCTGACTGAGACAGATACTTGGAAACCGTGTTGCGGGAGATTCCTAGTTGGTGGGCGACTTGGCGCTGGCTCAGTTTCTCGAAGGTCTGCAGCTGCTACAGCCACAGCAAACAATCTCGTATGCACAGAGGGAGGCTCCGCTCGTGTTGTAGCTGATCGAGATCAGACGGTTCAGGCTGTCATAACCATAGGTGATTATCACACCGCGTGCATCGGTCTTAGTTGCCACCGCCCCGGAGCCAGTGTAGGTGTACTTCGTCGTCCAAAACGTGCCGGTCCCATCGTCGATCGTCGCCGTCATCTCCGGGATTCGCTCGAACAACAGATGCCCGTCCGCGTCGTACTTGAATGCCCGTGTCTGCCCGCCCTGATTCACACCTGTCAGGTGATCTGCGATGTCGTAGGTATAGGTCGTCTCTTGCGTCAGCGCTCCGGTCGAAACGTCTTGCTCGGTGACTTTGATCAATCGCCCAAGCCCGTCAGTCTCGCGTTTGATCTTGCGGTTGATCTGTAATGTGCAGCTCCACATTACAGATATTATGTTGAGAACTCAGCAATGTGGAGCCGAATTGCGATTCCACGTCAGGCACTATGCGATCGCAGTTTTCACTCCACATTTATTCGGACACATTAGAGCCCGTCGTATCGCGCGGACCCGAGTTGCCGTGTCAAGGCGCTCGAAGCGAATAGTGGTCGAACTTGGCCTACTGGCAGTCTTTCGTGGTTTGGTTGGTTTGAAAGGCGAGCGGCTTATTAAGCCTCTTCGTCAAAACCAAGTCGCATGGGTAGGTTTCCATATCAGCAGCGAGGCAAGATTTTCCAGGAACCGTTTCCATTATTTCGACTCTGAGCGTCTCGGGCGTCTCGATCAGCTTTGTGATTCGCGTTTGATAACCGCTGGACGGTTGCCTGCCCATTGATATCAGTATCAACATGTCCTTCGTGAAATTGACCTTCGGCAATTTGGTTGAGCGGCCCAAAGATCTTCTAAGATCGCGCTGATTGCGTATGGCGCGCATTATTTTATTCGCACCTCCCGGACAGTTCCCCTCTGCCAGTCTCTCAAACCGAAGTGTTTGGTCGAATCTCGCGGTCGATATGCTCGAAGCTAGAAGGCACACCGCAAGAACCCCGACGATCCTCAGCCGCCCGACGCTCCGCAAGAGAGTTCTCACTGATCGTGGTATCCTTGGTATTATTGGCAGTCCCGATCGAGAAAACACTTTCGAAGCGGAAAAGCCCGATTCCGGTGCGAACAAGCTCAACCGTCCTCCTCATACTCAGACGGCGTCGAACGACCGAGTTTTACGCGTAGTCCGGACACGCTAAGTAACCTACTCCCGCTAATTCAGTGCGCCTGCCAATAGGCATATGCGATCGCACTCCCAGGGACGCTCGCGCAGTTGCGACGCCACAAGTACAACGAGTAGTTCCCGGCAACCGGCGTATCAAAATCGACGATCTCGTATGTGCCATCGAAACTCGACGACCAAAATGATATCCCATTTGGTGATCTTACTTCGAGATTAATGTCTGCACTCGGGACATTGGGGATAGTTGACATTCGCAGTATCAGCGATCCACGCTATAGCAACTCTCGTGCGCAACCCCGCCGGAAGATTAATCAGTGTCACGCCCAACTGAGGATTCTGAAAAGTGCAAGCATATGGCATCAAGCCCCAACTCCCCATGAACCTCGACGCTATATCATCCGCCCACAAGGCACTTATGGCGCCGGCGCCATCCCTGTACCCATAGATCGGGCCATCCTCAATGTTATGCGCTGCGCACGCCAGGATGATTGCTTTTACGAGATTCGGCTTGTAGACAAAATAGGGGTCTCGTTGCATTAGCAGTGCGGCGAGAGAGGCAACGTGAGGTGCCGCGAAACTTGTCCCGTTGTGAAGCGATCCGTCAATGGCATTTTGTTGACTAAGCCACGGAGAGGCGACCGTCGTCGTGTATATTTTGTGGCTCGGCGCAACCAGTTCGGGTTTTTCGAGGTCGTTGTTTGCAGTGAATGGGTTGTTCCAACTGGAGCATTCGTACATGTTGTCATCGGCCCAGTCCACAGTGTTATGGTCCTTGAACCCACCCACGGTTATCACGTTATAAGCTAAGCCCGGACTCGTTACATTTCCGTTAAGTCCGCAGTCCGAGCCTCGGTTGCCAGCGGACTTTACGACCACTACGCTCCGGAACTGAACGTACTGATCGTAGAAAATGTCCCTGAAACTAAAAAACCTGCCTGTATCGGCCCCCCAACTCAGGTTCAAGACCTTCGCTCCCCAGTCGGCCGCCCCATGGGACCTGTCTCTCAACTCATCCCACACATCTAGACAGGAGCCCCCCGTCCAAAGGGCGGCACCCGGGGCGATCCCGCGACCTGTTGAATCTGTGCTCCGAACGATGCCGGCAAGCGCCGTCGTATGCTCATCGGGCGTAGCACAGACTGTGGAGGAATCTTGAAAAGTCCCGGCGAGGAATGGATTGGCTGTCGCAATTCGTCCCCCAAGATCGACTATCCCGACCTTAACGCCGGTGCCGGTTACACCTCGGCTGTGAACGGTAGTCGCCCCAATCGATGGTCTCGTAACGTTAAGCTCTGGCTGGTTTTGAGAATCCAGGTCAATCATTCGAACTTCTGGCCACTTGTTTACTTCCTCTATTGCCTCAGCGGATAGCTTGGCGGACACCTGAAGAAAGTAGCTATCCGGGTGAACACCCGCTCCTAGATTCGACAGCCTAGCTTCAAAAGGCGCAAGAATCCTCCGTGCCCGCGCTTTCAAGTAAGCGTCCATTTCAACTCGACGAGCCTCCTCACTTTCGAGCAGGGCTTTCTTCTCGCTGCTCGACAGACTCTGATAGGTCTCGCTATCGATGAACTGTTGTTGGGGCTGTTCCTGTTCGATTTCGGTATCCCGCAATACTATTACCACGGGTATTAGTTCGTGTCCGCCGCTGGACTCAATGTGGCTAGCCAGACCGGGCGTC
Source organism: Blastocatellia bacterium (assembly GCA_049273835.1). Classification (GTDB taxonomy): domain Bacteria; phylum Acidobacteriota; class Blastocatellia; order UBA7656; family UBA7656; genus Onstottus_A. The sequence continues at coordinate 275 of JBASRM010000026.1, read as the reverse complement.
AAGTTGCCGTACCTTTCCTTGTAGGCCTTATTCTCGTTTGCCACAGGGTCTCGCGGTCGACCTCTCTCCCGGCGCCATCAAGTGTGACATCTATCGGCACCCCAACCGTATCGACTATTGTGAAGGTCACCGCCTTAATCTTGGTGAGTCCAGTATTTGGCGAAGAAGTGTGTATTATCGACAAATCGTCGATGGCCGTACCACTGCGCCGGGCTACATTCGCCAAGGCAATGTTCTTCAGTTCATCTTGATCTAGCGATCTAGGAGCCGAGGAT